>JBBABY010000005.1:0-92632 GCA_041657425.1 archaeon
GAAAACTTTGCAGCAAGAGCTTTAATCTTAAGCAATCAACGCTATGTAAGTTCGACAAAACTAAATTGTAAGTTAATTACTTACAATTTTCTTTCTTTTTCTTTTTTTAGTTTAATTTTTTTCTTGTGATGTGACTGGATTTTATAATTTAGAGGTCATTAAATGGATCATTGGTAATGCACAAAAAATCCATATTTGTGCAACCCCACTGCACAATTTAAAACAACCAATTTTGGACACCCGAGTATTATACTTCTTACTCCAAAATAACACTATTTTTAAATATATCTTATTATATCTTATTTATGACCATAGATAAAAAATTTATTAATAGAGAGAAGGAATTACTATTCTTAAATAAATTATATAAAAACAATAACGCTGATTTATTTATACTCTATGGGAGAAGAAGAATAGGTAAAACTCAATTATCTTTAGAGTTTTTAAAAAATAAGATAGGCACATACTATATGTGTAGTGAAGAGGGAGATATAATAAATATTAAAAGCTTTCAAAAAGAATTATCTGCAATCGCAGGTAATGGATTTAATAATTTAAAAATAGATAGCTGGTATGATTTATTTTCAATATTTTTTAAATTTTATACAAAACCAGAAAAAATAATTATAGTTATTGATGAATTTCCTTATTTGATTAAAAAGAATTCAAGCATCCCTTCCATTTTTCAAAAGTTATGGGATGAACAATTAATTAATAAAAATATACTTTTAATCTTAACTGGCTCGTCAATTTCAATTATGGAGAAAAAAGTATTAAATATCAAAAGTCCATTATACGGAAGAAGAACTGCACAATGGAATTTAGAGCCAATTCCATTTAAGCACATTTCTTCATTTCTACCAAAACATAATTTAATTGATTTATGTAAACTTTATTTTGTATTTGGAGGCATTCCTGCATATTTACAAAAATTAAATCAAGATTGTTCATTTGAAACTAATATTATTGAACAAATATTTACTAAAGGAAATTTCTTAAATCAAGAAGGTAATCTTCTTTTAAATTACGAATTTACAGAAACCACAAATTATAAATTAATTTTAAGTGCAATTTCACAAGGCAATCAAAAACAAAAAGAAATAGTTGACTTTACACATTTGGATTATTCCTTGGTTTCTAAATATTTATTTGTTTTAAAGAACCTCTCTATAATTATTGAAGAAATACCTATAACTGAAAGTAAAAGCTTTAAAGGCAGATTATATAAAATAAAAGATAATTATTTGCAATTTTGGTTTAGATATTTATTCTCTGATTCATCATATATTGAATCACATGAACCAAATGAGATATATAACTTTTATAAAAATGATCTAGATAATTATTTTGGATATAAATTTGAAGATTTAATTAAAGAATTATTTATAGGTTATCAATTGCCCACAAAAAATAAATATAATTTATTTGGTAGAGTTTGGGGTAAAATGCCTTTAAAATATATAACTGATAAAAACAAATCAACATATGAGATTGACATCGTGGGTGTAGACAGTATTACAAAACAAAATATACTTTTTTGCGAAGTCAAGTGGCAAGATAAAGTTAATGCAAAAGTAGTTGCAAATGAGTTAATTTTGAAATCTAAATATGTAAAATGGGGTCTAAAGGATCGCTGTGAAGAATTCATTATTATTGCAAAAAGTTTCTCAAGTAAAATAGATCAAATTAACGACATTAAAATAACTTGTCTTGATTTAAAGGATATTAGTACTTTTCTTAAATAATGTTACACCAGATAAAGCATAGGAGATTACGTAATGGGTAAAGTTGCTAACGGCGACATAGTTGTTGCAGGTTATACAAGCATGCTGATACAGAAAAACTTTGCAGCAAGAGCTTTAATCGTAGAAATCAACAAAATATAAGTTGTAAAAACTAAATTGTAAAGCTAATAACTTTACAATTTTCTTTCTTTTTCTTTTTTTGAGCCCGTAACGCTTGAGCTCGCGCGCAATGGTTTCTTGCTATATGACTAGATTCTATAATTTATAGCTTATTAAATGGGTCATTTGTAATGACGAAAAATCAAGAAATGTGTCATTTACAGTAACACAATAGTGAATGCATTTTATCATTCACTTTATATAAATAGTGAATGCATTTTGCCATTCACTTTTTAAATATCATTAGTCAACCACTACTAATTCGTGTATAAACCAAAAATTTATTTTTGTAGCTATTACTCTAGAATAAATCTATTAACTATAAGGAAATACAGTTAATTTTTTTTAAGTTAAGTTTATAAATACAATGATGCTATAAATATAGCAATTGTCATACGGTTATTTATCAATTTATTATACTAATATATTACTTAAAAAAAGTAATAAGAGATATAAATCTAAATTTAACGGGAGATAAAGTAAATGAATAAAAGTATCATATCAAAACTAATTTTAGGAATGTTTTTAATATATTTTATTGGTAGCGTATTTGCTATTTGTCCAGTAACGTCTAGTGATGTAAGTATAACTGCTCCATTAGCAGGAAATAAATGGGGTGGTACACAAAATGTCACTTGGGAAATATTAAATGGAAAAGATAATACAGAGTGTATGTATTCAATTTATTATACAATTGATTCTGAAAATTGGGTGTCTATCGCAATGACAGGGGATAATGTTACTAGTTATTCTTGGGATACAAGTTCTCGAGATGATGGGACAAATTATAAAGTTGGATTTTTTATAGACGGAGCATTCAACGTAATGAGTGGAATATTTACTATTGATAATACTTTACCAACAATAAATAGTATTGTTTTAGGCAGAGATACATTCACTGCCACTAATAATTCGACCACAATAACGTTTACATTTAGTGAAGCAGTAACTGGCTTTACTACGGAAGATATAAGTGTAGCTAATGGAGAAATATCCGGATTTACAGTGACTGGAAATCCTTTAATTTATACTGCAACTTTTACAGCAGATCCAAATAAAAAAGATGCAGAAAATACAATAATTGTTGGAACCGACTGGAATGATCTTGCATTAAATGCTCCATTAGCAGGTTTGACTTCTGGTAATTATACAATTAATACTGTAAGACCAACATTAGAAATTACTTTAAGCGATAACGCATTAAAGATAGGAGATACTTCAACAGCAACTTTAACTTTTAGTGAAGAGCCTACAAATTTCACAATCGATGATATAATAACTCACGAGAATGGAACAGTTGGTGATTTTAATAATGACACTGGAGACCCATTAGTATTTACTGTAGTATTTACCCCAACAGCAGATGTTGAAGATGCAGTAAATACAATTACAACAGGAACGGATTGGACAAACGCAGCAGGTAATCCACCCGCAGAAGGATCAACATCTCCAAATTATACAATCGATACATTAAGACCAACAGTAGGAATTGTTCTTGCAGATGCTGCATTAAAAGTAGGAGAAACTTCATTAGTAACAATTACTTTTAACGAAGCAGTAACTGGTTTTGATAACGATGACATTACGACAATTGCCAATGGAATATTAACCGATGTAAATACTACCGATAATATAATTTGGTTAGCAACATTTGAACCAACAGACGATATAGAAGATACATCTAATGTAATCACAATTACAAAAACAGGAGTTGCAGATCTTGCAGGTAATGCTGGAGCAAGTACAACTAGTTCTGGCAATTATGAAATAGATACAAAAGAACCAATATTAACAATAACAATGGATGATAATGAATTAAATTATGGAGATACAGCAACAGTAACATTTACATTTAGTGAAGCGCCAACAGGGTTTGCTACAGCAGATGTAACAGTAATTACAGGCGCAATAGGAACAATAACTGATACAAATGTACTTGAACAAACCGCAGTATTAACACCAACTTCAAGTAGGACTGTTGCATTAAATACAGTTAGTGTTTCAAGAGCTTGGACAGATGCTGCAGGAAATGCTCCTGAAGCAATTACTTATTCAGCAAATTATTCTGTTGACACAATGAGACCAACACCATTTTTTCTCAATCCTCCATCATCTCCAACAAATGATTCTCCAATGAGTATAAAAGTATCATTTAGTGAAGGCGTTACTACATTTATTGAAGGAGACATAGATATAGTAAACGGAACAATTGATGAAAGTTCTTTTACGGCAGTAAGCGATGCTACATATGATTTTAATGTAACCCCCACAGCCGATGGAGCAGTTACATTTAATATTGCCGCAGATAAAGCAATAGATGCTGCAGGTAATGCAAACACAGCTGCAACACAATTAAGTATTATTTACGATGGCACAGCGCCAGATGTAACAAGTATTGTTTTAGCAGATACTGCACTAAAAGCAGGAGAAACTTCATTAGTAACAATTACATTTACAGAAGCAGTAACTGGTTTTGCAAATGCAGACATTACAACAATAGATAATGGTATATTAACAACAGTAGCAACTTCCGATAATATAGTTTTTACTGCAACATTTACTCCATCAATAAATACAGATGATAATGAGAATGTAATCACAATTACGGAAAGTGGTTTAACTGATCTTGCAGGAACTGCAGGAGTTGGAACAACAAGTTCAGCAAATTATGCAATTGACACATTAAGACCAACACTTGCAATTACCATTGCAGATAATGATTTAATTATTGGGGAGACAACAACAGCAACTTTTACATTTAGTGAAGTACCAACAGAATTTGCAACAGCAGATGTAACTGTTGGTAATGGAGCAATAGGAGCAATTAATGCAACTAATCCACTTATACAAACAGCAACATTAACTCCAAGTAGTGGTATAGAAGATATTACAAATGTAATAAGTGTTGCAACAAGTTGGGCAGACCCTGCGGGTAATGTTCCTGCGGCAGTTTCGGCGTCAGCAAATTATGTAGTTCATACAGATGTTAATGCTCCAACAATTACAATTACAAGTGATGCAAATGATACAACTGAAAATAGTGCAACAATTTCAGCAGATATAAATGATTTATCTGGAGGGACTTTAGATGTTTGGACTATTGTTTCAGAAACCGGAACATCAAATATGTTTGTAGCACCAACAAGAACATATAGTGCAGGAACAGATATTGAATATGACATAAATAATTTAGATGCAAACACAGATTATAACTACACAATGTATGTAAGAGATATAGTTGGGAATTTAGGAAATGCAACAGGGACATTTACAACACAAGCATCTTCTGATGATACAACAGAACCAACAGTTTCAATAACAGTTTCAGATATTTTCTGGGATGGTGTATATATTAATGCAAATATAGCAGATGATTCTAACAGTCTTTTAGAAGTATGGTTAGAATACACTGACGGGAATAATACATCAATAGAATCTCCAATCTATATGAATGAAGGTTCAATTTCAATGGCCATAGGTGGATTAACAGAAAATACAGATTATAACATAACAATGTATGTAAGAGATTCATCAGGTAATGTAAATAACGACACAGATAGTTTCAAAACTGATGTAAATGGTCCAGAAGATTATGCAATTGATTTCCCTAAATCAGGAAGTGGATTCACGTCTGTTTTCTTTGGAGATTTACTTGCAGAATTTGAATTAGAAGGTATGGCGAATTGGGATGAAAATTTAGTAATGGATGATTTCCTAAATGCAACAACAGGCCCTGATGAAGAAAGATTAACAAGCGATTTAGTAAATGTCGTATATGTTTACAACTTTGTAGACAATGCATGGGATACGATTGATGATGTAGAAGATACAAACTTTTCATCTTATAATATGCAAGATAATTTTACATCATTAAATTATGTTGTGTTTGATTTAGAGAACGAAGCATTACATAAATCAATTAGACACATGCCAGTTGAAGAAGCAGAATAAAGAAAAAAGTGGAAAAATTAAAAAGAGGAGAATGATATGATAAATTATAAAAAATTAATTAAAACACTTTTTTTATTTTTCTTTATTGGTATTTTAACTGGGGTGGTTTTCGCTTATGGGCCATTAACTGAACCTTGCTGGATTAAAGGAACAGCAACAGCGGGAGCAGGAATTACTACTGTTGAAGGTTTAACAGTGGAGGCTTATGACGGTAGCACTTTATTAAAAAGTGGAATTATTGCATCAGGTGCATTCAGTTTAAATTCAATTGGTGCAAATGATGGAGATACAATTTCTATTAAAGTTTATGGGGCAGAGTTTGATACATTTACTTTTGAAGGCTTTTGTAAAACTGGAGAAAATCCATGGATTGTTTTAAATGCAATAACAATTGCAAAACAAGCAAACGGAGTAAGTTGTTCAAATAATGCAATTTGTACAAGCGGATATTGTAATTCAAGTAATGTTTGTGCAACAGAAGTAACAGGTGGCGGCGGAAGTAGTTCCGGAGGATTAACAACACTAACAACTACAACCGAAACTTATAGTTCAATAGACTCCCCAAGTGCTTCAGAGATAAGAGAGTTATTAGTAAGTACAGGACTTAGTACAAATGAAATACAAGCTTATGTTGATGCAATAAATTCAGGACTATTAAGTATTACTACAACTCTTAATGTTGTAAAAACAGGCACGGGTAGTTCAGCAACTTATAAATCTACTTTTACAATTACTATAAGAAATAATTCAGGAAGTAATATGGAAGACATAACTGTTGTTCAAGTAATACCTAAAAATATTGCAAGTGATGCTTCTCAAATAATATCATTAACACAATATAGAGTATTAGTTGCAGACCCAGTATTAGAATTTACTATTGCCTCATTAAATGCAGGGCAATATGCAACAATTATTTATTCAATTAAAGATAATGTTACAGAAGCAGAATTTAAAAGCATGTCAGGAGCAGTAGCAAAAGGAACAGTTGTTGAAGCAACACCTATCCCAGTAACTGAAGAAGTAATTGAAGAAATAGACACCACACCAAATACTACGCCAGATACAGGATATACAGATACTGGATATATAGATACAACAATTAAGAAATCAAATAACAATTGGATTTATTGGTTAATTGGAATTGTTATCGTTTTAACAGTTGTTAGGATTTTATTCTTTAAGAAGAATAATCATAGAAGAAAAAGATTATAAAATCTATTTTCTCTTTTTTTATTTTTAGTTTAATTTTTTTCTTGCCATGTGACTAGATTTTAATTTTTGCACTGGACAGGTGGTCCCCCGAAAACGACCCCACTTTCAAAAACAATATATTTACAATGTGGAGGTTGTTTTTATGGACGTAAATAATTCAATAGCAATTTTTGAAAGTAAAAAGATAAGAAGAATCTGGCATGAAGAAGATTGGTGGTTTTCAGTTGTGGATATAGTTGGTGCATTGACTGATAGCGATGATTCTAGAAATTATTGGAAAGTTTTAAAATTTAGATTAAAAGAAGAAGGTAGTGAAGTGGTTACAAATTGTAACCAGTTGAAATTAGTCGCAGAAGACGGAAAACTAAGAGAAACAGATTGTGCAACTAATCACAAAATTAATATTTTGCACTGGACAACTACTCTAGAAAGGATTATAAACTACTAATTCTAAAGTATATATATACTTTAAAATAATTATATATATTTAAATGTTGGTGAATTTAGTGAATAAAAAATTAGCAATTAAAAATAGCACAACTGAATTTTTAATATTTACTTCAAAAGTAGGAGAAGAGGGCATTGAAGTTAAATTTGAAGATGAAAATATTTGGTTAAGTCAAAAGATGATTGCAAAATTATTTGATGTAAATATTGCTACAATTAATGAGCATTTAAAGAATATATTTCTTACACAAGAATTAGATGAAACTTCAACTATTCGGAATTTCCGAATAGTTCAAATTGAGGGTGGCAGAAATGTATCGCGTAATATAGATTTTTATAATTTAGATGCAATAATCTCCGTAGGGTATAGAGTAAATTCAAAAAGAGCAACTCAATTCAGAATTTGGGCAACTAAGATATTAAAAGAATTTGCAATAAAAGGGTATGTCTTAGATAAGAAAAGATTAGAAAATGGAGCCTTCTTAAGTAAAAATTACTTTGATGAACTTTTAGCCGAAATTAGAGAAATACGATTAAGTGAAAGAAATTTCTACCAGAAAATAACAGACATTTATGCAACAAGCATAGATTATGATAAAAGTGCAGAAATGACAAGAGAATTTTTTGCAAAAGTTTAAAATAAACTTCATTACGCAATACATAAACACACCGCACCTGAACTAATTGTTAAAAGAGCAAATAGTAAAAAAGATAATATGGGTTTAACTTCCTGGAAAAACTCTCCAGATGGCAAAATAATTAAGCCAGATGTATCAATAGCTAAGAATTATTTAACAAAAGAAGAACTAGAATCTTTAGGGAGAATAGTTAGTGCATATTTAGATTTAGCAGAAGAAAGAGCAAAAAGGAAAATACCAATGACTATGGAAGATTGGGCAAAAAGAATTGATGCGTTTTTAAAATTTGATGAACGAGAAATATTAATGAATGCAGGAGAGATAACTGCAGAGATTGCAAAACAACATGCAGAAAAAGAATTTGAGAAATACAGAATTATACAAGATAAGTTTTTTGAATCAGATTTTGATAAAGAGACAAAGAAGTTACTATCAATTACTAAAAAAAAGTAGTTGGTTACAAATTGTAACTTACTGAAAATGGGAGTTGTCCGAAAGAATCGGATGACTGAAATGCAATCTTTACTCTTCTTTCTCTTTATGGTCATTTGTTCTTTTTACAATCTTAGGAGCAAATTCTTCTTTATACCATTTTTTCCACAAAGACATTATTTGCACGAAATCAATCTTGCCGTGCTCTTCTATCCAGTCTTCTTTTAAAAGTAGTAACTTATTGTGTGCCTGCGTAGTGTTTTCTGCCTCAAGTAACTCTAAACATTTAAGTTCTTTAGCGACCTCTACTTGGAATTCTTTTTCATTACCAAGTAGCTTTATGTAATCCCAGATTTCTTCAATGGAAAGCCCTGAAAGAGTTGCAATCTTATTAAATAAGTCTGAGTCTTTAAGTGCGTCTTCGTTTAATATAAGGCTGTCTTTACTAGCATCATAAGTCATTAAATCAAGAAGTCCACCTTCTGCATCAGGATCTGCTGTCCAATGTTTTTTAACTTCAGTAATCTGTACAATTCTTCTATAGCTCTTAAGGGAACCCTTAAATCTAATGGGTTTAGCTACAACAATAATATCTGTTGCCTTAAACGAAGTTGTTGGAACTCCAAGGTCATTAACAACTCTATCCCAAACAGAGTAAGCTGAGTCTGCGTGTATTGTTCCCATAACTACGTTACCAGCTGCACCAACTCTCATTGCTTCATAAAGAACTTTAGCTTCAACACTTCTAACTTCTCCAACAATGATTGCAGAGTCTCCAAGTCTAAGTGATGTTCTTAAAGCATCTTCTGGTTTAACTTCTGCTGATTCTTCGTCAGAACCAATTGCAGATTTTGTTTTTAATCTCTGAGCATTAAATCCAATATCTTTAAAGTACATTACAGGCAATTCAAGAGTGTCTTCCTGAACTATGATTCTTTTATTTTGTAAAATTTCAAGTATAAGTGCAGTCATCAGAGACGTCTTTCCTGCACCACGAGAACCTGCAACAAGCAATGTAGAATTATTATCAATAAAGAAAGATAATAGTCCAGCAGCTAGTGGATTAAGAGATTTTGCATTTATTAATTGTGGCAAAGTCCATGGAGTGTCTTTGTGAAGACGGAAAGCAAATGCGGTACCATCAGTTGCTAGAGGCCTTCCGATAACTGCAACTCTTGTGTTAAGGTCAGGAAGATCAAAGTCTAAGATTGGATGAGCGTCATCAAAAGGACGTCCAGACATTGCTCTCATTTTTCCTACAAGACTTTCTGCTTCTTTGTCTGTGTAAAGTATATTAGTTTGACATTGTCCAAATTGACTGTGTTCAACATATATTGGTTTACCACCAATTGGTGAATCAATATAAACGTCTGTTAATCTTCTATCTGATAATACTAATTCTAATATTCCGTAACCAATAGTGTATCTAGTAACAATTTCTGAAAGTGCAGACACATCGTCTGGTTCAAGAGCAATTCCATATTTTCTTGCAACATCTGCAATTGTGCTTTGATAGATTCTTTGAAAGTATTTTCTAGTTCCTGCTCCAGAAGTTAAAGTGACTTTACCTGGTTGATAGTTAGCAACTGTTTCTTTTGTTTTAGAAAGAACAAAATAATGATCAGGAGAAAGTGTATATTCTGGAGGATTGATATTGTAAATCAATTCAATCTTTTCAGGATGTTTAAATATTTGAACACTAGTAGTTAATACTTGATATTCATCAATCAATTCAAATTTATCAGCATCGCTTCTTAAAAGTTGTGAACCAATAAAAGCAGGTTTGATTTGTGCTTCAAAAACCGTTTTATAAAGTTCTGTTAAATCATTAAAGTCTTTAAATTTTGTAAGTATTGGTTTTAATACTTTTATAAATTCACTTTTATCATATTGCTCTTTAATTGAAAGTAAATGTTTAAGATTTGCTTTAAAACATTTTTCACAAGGTTTACCTGATTGTTCTTCACTTCTGCTTCTGGTGTTTTCAATTTCTCTTACAAGTGAGATGTAAGAAGCAATAGGGTCATAAGCAAGTAAGTCTCTTGCAAATCTAATAATATTATTATGTCTTTGTGGATAACAATCATCGCAATCCATATCGTCTATTCTTAAGTGAGATGAAACCCACACAGCTCTATTTTCAAAATCAAGAAGAAGATCTACCATTTCTTTTAAGTAAGAAACTTGTTTAGTGGTATAAACTCTCTCATAAACTTCAGCCAAAATTACTTCATCAGCATCAACGGTTTCTAAGGTTTTCATAACATGATATCTACAACGAGCATCATCAGAAATGGAGGTTCCATAAACACAATGCCTACAGTCAAAGACAAGCTTCTTCTTTCCCCCCTCATTATCAACAAGATAATCTCCAACTGTGTAGTTACCAATCTTCATTTTTAATCAAACCAATCTATTTCTTAAGTATTAAATCAATCAACTCTAGTTTTTCTGAATTACTTAATAATTTATCTTTTTTAATTTCTGCAATAATTGCTTTTTTATCTGCGGTTGTTAATTTGTTTATGCTTTTCTTATAATGCTCAACAGCTTTTTGTCTATCAGTTCGCTTCCTTAATTCTGTACAAACTACTGCAATTCTTTTTGGAGGCATATTCTTCCGTTTTTATATATTTTACTTAATATATATGGTTAGTATTTATATTTATATTCCTTTCTTTTCGTGATTTTTTCAATAAACTAAAACTGCGGCTATTGGTTGCAGAAATTAGGAATTAGAATTATTTAATTAGATAAATTTAAAATGTTTGCACTGGACATCTGCCCCCGAAAACACCCCCGTTTTAAAAATCATAATATATTTATGGACAAAGAAAAAGAATATTTGATATTTCTTAAAGAAATAAAAGAAAGAATTGTTTCTGCGCAATATAATGCATTAAGAGCAGTTAATAAAGAACTAATTAATCTGTATTGGGATATAGGTAAAGGGATTGTGGAGAAACAAAAACAATTAGGCTGGGGAAAATCCATAGTAGAGAATCTATCAAAAGATTTACAAAAGGAATTTTCTGGCACAAGTGGATTTTCTACAACTAATCTTTGGAGAATAAGAAACTTTTATTATGAATATAGTAAAAATGTAAAACTCGCGCCATTGGCGCGAGAAATAGGATGGTTTAAAAATGTTATTATTATGGAGAAATGTAAAACTGATGACGAAAGAGAATTTTACATAAAACAGACAAAAGAGAACAATTGGACAAAGAATATTTTGATACATCAAATAGAAAACCAAACTTACGAAAAGTATCTTTTAAATCAAACAAACTTTTCTAAAACAATTAAACCAAAATTTCAAGGCCAATCTAAACTTGCAGTTAAAGATGAATATACTTTTGATTTTCTAGAACTAAGAGAAGAACATCTAGAAAAAGGATTAATAAGTAAAATAAAACTATTACTTCTAGAACTAGGAAGCAACTTTTGTTTTGTTGCTAATCAATATAGATTAGAAGTAGGTGGCGAAGAGTTCTTTATTGATCTATTACTATATAATCGTTCACTTAAATGTCTTATTGCAATTGAGCTTAAGATTGGTAATTTCAAGCCAGAGTATGTAGGCAAGATGCAATTCTATCTTTCTGCTTTAGATGATCTAGTTAGAATCAAAGGAGAAAATAAATCAATAGGGATTATAATTTGTAAAGAAAAAAACAGAACAATTGTAGAATATACTTTAAGAGACACAACTAAGCCGATAGGAGTTTCAACCTATAAACTTCCACAAAAAATAATTAAATTTCTGCCAACAAAAGAAGAACTAGAAAAAATTATTTAAGTTTAAAATTTAGCACCGGACAGGCACTCTAGAAAACCTTTTAATAATGCTTGCCCTATAATATATATTGATGTGATTTTTATGCAACTTACAAGTGAACAGATTTATGCAACAATTAAGACTCAAACAGGGCTAGAGGATTCTGAACTTAATAAAAAGATAGAAGAGATTAAGGAAAAGTATCAAGGGCTCTTAAGTGATGTCGGTGCAAATATTCTTCTTTCTAAACAGTTAGGAGTTAATTTAGATTTAAAACAAAAAACTAGTTCAATAACTAAAATTTCTGAAATTAATGCAACTATTGATTCTGTTTCTCTTTATGCAAGAATAAAATCAATCCCTCCAGTAAAGAACTATAAATCAAAGGATGGAAAGGAAGGAAAGATTCAAGCAGTTTATTTAGCTGATGAAACAGGCATTATAAAATTAAATTTATGGCAAGATAAAGCAGAGTTAATACATGAACAAAACTTTGAAAAGAATGATCTTGTTTTGATAAAGGATGCGGCAATAAACCAGTACAATGAAAAGATAGAATTATCTTTAAGACAAGGCGGGCAAATAATTAAAGATCCTGAAGGCGTTACTGTTCCAAAGATTGAAGAAAAAGTAATTAAAATTTCAGGAATTGATGCAGCGCCAGAAGGCCCAGTTGATACTATTGGAAGAATAATTGCAATCTATCCACTTAGGACTTTTAAAAAAGAAGACAAGGAAAGATTTGCAATTAATTTTGAGATAAGTGATGGCCTAAAGTCAATGAAGTGCGCGGCTTTTGATACCTGGGCTCAAGAGATATCCACCAATTATAAGAAAGGAGATTTAGTAAGATTATCTGATGTTGTAATTAAGGACGGATTATATGATCTAGAGTTATACATTAATTGGAATTCAACAATTACAAAGAATCCAAATACAAAAATAAAGATTCCTGCATTAAGTGAATTAATTTCTGCAGATTTAAAAGAAGAGAAAATTCCAAGTCTTCAAAACAATAACAGCTATAAGATTACAGGCACAGTAATTTCTGTAAATAAAGGAAATTTAAGATCATTTAAGTGTCCAGATTGTAAAGAGAAAGTTTTCTTAATCAATAATGAATTTATTTGTGAGGCTTGTAATAAACAAGTAGATCCTGAAATGAATATCTTTTCTTCAGTTAATGTTGATGATGGAGATGGCGTAATAAAAGTAAGTCTTTTCAATCAACTTTTAGAAAGTGTTTATGATTTAAAGAAAGAAGACTTAAAGAAAGACTTAACACAAGAAGAAAAAGACAATATTTTTTCAAAAGCAGAAGGAAAGATACTTGGTAAGCAAGCAATAATAACAGGAAAAGCAAAGCAGAATGATTTTTCCAATCAACTAGAATTCATGGCTGGCACTTTTGAAATTGTTTAAATTTGTAGAATTTAACAAAAATAGAGGCATTTCTTTGGTTTTCCCCCTCACTTCCTGTATTGTTTCCATAGTTATATTGCGTTTTCACAAAAAAAACAAAGCAAGCTTTAATATAACTAGTTTGCTACAGATATATAATAAAACAAGTGAAAAGTTATGACTGATTTTGATTTTGATGAATTGGACGAGGGGTTTAAAGATCAAACCAACTTGGCGCTTGATGAATATATTTCTATTTTTGAAGAATTCCTTGATGCAGTTTATAAAAAAGAAATTGAAATCTTAGCTTCTAATTATCCAGATAAGAAAAGTTTAGATATCGATTATAAAAGACTAGAAGCTTTTGATTTAAATATTGCAGAAAGATTAATTGAAAATCCAAATCTAATAATTGAAGCAGCAACTGCGGCTCTTCGTAAGATTGATGTCGGGATTTTAGAACAAACAGATCAAAGATTTGAACCGCATATGCGTTTCTTTAATCTACCAGAGGAATACAGAGTTGATATTAGAGAAATTGGTTCAAAACATTTAACAAGTTTAATCTCCGCAGAAGGAATGATTAGACAAACAACAGAAAGATTACAAAAAATGATGGAAGCCCATTTCATTTGTAGAAAGTGTCAAAATAGTTATAACATTAAACAAACAACACAGATACTGGCAAAACCAATCATGTGTGATTGTAAGTCTAGAGAGTTTGATTTAGATCTAGAACAAAGTAAATTTATTGATTATCAAAAAATAGATATGCAAGAACCAATTGAAAATTTAAAAGGTAGTGAACAAGCAAATCACGTTGAAGTTTTTATTTCTGATGACCTTGTTAATTCTTGTTCAGCAGGAGATAAGATAATAGTAACAGGTGTCGTAAAGTTAAAACCACAGAAAGACACAAACATGTTTAACAAGTACATGATAGCAAATCATGTAGAAAGAGTTGATCAAGAATTTGAAGAATTAGATATAACTCCTGACGAGATTGAAGAGATTAGACAACTTGCAAAAAAAGAAGACATCTTTGAACTTCTTGCTCAATCAATTGCTCCAAAGATCTATGGTCATGAAGTAGTTAAGGAAGCAATTACTCTTCAAATGTTTGGGGGAGTAAAAAAGAAAGTTCAAAAGCAAGAGTTTAGAGGCAATATTCACATCCTTCTTGTCGGTGATCCATCAACTGGAAAGTCCGAACTTTTAAGAAATGCAGCAACAATTGCTCCTAAGTCAATTTTTGTCTCTGGAAAAAGTGCATCAGGTGCAGGTTTAACAGTTTCTGCAGTCAAGGATGATTTCGGTGAGGGTGGCTGGACACTTAAAGCAGGTGCAGTTGTTCTTGCAAGTGGTGGAATTGCTATGATCGATGAATTCGATAAGATGGAACCAGAAGATAGAAGTACTCTTCACGAAGCCATGGCTCAAGCAACAGTTTCTGTTTCTAAAGCTGGACTTTATGCAAAGTTTAGAGCAGATACGTCAATCTTAGCAGCAGCTAACCCTAAGTTTAACAGATTTGATAAATTCAAAAATCCAATCGAACAAATTGATTTACCATTTTCTCTTCTTTCTAGATTTGATTTATATTTCATAATGAGAGATACATTAAACAGAACACTAGATATTGAACTTAGTAAACACATTATTGCAGTTCAAGAAGCTGCACAGAAATTATCTTCTCCTGACGGAGAATTATCAAAAGAAGAAATGGAACAAATACAAGATAGTGTTCTTCCAAAAATCGAACCAAATATTTTCAAGAAATTTGTTGCTTATGCAAGACAGCAAATAAAACCAAAGTTAAGTAAAGAAGCTTCTGAAAGAATATTAAATTACTATATTGACTTAAGAGACCTAGGAAGAAAATCAGAAAGCTTTGGTGCAACTCCAAGACAGTTAGAGGGTTTAATCAGATTATCAGAAGCAAGTGCAAAAGTTAGATTAAAGCACACAATAGAATTAGAAGACGCGCAAAGAGCAATTAGAATATTTAGAGTTTCTCTTGAGCAAACAGCAATTGATCTAGAAACAGGAAAGATTGATATTGATATTATAACAACAGGAACATCAACAAGTGAAAGGCAATTTATAAAAAGAATTTTAAATATAATTAAGGATTTAACAGCAGACGGCAACCCCGTAAACTTCTCAGACATTGCAGAAACCATGGAGAAACAAAATATTGGTAAAGACAAGTTAATGGAAGCAATAGGAAAATTAAAGAAATCAGGAGAACTTTATGAACCAAAGAATGGTTTTTTAAAACCTGTTGATAATAATGCTATGTAGGATTAACTATGGATAATGCTTTAAAGGATAAATATTTTTTATTTTCATTCTTATTTTTATTTTTGTTTGTACAGTTACTAGGGTTAGTAATTGCGTTCTATTATATCCCTCAAGACTTACAACTAACAATAGTCAATAAAGATCCAAATAGTGTTTGGAATGCTGTTTTTATTGTTGGGTACATTATTTTCTTTACAGCACTAATAATTATTTTAAAACATTTTTTCAAATCTCAAAATTATCTTTTCGTTATTGAGTTCTTGGCGCTATTCTCAGGTGTTTCTTTAGTTTTTGGAATAATCTTGCCAAGCTTGTTAGCTTACTTAGCAACAATTTATCTTTTAATTTTAAAATACACTTTCAAGAAAGAAAACTTTTATACAAAATGGTATAACAACATCTTGCTTGCAATTGCAATTTCAGGAGCAGGAACATTAATTGGGTTAAGTCTAGGAATAATTCCTGTAATTGTTCTGTTAGTTCTTCTTGCAATTTATGATATCGTTGCAGTGTTCTATACAAAGCACATGATTACTCTTGCAAATATGATAATTACAAAAAAAATATCATTAATATTTATTCTTCCTGCAAAGAAAAGAGAATATAAATTAGGCGGCGGAGACTTAGTAATTCCTGCAGTTGTCTCTGCAAGTTTGTTTATGTTATTAATTAAAACACACACACTTCTTCAAACACTAATTCCCGTTGTTTGCGTATGGATTGCTTCAATTATAGGTTTAGTAATTACTTTTTATATTCTTGACAAGTACAAAAAAAAAGTAAGAGCATTACCTGCTCTTCCAATACAAGTTGCATTAATGGTAATTGTAATTATTGTGACTCTTGTAATTTAATTAGTTCTTACAAATTCACAAGTATTACTAACTTCTACGAAGTGGTGATTAATTCCTTCTACAAATGATGCGCACTGGTTTTCTTCTAGATCATCTACAAAATAACTTCTAGGGTCATTAACAGAATCACAAACCCACCCAGGGGCAATTGATTCGGATAAACAAGGGCCATTAGAAAGCATTTTACCTTTTGCAAGTGCAATTTTACATTCAGAAATACAGTTAGTAATTGCTTGTTCTTTGTACTTATTTGCTTTATCAAAACTAGAAACGAAACTAAGTATTGCAAATCCGGCAATCAAGCAAATAACAATAATATACACATAAACAGTAATCTTTCCGGATTTAAGTAAATTTGAATTACTTGCTTTCTTTGAATTTGCTTTTTTTATTTTTTCAACCATTAAATAATCACATATATTCCTAATACAATAATCATTATAAGGTTATTGATTGTAATAATTTGTACAATGATAAAGAGAAATATATATGCTTGAGCACATGGGATTTAATGAGTTTACTAAAACTTTTAAAATTAAATTATCAGAAGGAAAATTATTAAAATTAGGTGCACGAAAGATAGGCGAAGTTGTTCAAGAAGATAAATACTATAAACATAAAAAAACAAATAAAATATTAAGAATAAGAAAAGAAAAAAACACAGACACTGTGCTCTACAGTCACAGAGATATAAAACATTCAAAAGAATTTATTCATTCTCAAAAATTTACAGGAAAGATTCAGGAAGAAAAAATAAAGGTTTTAAAAAAAGAATATAAGGAAGAAATTCAAGTAAATAAAAGAAGAAGTGTTTTTGTTTATGGTTCCGTAATAATTAATATTGATAAAGTTGATAACCTTGGAGAATTTGTAGGTTTTGTAATACTTGATAAATCAAAACGCGAAGTTATGAATTCGTTGATTGAAAAATTAGAAATTACAATAAATCCAATAAAAAGTACTTATTTTGATATGCTATTAATAAAGCAAAAACCACTAGATAGTTTTTTCTTTAAACTTTACGATATATTTGGTCAATTTGCTTATGGGATATCTTCTGGGGCATTAACAACTTTAGGAGTAATGGTTGGATTAATGGGCGCAACCGCTTCTCGTCTAGCAGTTATTGGTGGGATTTTAAGTATCGCAGTAGCAGATTCAATGTCTGATGCCATAGGGGTTTATTCTCTTAAGAAATCTGAAAGAGGGACTAGTCAAAAGCAAGCAGTGAAATCTGGATTGAATGTTTTCTTTGGGAAATTTGTATTCGCATTGACTTTCTTAATTCCTTTTCTTTTATTTTCACTAGTGACTGCAATAATAATTAGCATAATTTGGGGAATAATGGCAATAATTTTCTTAAATCTATTAATTGCAATTGCTCAAGAAGAAAAAATTGGAAAAACAATTTTAAGAAACACAGCAATTGCTATAGGTGTAATAATTTTATCCTATCTTGTAGGACTATTAATTAATTACATTTTTAAATAGTAAATACCTTTAAAAAGCATTTAGACTATATAATATATATGGTAAAAGCAAAGAAAGAACAGGAAAAATCAACACCAAGTTTAAAAGGCATTGACGCAAAAGCATCTAAATCCAAAGATACAGAAACAGTAGTTTCTAAATCTAAAGACTTAGAAAAATTAGATCTTGATTATAATAAACTTTTAGATCGTCTATATATGGCACTGCCTGCAAAGACTAAAGAAACAACAAGATTTGAATTGCCAAGAGCTCAATCAATAATACAAGGTAAGCAAACCATTTGGAAGAATTTTGTTAAAGTTGCAAAAGATCTAAATAGAGATACTGATTTATTATATAAATTCGTTATGAAAGAAATAAGTACTTCTTCAACAATTGTAAATAATCAATCTTTAGTTTTAAATGGAGTTTTTGACTATAATAAAATAAATGCAATACTTGATAAGTTCATAAACACGCACGTGTTATGTTCTGCATGTAAGAAGCCAGATACTCAAATTGTTTCTCAAAAAAATATAAAAGTGTTAAAATGTACTGCTTGTGGGGCAGTAACCCCACTTCCAAAGTTATAAGGAAAAAGACATGATAGGAAAATTACATAATTTTGAAGGGAAACAAATATTTGCTTGTTGTGATAAAGAACTAATAGATACAAAAATAAAAACTAAAGATTTTGAAATACAGATTTCTAAGCATTTCTATGGCACAGATAAACTGACTGAAACAGAATTATTTAATAATCTAGAAATCTGCGATTGTGCTAACATCTTTGGAAATAATATTTGTAATAGATTATTAAAGAAAAAAATAATCACAGAAGAGCAAATAATAAAAATTAATAAAATTGCACACACACAAATATATAAAATATAAATTGGCGTTGGCATTGACTAAATTAAAAAGATATACAATGAAACAAAGGCAGTTTACTGCAACTAATACTGAAGTGAGATCAGAAACCCACAGTCAGTTGTCTAAAGAAATGACAAGACTTATTAAAATGATTTTCCCAGAAGGGAAAAGCTATACAAAAGGTACAAAAATAGATAAAGCAAAATCGTGTGCAAATCAATTATCAATTTTATTACAGAAAGTAGAAAATTCAGATTTATCTAAATCAGAGAAAGACAATTTAAAAACAATAATCGCTATTAAAATAAAATATTATAAGAATTTGGAGAATGAGAAATAAAATGGTATTTAATAAACCCGCAGCAAATAAAAAACCAGTTCACTTCAATAAGCAAGCAAGAGTTGCAGAAGCAGATCCTAATGCTTTTAGAAAAATGAGAACTCCTTATAGAAAGGACCTTGAGCAATATGGAAAAGTAATACAATTGATGGGTTCTAATCAAG
Organism: archaeon; assembly: GCA_041657425.1. Classification (GTDB taxonomy): domain Archaea; phylum Iainarchaeota; class Iainarchaeia; order Iainarchaeales; family CSSED10-239; genus JAKQTP01. The sequence continues at coordinate 19,772 of JBBABY010000005.1, forward strand.
TAAAGATAGCTTGTGAAGACGGGCAAGACAGAATCTGTAGAATTCCAGGAAAACTATTTAAGCATGTTTGGTTAAAAGCAAACGATATAGTTATTGTAAAGTTATGGGATTTCCAATTAACTAAAGCAGACGTTATTTGGAGATACCAAGGCTTTCAAAAGAATTATTTAGAAAAGCGCGGAGAATTAACAAAGCTTTATGAATATACTCACGACGAGATAAGTCACGCTCCTGAAAGACCAGTATATCAGGAAAGACCAAAGGTTGAAGAAAGACCAGCAGACGATTATGAATTTATTGAAAGTGAAGGTGGAGATATTATAATAGAGGAAGCAGACTAAATTCTTTTTAAAGATTATAATACAGATTAAACATGATAGAAAAAAAAAGAATAGAGAATTATGTGTTTGATGATAAGACGCACGAAGCCTTATTTAAATTATCAAACAATAGCATAATTGATTCTATTGAAACTCCTATTTCTTCAGGAAAAGAAGCAATTACTTTTATTGGCCATCTTGGAGAATCCGCGCTTGTTGCAAAAATATATAAGATAGAAACTTCTAAATTCAAAAATATGCAAAAATACATTAAGGGCGATCATAGATTTAAAAATATTGGAAAAGAAAAAAGAGATATAATCGAAGTTTGGGCAAGTAAGGAATATAAAAATTTAGCGCTTGCACTTAATAGCGGAGTAGTAGTTCCAGTACCAATTGCTAAAGAAAAAAATATTTTAATAATGTCATTAATAGGAAAAGACAATATGCCTTTTCCACAATTAGTAAAAGTTAAGTTTGATTTTGATATCGTTTATCCGCAGATAGTTGAAAACTATGCAAGAATGTTATATGGTGCAAAATTAGTTCATGCTGATTTTTCTGCGTATAATATTTTAATAGATCCTGAAACTCAAAAAATCGCAATAATTGATGTTGGGCAATCTGTTTTACAGAACCATCCCAAAGCAAAGGACTTTTTAAAGAGAGATATTCTTAATATTACAGAGTTCTTAACTAAGAAATTTAGAGGTAAAGAAATTACTCCTGAAATGTTTTTAGAAGATATAAAAAATAAAAAAGAAGAAATATATGGAAGAGATACTTAAGGTAACTCAAAAGAGAATACCTGTAATAATTGGTCCTGGCGGATACACCAAGAGACAAATAGAAAAAGCAACACATACTCGTTTAGATATTGATAGTCACACAGGAGATATTGTTATTGTTGGCGGAACAAACTATTATGACGTTTATAATGCAAAAAAAATAGTTTCTGCAATCTCAAGAGGTTTTTCTCCAGAACACGCAATGCTAATTTTAAAAGAAGACTACACCATTGAAGTAATTTCAATTCCTGAAGCTGTTGGAAAAAACGAAAGTCGTTTAGAACAGATTAAAGGAAGAATAATTGGTAGAGAAGGCTCAATCAAAAACATGATTGAAAAGAAATTTAATTGTTACATAAGTGTTTTTGGTAAGACTGTTTCAATAATTGCAAGATCAGATGACATAACAAAGATTCAAGAAGTAATCGAAGCAATCATTGGTGGTTGTAAGCACACCACCGTCTTTAGACTTTTAAAGTCAGCAAAAGAACTAAAAGACTACAAAGAAGAAGAACAAACAGCAGTTGATGATATTACTTTTGAATAAATTTTTTTTAGTTTTTTAAATCTTTTTTTTCAAAAATAAAAACATCATCTATTTTTTCATTAAAAAAATTTACTATCTTTTTTGCAAGTTTTAACGAGGGATTATATCTTCCGCTTTCTATAAATAATATAGTTTCTCTTCTAACTCCTATTTTATTTGCAAGATCCTCTTGTGTTAAGTTAAATCTTGCTCTGAGTTCTTTAATTTTTGTTTTCATATTATTCTTTAATTCCGTATTTTAAGTAATAGCTTCTTAATATTAGGTCACTTATCAGCATAAAAAATAAAATTAGAGATAATATTTGAAAAGTAGATAAAATATTTTTAAAAATTATATTTATCCAAAATAGAAGAGAAACAACAATTAATGTTAAAATCCAAGAACCAGTAATTGCTGTTTGATTTGCTTTTTTCACCATTTCGTCTATTAGTGGTTCTTTTTTAATGTAAAGTCTTATAATTCCAATTACAAATAAACATGTTGCAAAAGTTGTAATTCCTGAAGCAACAGCATTAGGAATTAAGTTGTAAAAAGAACAAAACAATGCAACTGCTGCAAAGAAGCCGCCAAATGCCATCATTAATTTATATTTTAATTTTTTATCTTTTTTTGTTTTCATAAAATCACACAAGTTATTTATATCTAACATTATATTAAATATATATAACAAAAAGAATATAAATATTTATTTTTTAACTACGGCCTATTTATAAATATAATATTTTATATATAATATTAAGATTTATTTAATTTAATTTTAATGTGTGAAAAAACATGCCTCTCAAATTTCCAAAGTTTACAAAACTAAAGGCGTTTTTTAAAAGAAAGCCAAAAGTTGAATCACAAGTGGAAATTGACATTCACACATACACTGCCCCAGTAAATGCAATCTTTCATTCAAATCATCCACCTGCACAAAAATATAAGAAACTAGAGATTATTAAAAAATATGTTTTAAATTGTAAAGAGAAGGCTGCAAGTGTTCCAAGATACTCTGAAGAACTATATCAATATGATGTACTGCTTACAAGAATAGAAGAAGTAAAAGAGCTTATTGAAAAAAAGCAAAAATAATTACTCTAATTAAAAGTGATTTATTGTGCCTCTCAAATTTCCAAAGTTTACAAAATTTAAAGCGCTGTTTACAAGAAAGCCAAAAAAAGAATCACAAGTAGATATTGATATTCACACATACACAGTTCCAGTAGATCTGATTGTAAAATATAAAGAATTTAATTCTCCTGCAGAGAAATTAAAAAAGTTAAATACAATAAAGCACGCAGTAGAAAAATGCAAAGCAAAAGCAGAACTTGATCCAAAGAACTCTGAAGAATTATATAGATATGATGAACTACTTATAGAAATTGAAAGACTTCTTAATGCAGTCTCTGCAAGAATTGCAAGGAAGTAATTTAATTTTTTTAAAAACAAGCATCTATTTTTAAAGATTTTTCACTACAATATATATATAAATATAATATATATACTATTATATGTTTCGAACAAAATTTAACGATTTTTATAAGTGATAATAATGGCTGAAAAAGAAGTTACTAAGAAGGATACTAAGGAAGTTGCAAGAAAGGAAATAGGTGCTGACCAATTATTTACTGAGTTTAAAGAACATTCAGTAGCAGATTTCTTTAAGAAAAACAAGCAGATGCTAGGTCTTTCTGGTAAGCAAAGAACTTTAACTACAATAATACACGAGCTTGTGACCAATTCTCTTGATGCTTGTGAAGAAGCAGGCATACTTCCTGAGATTGAGGTACACCTTTCTGAACTCGGTTCTGAATATTATGAAATTTCAGTAATGGATAATGGTCCAGGAATACCTGAAGACAAATTAGCAAGTGCTATGGGAAAACTTCTAGCAGGAACAAAATTCCATAGACTAGTACAAACAAGAGGTCAACAAGGTATTGGTGTTAGTGGAATCATTCTTTTGTCTCAAATGACAACAGGGAAACCTACAAAAGTAATTTCTGGAACTAATACAGGAAAAACTGTTTCTATAGAAATTTCAATAGACAGTAAAACAAATACTCCAAAAGTTACAGACAAACATTATCTTGATAATAAACATAAAGGCTTAGCAGTTAAATGTAAATTTAAAGACATAGTCTATAAGAAAGGACAAAACAGCGTTGATGAATATTTAAGAAGAACAGCAATTGCTAATCCTCACTTAACATTAAAGTTTGAAGACCCAAGTGGAGAAATTACAAAGTACACAAGAACAATTAATAAACTTCCAAGTATCCCAACAGCAGTTAAGCCTCATCCAAGAGGAGTAACAGTTGATGAAATGTTAACTTATGCAAGACATTCTCCTGCAAGAAAAGTTAATTCATTTTTAACAACAACATTTGATAGATTTGGACAAACATCAATTGATGGTGTTCAAGCATTAGCTCATTTTGATTTAAATAAAGATCCAAAGTCATTAACTTGGGAAGAAGCAGAAGATTTAATTAAAGCAATTAAACAAACGAAATTTATTGCGCCAAGTACAGATAATCTTGTTCCAATTGGAGAAGAGCACATACAGAAATCTCTAAAGGCAATTGTTAATCCTGAATTTTTAGCAGTAGTTACAAGAAAACCATCAGTTTACCAAGGTGGTTATGCTTTCCAGATAGAAGCAGGAGTTGCTTATGGTGGTAATGCAGGAAGATTGATTTCTGTAGAAAAAACAAATGGTAAAGAAGTAGTGACAGAAGAAGTAAGGTCTTCTGAAATTATAAGATATGCAAACAAAGCTCCATTGTTATTTGATGCAGGCGGTTGTGCAATAACAAAAACTGTTGAATCAGTTGAATGGAAAAGATATGGTGTGAGTAATTTTGATAATAATCCAATCACTGTTTTTATTAATTTAATTTCAGTACACATCCCATACACTTCTGCAGGAAAGTCTGCAGTTTCTGATGACCCAGACATTGTTTCAGAAATAAAACTTGCATTAATGGAAGTTGCAAGAAAGGTTGGCTTCTACATTATTGAAAAGAAAAGAGAAGAAGAAAAGAAAGAAAAGAAAAAAGTATTTACAAAATATGCTCCGTATGTTGTAGAGGCATTAATCCACACAACTGGAGAAAAGAATAAAGAGTTACTTCTAAAAAATCTAAATAACATGGTTCTTGAAAAACTAAAGATGGAAGAAGCAGGAATTAAAACTCCAGAAGATGAAGTTGTTGACGACGACACAGTTGCAGAAGAAGAGGAGTTTGAAGAATAGGTGAACAATTATGGTTGCAAAAAAAGAAACTAAATCTGAAAAAAAGCACGTTCATAAGGGTCTTGATACTTATGAGACAGAAACAACTAAAGATATAGAACAAAGAACTCTTCAAATTGCTAAAGATATTGTTGATCAAATAAAAGGAAATAGATCTCCAACTTTTACAACAAAAGTTAGAGGTTTAAGTAATGTTTATTTTGATGATGAGAAACAATATATTCAATTAGGAGATAAAAAAGTTGTTAGACCTTTCTTAAATCTTGGAGCTGCAAGAAAGTTCATGCAAACAATGTTAATTAATGATAAATGTAATGAATATTTAAAAGAAGGAAAGACAGCATCAATCAGAGAAATTTATTATGAACTTAAAAGAACAGTAGCTAATACTAAAGAAAATACTTTCGATGGTCAGAATGAATCTGATGAAGTTATTGTTGATGTTGAGCACGCAGCAAGTACTATTAGAGAAAAGTTAGGACTTCATGCTGAAGCAAAAGGTTCTCTTTATGGTGACATTACATTAAAAGATTTAAAACACGATGACGATATTTTCAATTGCGGTTCTCTAGGTAGGGGCGGTTGGAGTATTATGTCAAGAATCGAACCAGAAGAAGTTGAGATTGTTGATGTTAACGCAGATATGGTTTTAGTTATTGAAACAGCAGCAATGTACAATAGACTAATTGAAGAAAAGTTTGCAAAGCAACACAACGCAATTCTTATTGGAACAGGTGGTCAAGCAGCAAGAGGAGCAAGAAGACTTGTTCATAGATTAAGATACGAGTATGATCTTCCAGTAATTGTGTTTACTGATGGAGACCCTTACGGTTGGTATATTTATTCAGTTATCAAGAGTGGATCAATGGCTCTTGCTGCTCACTCTAAATACATGGCAGTACCTGATGCAAAGTATGTAGGAATGACCATAACGGATGTTGAAACATACGGTCTTTCAAACGTTACTGAAAAAATGAAAGACGGGGACATTAAGAGAGCAAAGGAATTAATGAATTATCCTTGGTTTAAGTCAAAAGAATGGCAATCTGAATTAAAAATTGCAATTGATAAGAAAATAAGAATTGAACAACAGGCTCTTGCAAACAAGTCACTTGATTTCGTTGCAAGGAAGTATCTTCCAGAAAAGATTGAAAAAGAGATATTTTTATAAAATTAAAAAGGATATAAAAAAGGTCAATCAAAAAGTCTTACAGTTCCAAGAGAAAATTTTAGAAAAACGAAACATTAATTCAGTATAAAAAAATAACTGGTGAAAAAATAGCAGGAAGAGCAATGACTGGGAGAATAAGAATTAAGCAAACGCCTAGAAGAGAACACCAAAAAATAACTGATTTAACAAAAAAAGCAAAAGTTACAGATTTTAGTCATTTAGAAGATTTGTCTGAAATTGAAATAGAAAATTTAGTAAAAATATTAAAACACAGTAATACAAGACCAAATAGTGCGACTAAAGTTAGACAAAAAAAAGACGTTACAACAAAAAGATAACTGGTAAAAAATGGTTATTAAAAGAGCACTCGATAGAAGAGCCGAATCTGTAAAAATAAGAAACACTACTAATTCTAGAAAAAAATTTCAAGTAGGAACTAGATTTGTTTTAGATAAACAATTACTACATTTGAATAATGCGATATTAATTTCACAAAAAGACGCAGAATCCATCCTAATTAATTTTCTAAAACATAAGAAAACAACAAGATTTAGAGAAGATTTAAAGCTTACAGAAATAGAATTAGAAAATGGAGATAATTTAATAATTGATGAAAATGTAGAAAAGCAATATCTAAATTTAATTTCAAAAAGATCTGCAATTTTATTATCTCATGGAATAACGCCTTGGGCACTTTTAGAAATTCTCCCTAAAGAAAAGCTTTACTATTCAGAAAATACAAAAAAATATTATGATTCATTCTTTAGTAAGTTTTTAAGATTTGAATTTGCAACGATAGTATCAAAAAATCCAAAAGCATTTGGTAACATACAACTTAAACAAAAATTAAAGCAAGCATTTAAAGTTAAATTAACAGTTGCATTAAAAAAACTAGGATTTTCAACAGAATTTATTGATAATTTAGTTTTTGATTAATTATATTGTTCTTAAATCTTTTTCTTTATCAGGAAGTATTTGGTTTAAAGTGATTCCAATAACACTAGCTAAAGCAACTCCTCCAAACATAAAATCGCCAAAACTAATCATTGCTCCACCAACGCCAATTGTTAGCATTACCGCAACAATTACCATATTTTTTGTGTGATTAAGATTTGTTTTCGATTCAATTAATGTTTTTATTCCAACAATTGTTATCATTCCAAAGAGTAATAACATCATACCGCCTAAGATTGCTTGAGGAATAGTATATAAAAATCCAGTAATTTTTCCTAAAAATGCAAAACAAATAGCAGTAATTGCTGCAATTCTCAAGATTACGGGATCTTTAAGTTTAGTTAAGATGATTGCACCAGTAACTTCAGAGTAAGTCGTTGTTGGTGTTCCTCCGACAAGCCCTGAAAAGAAAGTTGCACATCCGTCTCCAAACATAGTTCTTGAGAGTCCTGGATTTTTAACAAAATTAGTATTTGTGGCTTTACTGATTGCATACATATCTCCAATGTGTTCAATTATTGGGGCAATTGCTACAGGTATTAAAAATAAAATTGCATTAATATTAAAGACTGGAGTTGCAAACTGCGGAATGGAAAACCATGGCGCATTTATTAATTTTGTAAAATCTACAAGTCTAAGAACTATAGCAGCAATATAACTTACAATTAAACCAATAATTACTGGCAATAACTTAACAGTACCTTTACCAAAAACCACAACAGAAATTGCAGTAATTAAAGCAATACTTGCAAGTAACCAATTATTATTTGCCATTCCTACTCCTGTACTTGCAAGAGACATACCAATTATCATAATTACTGGCCCAACCACAATTGGAGGAAATAATTTTGAAAGAAATCCAGCGCCATTTCTTTTAACAATAAAAGACATAATCATATATACAATACCGACAGCCATTAATCCTCCAAGTGCCCCAGGATAACCATATAATTCTGTGGCTTTAATAACTGGTGCAATAAAAACAAAAGAACTTCCTAAAAATACAGGCACTTTTCCTTTAGTAATAAAATGAAAAATTAAAGTTCCACAACCCGCAGTAAAAAGAGCAACAGCAGGATCAATTCCCACAAGAAGAGGAACAAGAACAACAGCACCAAAAGCCACAAAAAGCATTTGCATACCAATTATTATTTTTTTAAATATACTAAGTTTTTCTGTTTCTGTATTATTTTGATATTTCATAATAAAAGGAAAATGAAAGAATATTTAAATGTAGTTTTTTATAGACTATTTATAATTTGTTTGATTCTTAAATTAAATATATAAGCTAATTTTAAAAAATGATAATTATGAACATATTAGTAATTAATGCAGGAAGCAGTTCCTTAAAGTTTCAATATATTAATCCAGATACAAAAGCTGTATTAATTAAAGGAAATTATGATGGAATAAATAGAAGCGACGGTAACCCTTGTTTGAAAAAGATTTCAATTTCTGGCCACAGCACAGTTGATAATTTAATTATTGTAAATCACGAGCAAGCAATTGAAGATATGCTTGTAACATTAACTGAAAAAAAAGTAATTACGAGATTTTCAGAAATAGAATTTATTGGACATAGAGTTGTTCATGGAGCAGAAGAATATTCAAAAACTACAGAAATTACTGATCAAATGTTAGAGTCTTTAAAGATTGTTTCTTTTTTAGCTCCACTTCATAATCCAATAAATATTAAATGTATAGAAATCTTAAAAGAGAAATTGCCAGAAGCAAAACAATATGCAGTATTTGACACCGCTTTTCATCAAACAATGCCTGATAAGATTTTCTTGTATGCCTTACCAAAAGACTTATATGATAAATTCAAGATTAGAAAATATGGCTTTCACGGAATAAGCCATCAATATGTTTCTAAGCAAGTTGCTGAAATTCTAAATAAAGACTATAATAAATTAAATATAATAACTTGTCATTTAGGTAACGGTCAAAGCATTTGTGCAATCAAACAAGGAAAGAGCTATGACACCTCTATGGGCTTTACTCCTGTTGATGGGCTTCCAATGGGAACAAGAAGTGGAAGTTTTGATCCCGAAATTATTCTTTTCCTTTTAGAGAAAGGCTACACTAAAGAAGAAATTAAAAATCTAATAAACAAGAAGTCAGGACTTCTAGGAATAAGTCAAATAAGCAGTGATCACAGGCAAATTGAAGAACTTTCAAAAAAGGGATTTTTGTTTGCAAGACTTGCTAATGATATTCTTAACACAAGAATAATAAACATCATTGGAAGTTATGCCGCAGAAATGAATGGAGTAGACGTTATTGTTTTTACTGGCGGTATTGGAGAAAAATCAGCTTACTTAAGAGAACAAATTCTTGAAAACTTTACTTATCTTGGTTTAGAGATAGACAAAGCAGCAAATGACGAACACGAATTAATAATCACAAAACCAAACAGCAAAGTAATAGCAATGGTAATTCCAACAAATGAAGAATTAGAAATTGCAATAGAAACAAGTGAGAAAATAAGAAAAGGTTAATTACTTTTCATTTCCCATTTTTTCTAATTTCAAAAGTTCATTCCATCTTCTGTCTATTTCTTCCTGTATTGATTTAAGAACTGCTTTATTCTCTGGTTTTAAAACACTTTTAAATTTAGTTTGTGTTTTTAAGAATTCTTCAATTGGTAGTTTGTTTGTTGGTTTGTAATTGATAATTACTTTTCCATTAACCACTTCATAAAGAGGCCAAAAGCAAGTTTCAGTTGCAAGTTTACTTATCTTAATTGTTTGTGAAGAATCTGCCTTCATGTTTGTTGGGCAAGCTGCAAATGCAATTAGAACTGCAGGGCCAGAAACATCAAATGCTTTCTTTGCTTTTTCAAATATATCAACTTGGTTAGAAGGATTAATTTGAGCAACATAAGGAATGTTATGAGCTGCTGCAATCTTTGTTAAATCTTTTGAGAACTCTACTTTACCATAAGAACACTTCCCTGAAGGAGTTGTTGAGGTTATTGCACCCTTTGGCGTTGCTGAGCTTCTCTGGTTGCCTGTGTTGTGTACTACAACCCCATCAGCAATGAAATTATGTTCTCCTTCAACTCTTAAATCAAAGGTTTGTTCTTTGCCAACTTCTTTAATATTTTTTATAATTTCAGTATCGAAGTTTTCATTTCCAATCAAAAAGTTTTGATATTTATATTGTGTAGGATATTTAGTTGTATTCCAATAATCTTTTTTACTAAAACAAATATAGTGATATTCTGAATTTTTCAGTAATTTCTTTCCAACGACAAGAGTTCCTTTTTCTTTTTTTTGAGTTGTAATTTTACCAACTCTGTAATTAAGTGTCTGTAATAATAATCTTAATCTTAAGATTAATTCTTTACTTGCAGACACATATCTACAACTATCTTTTTTCTTTTTATGAATATACCCGTCAGATAACAACAACCCTTCAATAAATGCTTCTTTTTGCTCATCTGGAATCGTATAAACCCAAGAAGGAATTATTTTATTCTTTGCACCTTTGTTAAATCCAAGGGATTCAATAAATTTAGTTATGTTAACTGAATTCATATAGATGTAAGTTTTATCAGTAGTAATTGTCTTAAATCCAAATACTTTTTTACAAGTAGTTATACATTTTTCTCTACCCTCTGTTCCTTCAGGTAAGGCAAAACCTATTTCTCCTTTATCTCTAATCCAACCATCTCCAAGATAAAGTCCTAAGAATAACATTAAATCTGTTGTTGATTTTTCTGGTATTTTTACATCATTAATTACATTTACTTTATAATCGCCTTTCTTTGAAAGTTGTATTTTTTCAAAAGTAAACGGTTTATTTCCTTTTAATTTCTTTAATGTAATTATTTGATCTCCTTTTTTTAATTCTTCAAGTGTTTTCCAAATTAAAGTGTTTGGTTTTCCTCTTGGAAGTTTATTAACAACTAAGAATGGGTGATTTCCTGTTGCTTTGATGTTATGATGAAAAGTTTCAATTTCATAAACTTTCTTAACTCCATTATCAAACACACCACTGCATTTTTTCAGAACCAATTTGTGTGTTTTTTGATCAAATGCATAAACCATTTCTCCAACTTTAATTTCAGTTATTTTTTTAAGTCCGGTTTCTGTGTAAATTAATGAGTCTTTACTTAAGCAATTCATGTACCCTTCATTCGAATAACAAAGATAAACAAAATCATGTCCTCTTTCTAGTGCTCCAGATAAACTTTGAAGACCAATATCAAAACTTCCACCATCTCCAGCAATTACTAAAAAATTAATGTCTTTTTTTATTTTTCCTTTTTTCTTTTGTGCTCTGTATGCACTTTCAACTCCAGAAATTGTTGCGGCAGAGTTTGCAAAAAGAGAATGTATCCAAGGAATATTCCATGCAGTCTGTGGATAAACTGTTGTTGTAACTTCTGCACAAGAAGTTGCGCTGCTTGCAACAACTGGTTTGTCGCTTGCCGCAATCACAGTCTTACAAATAATTGCAATGGGGCACCCTGCACAAGTTCTGTATCCTGGAACCATTGCTTTACTTTCAGCTAATTTAATAGCAAGTTCTTTTGAGTTCATGTTTTATTCCTTTTCTTTTTCAAATCTGTGTTTTTTATAATTATCAACCATCGCTAAAATTAAATCTCTAAATGCTGGATTTTTTATAACATCGTTATTATTAGGATATGCAGATTCTTTCTGTCTGCCTTTAGAGGGGTTAAATAAAATTGCATCAATTTTATTTTCCCCGTCTAATTTTAATGTGCTAGGTAATTGCTTTGTTCCATCACGCATGCTCCAATCATAACCTATAAGTTTTGAATTTATGTTACTATCAGATAATACTCGACGAATCGGATATTGCATATATGTCCAATCATCGGATCTTGCAGCTGAAGAATATCCAACAAATGATGCTGGCATTTTCTTACTATCACTAGCATCTACAAATATAAAAACTGGATCTTTATATTCTTGTTTATAATTATTGATAAATTTCATAAACGTATTAACAATTATTCTTGTTTTTGTTCCATCTCCAACTTCTCCATATCTTCGATCAGGATTACTTGAAGGATATTTAAATTTATCTACAATTACTTTTTTACCATCTGGTTTAATTGACCAAGTATAAGGCACACCAGTACTTGCAATACCTACCACAACTATTGGTCTTTTTGTAAGTTTTGAAATTCTATTTACAAAAAATTCAGTAATTAAAATCTCTTTTCTAAAGGAGTTCATAAATTCAAAATCAGAAAAGTGCAATTTATATTTGTAAAACACTTCTTCTATTTCTTTTTCTAGTTCGTAACCATCTTTAATTTTTCCTGCTCTCACTTTTTCAAATAAAATATTAAGATCTTTTAGTATTGGAGAATTCACTTGATTAATAGAATTTATATTTAAGTCTGAAATCTGGGATAATATTTCATTAAAATATACTTTCTCTCTTAATAATTGTTCTATTCCTAACTTTTCTAAACTTGTAAATACTTTGTTTTCCATATCGCTATACTTGGACGACTGCCAATAGTACCGGCTATTTAATATACGTCTAACTTCTTCTCTAAGGCGATGTATGCCAATTTTGTTATTCCTTATTTTTTCAAACAATTCGTTTAAATCCTTTAATATTGGACGCCCTTTTAGTTCTGCAGGATTTATTTTTGAATGTGTAATAGATAGTAATAATTCATTAAATTTGTGAGGCCCATCAGGTTTACGATTTAATTTAGGCATAAAATTTTCACTTTAATTATTTTATTCCTTAATTCCAATATATCTGCTTTTTAGTTTCTTTCCTGCAATTACAGAAACTAAAAGTTCTTCAATATCTTTTTGATAAATGTCTCTTCCACCAAGTCCAAAGACTAAGGACATTACTTCTGGTTTATTTGTTGTATTCATTACTGTTAAACAAATATCTTTGTAAAGAGGAGGATAACTTCCTGGCCCTTCAGTTCTTTCAAGAACAATTATTTTTTTTGCTTTCTTTAAAGCTTTTGAATATTCTTCATAAAGGAATGGTCTGAATAATATTGGTCGCAAAAGACCAACAGATTTTCCTTCTTTTCTTAATTTATCAATAACATCTTTTGAGCTTTCTGCTGTTGAACTTAATACAATAAGAACTGTTTCTGAAGAACTTGCAAAATAATCTTCATAAAAATTAATTTCTTTTCCAAAATTATTTTTAAATTCTTTAGAAATTTTTGAATAGTTGTCTTTAACTTCCAAAAAAGCATCAAACATTTGTTTTCTTATTTCCATGTAACTGTCAGGTAAAGCAAGAGCACCAATAGTTATTGGGTGATCAGTGTCAAGAAGATTATATTTAGGTTTAAATTCTCCTACAAATTTTTTAACAGTTAAATCATCATAAACATTAATAACTTCCATATTGTGGCTTGTGTAAAATCCATCAATACAAACCATGATCGGAAGAGATACTGATTCTGCAAGTTTTAATCCAAATAATGTCATCTCATAAGCTTCCTCGGCATTCTCACAATACACTTGCATCCAACCTTGGTCAATAGCAGACATTGAGTCACTGTGATCACAATGAATGTTAATCGGCGCAGAGATTGCTCTATTAGCCACAGGCATAACTATTGGAAGTCTTAAACCACTAGCGACACTAAGTGCTTCATACATGTAAAGTAAACCTTGAGAAGCAGTAGCTGTAACTGCTCTAACACCTGCAGCACTTGCACCAATGGTTGCTGAAAGAGCAGAGTGTTCAGATTCTGTTCTAATTAATTCAGTGTCAACAAGCCCATTAGCAGAATACTTAGCATAACTTTCAATGATTGGTGTTTGAGGAGTAATTGGATACATTGCAAATACTTCTGGGTTAATTTGCTTTAATGCATAAGCAATTGCTTCTCCACCACTTAAACCTAATTTTGTTGTTTTCATTCCTTCACCATCTTTATACATTTAACTGGACAGATTTCAGCACAGATTCCACAGCCTTTACAATAATCCATATTTGTTTCTCCTCTTTTAATGCCAGTTTTATCTTTTTTGGTTAAGATACAATGTTCAGGGCAAGCATTAAAGCAAAGCATACAGTGTATGCATTTTTTTGAGTCCCACACTGGCTTAACACTTCTCCAAGATCCAGTTTTGTTAACAAGGGCAGTTCCTCCAGGAAGCACCCCACCAAGATTGTGTTTTTGTTTTTCTGTCATAAATATCACTTATACCTAAATACTATATAGTATATAAAATACAAGTCTTTTTATAATTATTTAATTTAAAATATATAAGTGATTTAATAATGCCAGAACTAAGAACCTATAAACGAGGAAAAACAGAAGTTGTTGTTAATGGGCATAAGCATGAATTACTAGATAAAAAAATATTTGAAGAAATTAAAAGACAAGCAAATTTTGTGAGATTACCAAATTCAACAGGCCAGTTTTCTCAAATTTTAGAAAAAGAGATCTTTATTAAAAAGGCAATTGATCCAGAAACAGACATAGATCAAATGAAGGATTACTTAAAACAATCACAAGTAGTAGATAATATTCCAGAGATTTATGGTTATATTAAACTAAATGATAAGTTATATATTATTCAAAAACTAATTTTAGACTCGATGGTATTAAGTGATTATTTAAAAAAAGCAGATAAAAAAGAAATATTAAGAATAAAAGAGCAACTAAGAAAACAAGGAGAAATACTTTTACAAAATAACCTTTTACCTTGGGATTTTAAAATAAAGAATTTAATTTATTCTAAGAAAGATAATAAAGTTTATATTTGTGACAATGAGATATCCCACATACACCCCGAACTATTATATTCTTTAATTAAAAGAGCAAATTTACAACCCTCTAGAAAATTAAAATTATTAAGAGATTTGTCAAAAATAAAAAGAAAAGTTGTTTTAATAAAACAAAAATTGCTTAATTTAAATAAAAAAACAAGCAATGCAGAAACTGTATTGCAATCTAATAAAGAAATGAAATCTTCTAAATTAAAAAGATTAATTCATTCAGAAACTAAAAAGATATATTCTAATTTATCAAGTCAAGAAATTAAAAAAATACAACAAATTACTTTTGAAGAGTTTTTGGCAGATCTTGATTCTTATTTAAAATAATCAAATCCTTTTTTAAGACATAAAAGATTTGGTTGAATAATATCTTTCTTTCCTTTCTTTTCAAATTCTGTAGTTATTGATGTTTCAACTGAAGAATATTTGATAACTCCAAATAATTTAACAAAGGCACCAATAAGAACTGCATTTGGATTATTTAATTTTAATAATTCCATAGAAATTGAACTTCCATCAATTACGTTTGTTTTTTCTTCTTCTTTTATGTATTTTTTAAAGTCTGCTTTCTTTTTATTTGTATTAATTATATAATCACAAGTAAACTTTGAAAGATCAGGGATTGCTGTAAACAAAGTATCGTCAATAACAATAACTAAATCTGGATTAGTTATTGGTTCATGCACTCTTATTTGTTTGTCAGAAAGTCTAACAAATGATCTTACTGGCGCTCCTCTTCTTTCAGGGCCATACTCAGGAAATGCTTGAACCACTTTTCCATCGATTAGCCCAGAATCTGCAATCAATTGTGCACAGGTTTTGGCACCAAGTCCTGCTCTACCATAAATTATTATTTCAAAGTTTGTTTTCATATTTTCTCAAATTTATTTTTTAGTTGCAATTCTGGTTATCCAAAAGAAGGTTTCATAATTCTGGTCTTTATCAATTAATTCTGAAATAGTTAAATCTCCACAATTTTCAAAAAATTCTTTTAATCTGGGTTCTTTAGCAACACATCCATAAAACATCTTTACTTTTAAATGTCCAATCTTAGTTTTTATTAAGTCAGGTCTAGTATTTACATTAAAAAATTTTTTTAATTTCTCAGGAGTTGAACGAAAGGTAAAGTTATTTATTCTTTCTTTTATTTTTGTTCTAATTTCTCTAATTTTTGCTTTCATTGCCATTTATAATCACCATAACTATCAATACATAAGAAAGAAATGATTATATATATATTTATAGTATTTATAATATATCTATTTACAAACAAACGTGATAATTCTTGAAAACACTAGAAAAATACTTTAAACCACATACAATTGCAATAATTGGGGCCTCTGATAAGCAGGCAAGTATAGGTAATACCCTCGCTAAGAACGTAAGCAACTATAAAAGAAAAGTATTTTTTGTAAATCCTAGATTGTCAGGAAAGAAAATATTAAATAAACAAGTTTTTGCAAGTATTCTAGAAATCAAAGAAACAATAGATTTAGCAGTTATTGCAGTTCCTGCAGTTGCTGTGATTTCTGTTATTGAAGAAATTGCAAAAACTAAATGTAAGAACATATTAATGGTGACTTCTGGTTTTTCAGAGATTGGAAGAATCGACATTACTGAGAATATAAAAAAATTAATAACAAAACACAAAATAAATCTAGTGGGTCCAAATTGTTTAGGTTTATTAAATCTAGAAAATAATTTAGATATTACATTTAATGACAGAAATAAATATGATTTGCCAAAAGTAGGAAGAACATCAATAATTTCTCAGTCAGGCGCTCTTGGTCTTGCACTTTTAGATCTCTCAAGTAAAGAGCAATTAGAAATTAATAAGTTTATTTCATATGGTAATGCATTAGATGTTGATGAAAGTGATTTATTAGAGTATTTTTATACTGACAAAAGCACAGACCTAATTCTTTGTTACATTGAAGGAGTGCAAAACGGGAAGAAGTTCTTTGAAACATTAAAGAAGGTTACAAAGAAAAAGAAAGTTATAATTTTAAAAGGCGGAATCTCAGAGAAAGGAACAACAGCAGTTAAGAGTCACACCGCAGCAATTGCCGGTTCTTCAAAAGTTTTTTCTACAGCAGTTAAGCAAGCAGGAGCAAAAGAAGTAGATAATATTAGAGATTTATTTAATCTTGCAAAGTTTTATTCTTGGTACAAAACAAATAAGATGGAAAATATTCAGATAATAACTAATGGTGGGGGGTTTGGCGTAATTACAACAGACCAATTAGATTTACAAAAAATAAAGTTGGCAGAAACTACAAAAGAAACAAAAGAAAAAATAAAAAAGATTGTTCCAATCTATGCGACAACCACAAACCCAATTGATTTAACAGGGGATGCCGATAATGCCAGATTCTGTAAAGTTATTGATATTTGTTTAAAAGACAAAAATGTTTCAGCAATTGCAGTATTAATGCTTTTGCAACTACCGAGTATTTCTTCTTCAATTGTTAATGAGATTGCAAGCAGAAAATCAAAAACACACAAATCAATATTTTTAGTATCAGTTGGTGGAAGTAAAACCGATAAGCAATTAGCAGATTTTGAAAAACAAAAAGTACTATGTTTTAAAGACCCAAAAGATCTTTCAAGGATTTTAAAACAAATTATTTAAATTGCTTTTACTTTTCTTTTTGGACTTTCAGCTTTATCTTTGTGTTTTAATAGTTGGTTAATTTCCAGAAGCAGTTCTTTTTTCTTTAGTCCATACATTTCACAGACATCGCCAATTTCTAAATTGTCAATTTCTATTTTTGCCATTGGACAACTTACGCAAGGGACTTTGTGTTTAACTAGTACTTTTTCCATTCCCTTAAGTTTCATTATCTTTTCTAATTTTGTATGTTCGTCTACTTTCATATTTTGCCTCCGATTTATTTTTTACAATTTTTTTCTTTATGACAACAGGAGCAGTTATCATTATGTGTTATTTCTAATATTTTTCTTCCTTGTTTGGAATAATAATCATTAATTGCTGCTTGAAGTGCATCTGCTGCTAAGTTAGAACAGTGCATTTTAATTGGTGGCAAGCCGTCAAGAGATTTTGCAACATCTCCTCTAGTTATTTTAAAAGCATCATCTAGAGTTTTACCTTTAGCAAGTTCAGTAACCATAGATGAGGTTGCAATTGCTGCTGCACAGCCAAGTGTCTTAAACTTAATATCTTGAATAATTTCTTTTCCGTCTTTGTTTTTTGAAACAGTAATGTATAACCACATTATATCTCCACAATTATGAACAGTAAAAGCATTTGTGTTGTAAGAATGCGAAGTATCTATTTCTAAATTATACACTTTGCCGGAATAGTTTTCTGTTTTTTTAAAAGTAATGGGGGTATATAAAATGTTTTTATCTATCCAAGAGTTTATTGCTTCTGGTCTTAGATTATAAAAAGTAACTTCAATAATTTTAGCAAGTTTTGTTGTAGATTCTTTATCGCCCACGTGTATTCTATAACATTCTTGATGTTTTTGCTCTTTTTTATCTGTTTTTTCTTTTTCTGTATATATTGATGGAATAATTCCTTGTCTTAATAATAATATTTTAAGTTTATGGACTAATTCCTTAGATATAGTAGAATATCCCCCCCTTGGTATTTTTGTATTAAAGAAACCATCCCCTTTCCAAATACCATAAATTAAAGATTTTTGTTTTTCTGGAGGCAATGTCATAAACATATCTGGTATATCTTTATTTTTAGCACCAGATTTAAATAACTCTTTAAATAATTTAACTATAAAAACGCTATTTATATAAACTACTTGAGAATGTTGAGTTTCATTTTTTTTAATAATTGGGGTTATTCCAAAAATTTTTTCTGAAATTCTAACCACGTCTTGTGCAAGATTATTTTCTTTTAAATTAAAACAAAATGCTATATGCACATTATTTGTTTTATCAAAATAATATCCTTCTGAAAGATAATATCCTGCTAATCTTAAAAAATCTGAATCTAATTTTATTTTTGAAGGTATTGATTTACTATTGTGATCAAATTTCTTTTTTTTGGTATTTACTTCTAAGTAATCAACATCTTTTGTATCAGATAGTATTGCATATAAAATTAAGTCGCCTTTATCTAGTTGTTCTGCGTGATACCAGGCCGGAATTAATGTTTTTTTATTTTTCGTTCTTAAAAATTTATCTCCTTTAGGGATTTTTATTGCATAAACAAGATGTTCTTTAGTTAATTTTATTTCTCCTAGTCTGTTTTTTAGAACAATAATTGGTTCAGAAATAACTCTTTTGTAAGTTTCAGTAACTGAATGATACTTCCCATCATGACTTATAATAAAATCATTTTTTTTTATATCTTTAATTTTTTTTAGTTTTAAATTAGTGTGTATATTTGTATCTTTAAACAAGCATTTAGGATTTCCTACCTTTCCAACTCCGTCAGCATTTTCAATCTCTCCAAGGTTTTGTGGTTTTAAGAAATTTTCCATAACTTTTTTTGAATAGTTTTCCATAATCTTTTCACCTAATATTTATAAGGACACATTTCTCTTAATTTTTTAATTGTGTCTTTAACAGTGTCAACAGTATATTTAATTTCTTCTTTAGTATTATCAATTCCTACAGAGAATCTAACAGTTCCATGAGTTTGTTCTTGTTTTAATCCTATTGCTCTTAAAACATGACTTGGTTCAAGAGTATTAGATGAACAAGCAGAACCAGTTGAAACTGAAATTCCTGCAGCATCAAGATACAAAAGTATTGCTTCTCCTTCTGCATACATGAAACTCAAATTAGCATTATTACATAGCCTTTTATCTTTTGAACCATTCAACCAAGACTCTTCAACATCTGATAATCCTTTAATCAATTGATTTCTAAGATTAGTCATATGTTCAATTTCTTTTTCTCCAATGATGTCGGTTGCTTTAGAAAAACCAATTATTCCAGGAACATTAACAGTTCCGCTTCTTAAATTATATTCGTGTCCTCCACCATGAAGAAGCGGTTCTAATTTTATTCCTTCTTTAATAAATAATCCTCCAACACCTTTAGGTCCATAAATCTTATGAGCATTAATTGTTAAAAGATCAATATTGTCTTTCTCAAGGTTAATTGGAGCTTTTGTAAAACTTTGACAAGCATCTGAATGGAAAAGAGTTTCTTTTTCATGGCAAATTTTTCCAATCTCTCTTAAGTCTTGAATAGTTCCAATCTCGTTATTTCCATGAATTACAGAAACTACAAGTGTGTCTTTTTTAATTGCCTTTTCAAGTTGGGAAAGATTAACAAAACCTTCTTTATCAACATCAAGATATGTTACAGAATATCCTTTTCTTTCAAGAAACTTATAAACATTAAGAATACTATCGTGTTCAATCTTTGTTGTAATAATGTGTTTCTTATTTTTGTTATTTTCTGCTAGCCCCTTAATTGCAAAATTATTACTTTCTGTTCCTCCAGAAGTAAAGATTAGTTTGTGATTTTTGCTATTGGCCTTCTTTGAAATGTGCTCTCTTGCTTTATCTAGTTCTGCTTTAGCTTCGCGACCAATTGTGTGAAGACTAGAGGAATTTCCGAAGTATTTTTCTTCTGCGTCAGTTATTGCTTTCATAACAGATGAATGCATCTTTGTTGTTGCTGCATTATCTAAATAAATTGATTTCATTTCTTTTCCTCTTTTTTACAGCATTTATTTTTACAAAAATCTTTTGTGTGTTGATTAACGATCTTAACAAGTGGTTTAATTGTTTTCTTGTTTAAGGAATAAATAATGTTCTTTCCTTGTCTTTTAGAAAAAACAATATTGCAATTAAGAAGTTGTTTTAAACTATGGCTAACCTTTGATTGTTCTTCTCCAGTAATTGTACTTATTTCAGAAACTGTTTTTTCAGACTTATAAAGTAGCTTAATTATTTTCCATCTCGTCTTGTTGGAAATAACTCCAAAGAAATTATATGATAAACATTTCATATGTATATTATGTCAGAAGTAGTATATATATATTTTGTTTTTAATATTTTAGAATATCTTTAGCTTTTTCAACATCTCCGTTATTTAGAAGATCATAGATTCTCTTATAATCAAAGTCTTTGGAGATTTTAGTTTGCTCAATTTGCTCAGAGAAGATTTCTTTTGCAAGTTCTTGTATGTTTTTATTTTCGGTTTGTAATTTCTTAAGTTGATCAATGCTTTCTTTTAGTCTTTTTTCTTCAATATCGTTCTTGATTGAAATATAAAAATAATCAGAATATTCTTTTTTAATCTCATTTAAATTTAGATTCTTAAGAGATTCTCCGCTTTCAAGTTCCCCTTTAATTCTAATTCTTACAATTGCTTTTTTTTCAGGAGTCTTTGTAAGTTTTTCAAGTTCAGTTTTGATTTGTTGCAAGATTTCAAAAACGGTTTTTTTAGAAAACTTAATATCTATATAATGTGTTTGTCTAATGTTTTTTATTTCAAAGAAGTTTGTTTCTTTAGTTTCAGTATCAATAATAAAATAACCTTTTGGTTTTTCAGTTTCTTTTTTTTTAATCTGTGTTGTTACTGTGGAACCAGGAAGTAAGAACTTAACTCCTGAAGGAAGATCAATAACGCTTGACCAATGAAGATGGCCATTAACAATAACATCAAATCCACTTGGAAGGTCACTTAAGGAAATTGTGGCGATCATCTCGTCTTCAAAAGGCAGATATTCCAAAATTGACTGATGTATCATTAAAAGGTTGTATTCTCCCTTTACTGGTTGTGGAGAAAACTTTTCAAGAAGATAGTCCTTAGCATATTTTTCTGGAACTCCAGTCATTCCAAAGATATTTATTTTTTCATTTATAAACGAAAATTTGTCTGCTTTTAAAAGTTTAAGAAAACCCATAGATTCTAAAAGTTCAACAGTAGTGATATAGTCTTTTCCACGATATTCGTGGTTACCAATAATTGCAATCATTGGTATTTTTGTTTTTAATTCTTCTAATTTATTTGGAATATTAATGTCGCTTAAAAGATTAATTGTTTCAAACAAAACTTCTGGAGAGGGAATAGAAATATCAAAGAGGTCTCCAGGAACCAATACTAGATTAATATTTTGTTCTTCAAGTTGCTTGAAGGCAGTATAAAGATTATTAAAAGAGTCTTTTCCAAGTTCAGTGTCATAGCTAACTCCAAGGTGCCAATCGCTAATAATTGCAATTTTCATAAATAAGATATACACATAACTTTTTTTAATACCTTTTAAAAATATATTTATTCATAAATATATATCTAGTTTTCTAGTGCCTTGGTAGCAAAACGGTCATGCGTTCGCCTGCAGAGCGAAATAACGGAGTTCGACTCTCTGCCAAGGCTTAATTTACATATTCTTTAAGATCTCTGCAATGTATTTTTGTGCATCGTTTAATTCAGATATTTCTCTTGTTAATTTTGCAGAGTATTTTTTTGCTCCAAGTTCTTGAAATTCGTGAATGTCAAAGTCTTCAACTGTAGAAAATAAAACTTTTGGATCTGTCCCATTAATAATCTCATTTAATAATTTAGTTGTATTTTTTTGTTTTCTATAAAAAAAAGAATTAGAAAATGCAAGTCTTTTTTTCTTTGCATCTTTTGTTTTGGTTAAAGAAAGAAATGTGTTAATGTGTTTTTTGTGAGAGTTAGTTGTGGTTGTATCTAATACCAGTTTTGGTTTTTTTAAATGATTTGGAAGGCCAACCTTTACTTGCTTTTTTGCAAGTTTTGCTTTTCCCATTTTTTTAAAATCACCAAACACTACATATCTTTTACTTCTTTTAAGATCTTTTTAATTTTCTCTTTAGCAATCATACAAACTGAACCAGGATATTCTGCTCTTAATCTTGAAATTTCAGAAGCAGTAAATATTTGTTCAATTGGTATAACTATTTGCTTAACCTTATCAACATCTATGTGATTTAGATCTTTAATATTTAAAGTTCCTTTTGCATCAACATATGTTTTTACGTTTTGATTAGCCGTTGGTTTTTCTTCAATTTCTTCTTCTCTTGGCTTATTAAAGATTATATGTTCTGGAGCAGTGTTTGTTTTTTTAATTTCTTTTTTATTAATTATAACAGCACCTTTTTCTCTAAGTTCTCTTTGTTCTTGCCATAATTGTTTTGTTCTTTGTTGTCTTTCATCCAAAAAATCATCTTCTTCTGGATGTATATCAACAATATCAAGAGAAGCAATAGAATGAACTTCACCAGTCTGTCCGTTTATTTGAACTTTATCTCCATCAAGTAATTGTTCTGTTCCAAATCTAGTTCCAACAATACATGGTTTATCAAGATCTTTAGTTATTACTGCTGCATGACATAATGAACTCCCAGCATTAGTAATTACTCCTCTAGCAATTCTCATTGCTCCAACCATGTCTTGATCAGTCATTGCAGTAACAATAATTGATTCTGAATTAACTTTTTCAAGATCATTGTAATTCATAATGTTAACAACAATTCCATTAACTGTTCCGTTAGTTACTCCAACACCTTTAATTAATAATTCACTTTTAAAAGTATTAATTTTTTGTTGTCCACACTTTTTTGTTTTCTCTGCAGTATTTGGATTAACTGCTTCTGAGCCGATAATATAAACATCAGCTTTATCAATAGCCCATTCAATTATCTGCGGTGTTCCAAAATATTCTTCTAGTTTTACTGCAGTGTTAGTTAAATCTTTAAGAACGTGAGTATTAATTTTAGGTTTTTCTCTTTCGGATTCTTGAACTGCTTCTTTAGCCGTTGCACCTTTCATTCTTTTAAGTTCCCAGTCTTGTCTTGAAACTGTTTTACCAAGAGTCAAGTATGGTTTCTTTTGTGTTTCGTAATGATCAGGAGTAATTTCTTTAATAACATGAGCTGCTCCAAAACCATAGACTGCTTCAATAACAACAGTGTTTGGGTCAGTTGCACTTTTACTTGAAATTATTATTCCTGAAGACTTTGCATTAATCATATTTTGAATAATTATTCCAATTCCGAGTCTTTCAATATTAATTTCTTTCTTGTGAGCATATTCTAAAACATCAGGACTATAAAGAACACCCCATGTTTCTTTAACTGCTTTAATCATTTCTGGCTTTCCTTTAATGTTTAAAGATCCGCCTTCTTCTTCAATAAATTTAGTATCACAAACTTCTCCGTCGTCACAAACAACAGAACATCTTATTGCAATATAAGCATCAGCACTGCTTGGAAGCCAACCACCAGTTGCATCTCCAAGTTTGCCATAATATTTATATAATTCAATTTCTGTTTCTTGATTTAATTTTCCTTTAACAATTAATTGTTTGATTTCGCTTGATTTAGTTTCAATATCTTCTCTATCACTATAATTTATACTTCTTAAAATTTCAACAATCTTTGGTTTTAAATTATTCATTTGTACAAAATTGAAAAATTCAGTAGCAGTAACAACAAAACCTCTAGGAACCGTTATCCCTGTGATTGCAAGTTGAGCAAGTCTAGCTGCTTTTCTCCCAATTGTTCTAGAATCAGTTGAACCAAGTTCTTTAAGCCATCGTATGTTTTCGTAATCCATTCCCATAATAATTCACATATTTTTAATTTAATCCCAATAATATAATATATATTCTTTTTAAATCCTTTTTGGTTAAGAAAATGAAATTCCGCACTGGACAGCTACCCCCCCGAAAATACCCCCCTTTTGAAAAACAATAGTATTATTACCCAAAATAAAAGGGTTTAAAAGAATAAAAGGAGAGTAGATATTTATGAAGAAGGTAAAGAAGGAAGATAATATGGATGAAGAATTTACTAATGAAGAAGTTTCTGAAAATACAGTTGTAGAACCAGGAAAGAATATGTCAATAACTGATTTGCCAGGTATTGGTCCAGCTTCTGCTGAAAAACTTTTAGCTGGGGGTTATGATTCTTTAGAAGCTATAGCTGTAGCTTCACCTAGTGAACTTGTTGCAGTTGCTGGTATTGGAGAAGGAACTGCAATTAAAGCAATTAAGGCAGCAAGGGATTCATTAGAAATGGGTTACGAAACTGCAGAAAAGATACTTGACAGAAGAAAATTAATAGCAAGAGTTTCAACTGGTTCAAAGGAGCTTGATGAATTGTTAGGTGGAGGAATAGAAAGTCAATCAATCACAGAAGTCTATGGAATGTATGCTTCTGGAAAATCACAATGGTGTTTTCAATTATGTGTAATTGCGCAAATGCCTACAGAGAAGGGTGGGTTAAATGGAGGAGTTCTTTACATTGATACAGAAAACTCATTTAGACCTGAAAGAGTAGCGCAGATTGCAAAGTACAGAGGGCTTGATCCTGAAGAAGTTATGAAAAATATTTTTGTAGCAAGAGCGTTTAATAGTAATCATCAAATGCTTTTAGCAGATAAGGCGCAAGAACTAATTAAAGAAAAAAATATTAAACTTGTAATTGTTGATTCCTTAACAAGTCAATTTCGTTCAGAATTTGTTGGTAGAGGTCAGTTATCAGACAGACAACAAAAACTAAATACTCATATGAGATTACTTCAAAAGCTTGCAGAGCTTTATAATGTTGTTGTGTTTGTAACAAACCAAGTAATGTCAAGACCTGATGTTTTGTTTGGAGATCCAACAGATGCTATTGGTGGTAACATCGTTAAGCACGCTTCAAAAACAAGAATCTATTTAAGAAAGAGTTCAGGGTCTAAAAGAATTGCAAAGCTAGTAGATTCTCCAAGCTTACCAGATGGCGAAGCAGTATATCAAGTTACAGAAAATGGAATCACAGATTAGATTCCTTTTTCGTTTTCTATTTTTTATTTGACTTAATATGTATGCATTATAATTCGATATTGATTGGAATAAGTATTTTTTGGCATTACCTGAAGACATTAAAATTCGTGTCTTAAAAAAGATAGATAATATTCTCCAAGAACCTCATAAAAGACACCTAGAAGGTTCTACTAAATATTTTGTAGCAGAAGTTAGTCAATATAGATTAACATATTTCGTATATGAAAATATTTTATTAGTTAAATTTTATTTTGTAGGAAAACATAAAGAATATGAAAAATGGTATAAATCATTTTTTTGATTTTGTATTCCTGTAAGGATAAGTAATATATTTAGCATAATCTCCTAGTGCTTCTTCAGGAGTCAAAGTCTTTCTTTTCCCTAGTTTCACTTGCTCCTCTATATATGCAATTTTTCTATTTACCATCTCAATTTCAATGTCTTGTTTGCTTTTACCAAAAGAGATTATTGCAAGTCTTATTGCTTCTGATTTAGTTGAGGCATAACCTTCTTCAATCATTTTATTTAAGATTTTTTCAGTAATTCCAGTTATTGTTACATTCATATTATCACAATATAATATAGAATAAAAATATATTTAAATGATTCGTTTTGAATCAAAAATGAATCACGGTGTTTTTCTTTTAATATCTAATCCAAATGCATGTACAAATTTACCGTAGTTATTTTCTGGTTCAAATTCTTTTGCTTTATCTTTGTATTCAAATATCTTTTCTTTTCTTTTTTCTAAATTATCATTGCAAATAATTCCTGGGCCACCAATACATCCGCCCTTACAAAAAAGAATATCTACAAATCTTATTTTTTTATTTTGTTTAAGATTAGTCATTGCTTTTGCTATGCAATCAGGGCCATCACAAACAATCACTTCGTCAAGATTAAGAATGTCTTTAGTAATCATGGAACTTGCAACTCCTCCGCCAAGAGGATAAATCTTAGTTACATCATTATAGAATTTATCAAACTCATTATTTTCTTTTGTATCAGATATTTTTTTTAATTTCCCAAGTTCTTCAAGATAATCATAAATTTCAACAAGTTCTTTAAAAGTTAAAGCAAAATCTATGCAATCTGGGTTTTCTTTAGCTTCATTTTTTTTTGCAAAACACGGGCCAACAAAGATTGTTTTATATTCTTCTCCAAATTCTCGCTTAACAAATCTAGCCATCACAACCATTGGTGAAGCAACATCAAGCAATTTATCTTTGTGTTCTGGATATTGGTTTTCCACAAGTTTAATTATGGTTGGGCAGTTCCCACAAATGTATTGTTTTTCAGGATTATCATTAATTACATCAATGTAACGATAATTAATAAGTTTAGCTGCATAAGTAAGTTCCATAATTTTTGAGAAACCCATAGTTCTTAAATCTGAGATGATATTTGGGAATTCAAAATCCACAGGAAAGCTTGGCGCCAAAAGGCAAATTGTTTTCTGTGTGTTTAAGACTTCTGCAACTTCTTTTAATTCTTCGTTCATTTGTTTCACTTCTTTTCAATTATAAAATTATCTACTTTTGAATTTTTGTTTTTTAAAAGAATGATTCTTGATGGTTTACAGCTATCAGAGATTTTAAAATCCTTTGAAACTTTTTCTAATTCTTTTGCATAATTCATACATTCATCAAAGCTTGGCATGTTTTCAATGGCCATGGTTTTTCTAGAATATCCTAAAAACATGTAAGATTTAATTTCAATAAAATCTGTTTTTGATTTTTCAAAAATTTTTATAAATTCTGGAAGGTATTTTAGGTCATCGTTAAGTCCCTTAATCAACGTAAATCTAATGACTTTTCTACATTTTAGTTTTGGAAAAATATCAATTGTTTTCATTAATCTTTCCCAAGAGTCTTTGATTTTTGGTCTATTGATTTTTAAATGTAATTCTTTATTAGGAGCTACAAAAGAAAGATATAGTTGAGTAGGAAGTGCTTTATTTTTATTAAGTTTTTCGAGATTTTCTGGTTCTAGTCCATTAGTCACAACAAAAATAGTTTTAATTTCTTTTCGGGATTTCAGTTCAAGAATCATTTTGTCAAGATCCTTGTATATTGTTGGTTCTCCAGAAAGAGATATTGCAACATGACTTGGAATCTCTGCTTCTTTTAGTTTTTTTTTATCCACTTTTTTAAATCCACCAAAGCCAGACAATAATTTTTTTCTTTCTGCAAATAATCCATCAATAATTTCTTTAGGATCATCATAGTCGCTTTCTGAAAATTTATCTACAGTCATATATTCTGCAGGCCTCCAACAAAATATACAATTATTATGGCACCAAAGAACTGTTGGAGTAATTTGTGCACATCTGTGGCATTCAACATTATAGAAATGTTCTTTATAGCAAACCCCTTCTCCTCTAATTGCTTTTTTATTCCATTCACATATTTCAACTGCGGAGTGTTTGCCAAAAATCCCATAATGTTTATGTTTTAGATCATCAATAATTTCTTTTTTAATTAATTCTTTAGTTACCATATAAAAAACACTTATTTTTAATTGTTATTATTCTATATATAGTATAAATATACAATTTTTATAGTTAAGCTTATAGGCATAAAACAAAAAGGTGAAAGAATGAAAAAGCATGAAGAGCATAAACCAGTTCATAAAGCAATAGTTCATAAAGAACTAGCACATAAAGAACACGCAGTGCATCACACACACGACAAAAAGAAAAAATTTCTAATGGTGGGGATTGCAGTTTTAATAGTTTTAATTATTGGAATTATTGTTGCAACAATAGTGTTAACAAAAACTACAAAAGTAACAGATACACAAGATTTAGTTGTACCAGTTACTCCAGTAGTTGATACTACCACAATTGTAACCCCTCCAATAACAGGCGCAAATTTAACATTAGATGATTTTAAAGTAAGATATGAATCATTAATGTTAAAAAATAATGAATTAAATGCAAAGATTCAACCCGAATTTTTAATTGAATTAGATATTGCTCAAAAACCAGTTTTTGATGCAATCACTACAAAATTAAATTTAAATAAATCACAAATGGATAGTTGTCTTGCAAGCAATAATCAATTAAGTGAAATATTCAATCCAGAAACCGCAGATATATTAAAGAAAATATATTTAGATACTCAATTTGGGCAATCAATTGGAGTAAGTGGAACACCAGCAATATTAGTTAACGGACAATTAGTTGGCGGATATGTCGCATATACAGATCTTAAGAAAGCAATTGATGATGCAATAGACGGTAACGTTGTTATAGACGAGCTATATGATGCAAACGATACTTACTTTGGTGTAAAAAACGCAAAAGTAGTTGTTTATTTATTCTCAGACTATTACTGTAGCTATTGTAAGAAACTTGCAGAAGAATCAATTACTCTTTTAAAAACAGAATATATTAATACAAACAAAATTAAGTTCGTACCAAAGGATTTTATTAGAGTAGAACCATCTGCAGCAATATATGCTAGATGTGCACAAGAACAAAATAAATACTTTGAAGCAGAAGCAGAATTGTTTAGTAATTCTGAAACACTTTCAAGTAATTTAGACGCAGCACAAACAAAAATAACAGACAAATATTCTACAGAAATAAACGAATTTGAAGCAGAAGTTGCAATTCTTCAAAAATGGAGTGAAGAGAATCCAGAAGAATTTAAACTATTTCAAGAGTCATTAAACGCACAAGCACAATAATTTGTGCTTTCTGTTCTCTTTTTATTTATTTTCTTTTCTAATTCTATTATATAACCACATAAATATATTGTGGGCCCGTGGCCTAGTGGATAGGGCAACAGCCTTCTAAGCTGTGGGTCGAGGGTTCAAATCCCTCCGGGCTCGCTTTAAAGGTAATGAACTATGATAAACTTTAAAGAGCAGTTTGCAATTAATATTTCAAAGATATTAAATAAAGATAAAGACGAAATATTTAAATTTATAGAACAACCGCCTGATTTTTCTTTAGGAGACTTGTCTTTTCCGTGTTTTTCTTTATCAAAGGAGTTAAAGAAATCTCCACAAGACATTGCAAAAGAATTAACTGAGAAATTACAAAAAGAAAAGCAAGACACATTTGAATACTTCTCAGTCAATGGTTATATTAATCTTAGAATTTCTCATAACCAACTTTACAAAGAAACTATAACTGAAGTTTTAAAAGAAAAAGAAAATTATGGTAAACCTAAAATAATTACAAAAGAACAATATGTTATTGATACATTTAATGCAAATCCATTTAAGACTCTTCACGTGGGTCACTTAAGAATGATTGTTGGTGGAGATTCTATTTCTCGTTTATTAGCATTTAGTGGTTATGATCCTAAACCAGTTTATTATGGTGGAGATGTAGGAACTCATGTTGCTAAATGGTATTGGTATTATACAAAATATTTAACAGATAAACAAAGAGAAATTCCAAAAACAAATGTAGCAAAATGGTTTGGAGAAATTTATCTTAAAGCTGGAGAAAAAGCAAAATCAGAAAGTAATTCAACTGAAGAGATAGACGAACTTCAAAAAGAAATACTAACTAATAGAGATTTACAAATAACTATTGCAAAATTAAGAGATAGTTGTTTTCAAGCATATATGCAAGTCAAAGATGAATTAAAAGTAACTCTTATAGATAAGATATTTGAAAGTGAAAGTGAAAAAAAGTTTTTAGAAATAAAAGATGATTTAATTAAAAAACACAAGGACGTAATTACAGAAAGTCAAGACGCAGTAATTGCTGATTTAAAAGACCAGAAATTAGATGTAATTGTTTTGATTAAAAAGAATGGAGCACCACTTTACGGTGCAAAAGATATCGCATTAGTTCAAGTAAAGCAACAAAAATTTCCAAAATGTAATCATTTTATTTACGTGGTTGGAGCAGAACAAGATTTTTACTTTAAGCAATTATTTGCTTTATTTTCAGACATCTATCCAAACACAACTCATGAACATATTTCTTTAGGCATGGTTAATCTTTCAACAGGGAAGATGGCTTCTCGTGCTGGTGGCATGATACTTTATGAGGACTTAAGAGATATGTTAAAAGAAAAAGCAAAAGAAATATTAATTGAAAACAATTTAGAGATTGATAATGAGATAATAAACAAGATAGTATTTGGAACAATTAAGTTTGAAATGTTAAAGATTGGTTTTAATAAAACATTTGTGTTTGATATAAACTCAGCCCTTGATCTTCAAGGGGATTCTTCAGTGTATGTACAATACAGTGGAGTAAGAGCAAAAAGCATTTTAAGAAAAGTTAGTGCAATTTCAGACACCACAGAAATAAAGCCTATACAGTTAGAAGACGACGAGCATAAATTACTAAACTTAATTTATCAATTTTCAAATAAAGTAGAATATGCAACCAAAGAAAGAAAACCAAACATCATCGCAAGTTATTGTTTAGATCTTTCTCATACTTTTAATAAATTTTACACTAACTGTCAAGTAATTAATGAAGCCAAAAATATTAAAAATCAAAGGCTGTTATTGATTAAAGCATATTTGCAATGTTTAGAAAATGCTTTAGATTTATTAGGAATAGAAATTCCGGAGAAAATGTAGATGAAAGATAAATATACAGATGTTGTTTCAATTGATTTGTTTAAGACAAGCGGCGTTCCAGAAATCCTTGCACAATTAGATCTAGAAACAATATATGTTTTAAAGAATGTAAAAAAAAAAGAAGACGTTGATTTCCCATTACCTTCCAGAAAGCAATTCAAAAAAGCACTTTTGTTTTCAGATCTTGCCTTACTTAATACATGTAAATCAATTATTCCAAAAAACACATTAATTCTTGGACAAGGTGGCTCGCTTCAATCCAATATAAATATATTATCAAACAAATCTCCAATCCATCTTTTCGACCCAATAGGTCAAGAGACCTGTATTGACGAAGGCCAATGTAGGATTGCACATCAAAACAAGAAAATTGTATTTTTCAATTTAGACCAGATAAGAAACAATCAATACAAGGCAATAAAGCAAATGTCTTTTGCCATAGGGTTATTAAAAAAGCACAATGTAGAAATGAGGTTTATGACTTTAGCGAAAAGACCAGAAGATCTAGTTGATCCAATAATTCTTCAAAACTTTCTAAAAAATTTTAATTTAGAAAAATCATTTACAAAAAGAATATTACAAGAAAAAATATGAAAAAAACAAAACTTGCAGTAATTAGGCCAAATTTGAGGCATAAGAAGAGATATGTGCAATTACAATTACTAACTTATAATCAATCAATCGATCAAAAGATAATTCATACAACTCTTTGTAGAGCTCTTCAAAAGCAAAGTGGAATTTTTGCACAAATCGAAAGCAACATTACAATTTTAGAAACAAATCCAAAAACCAAAGAATTAATAATAAGAATTAATAAAGAATATTTAGATGAGTTCATTGGCTCATTATTTTTCGCACAAAGTGATTTAGGTTTAATTAAAATAAAAGATATAAAAAGTACAATAAAAAAGGTGAAATAAAAAAATGGTGGCTAAAAAGAAAGTTGTAAAAAAAATAAAAACTTTGCCAAAAGCAAAGCCGAAAATAGTTAAAAAAGAAGAACCAAAGAAGGAAAGGCCATTAGGCATTAAAATAATTTCAACATATTACATAATTGTCTCGGTTCTAAGTTTTATTGTTGGAATACTTGTAACTTTATTTCCAGAAAAGATTTCAGAGTATACAATTAATTCCATACAAGCAACACAATCAAGTTATTCTGCAGCAATGTTTACTCCCACAGTAATTTTGATAATGGGGTCAATAATGGTTGTAGTTGGAATAATTGGATTCGTTTTGGGTCTAGGGCTATGGAATATGAAAAAATGGGCAAGAATGCTATTAATAGTTTTTGCAGTATTTGGTTTTTTCATGGCATTAATGGGACTAACAACAGGAGAATTTTCAAATATAGTAGGGTTGTTAATCAACGGATTTATCGCAGGATATTTGATATTTTGTAAAGACGTAAAGGCAGTATTTAAATAAAAGAGTTTATTGGTTATGAAAATAAACACAAAAATCCTTTTAATTTCTATTTTTTATTTTTTATTTGCATTATATAATTTAGCAATGTTTGTGCGTTTATTATTACCAGATTCTGGAATGGGTGCGCTTTTGGCACCTGCGTTTTTCTTTTTATTTGTAATTTTTTTATTGATTGGGGTAGGTATTTTAATAAAATCCAATTTTGCAAGATGGTGTGCAATAGTTATTTCTATAATTAGTATATTGACTTTTAGTAATATTAATTTTGATGCATTTAATTCTTATTCCCAAATAATTTTACTTTCAAACACATTAAAAAGTTTAAATTTTGGTTTAAATCTTTTAATCGCTATAATTAATGTATTAATTGTAATTTTTTGGTTTTCTAAAGATTCTAAAAATTATTTTAAAAAAGATAAAAAACAAGCAAAATAGTATATTTAAAGCAAATAGTGTTTTTCTGTCTAAAATAAGCTTTTTAAATGCTTCTTATATATAATATATATAAGATATATTTCTGTTTTATACATTTATCTTTATAGTAAAAAAATAATAAAAACGGTGAAAAATTTTGATGCCAAATTCTCTAGGTGCTGCAGCAGCAGGTTATGATAGATCAACAACAATGTTTAGTCCTGAAGGACATTTATACCAAGTAGATTATACTTCAAAGATAATCGAAAAAGGAAGTCCAGCAGTAGCAATCATATACAAGCAAGGAATAGTAATTATTGCAGACAAGAAGATTCATTCAAGTCTTGTAATCCCTGACTCCGTAGAAAAGGTATTCAAGATTGACGGCCACATCTGGACAGCTTGTGCAGGATTAATTGGAGACGGAAGAAGATTAGTGGATTTTGCAAGACAAATGTCTCAGGAAAACAGAACATATTACGATCAAGCAATAGAAGTAGAAACTTTAGTTAAGAAGATTGCTTCAGTAATCCAATACTACACTCAATACGGCGGCGGAAGACCATTTGGAGTATCATTAATTATCGCAGGCTATGATTCTTTAGGAAAGCACATTTTCGAAGCAGAACCAAGTGGAGCAATAACTGCTTATAAGGCAGTTGCAATTGGTCAAAATAGAGCAAAGTTAATGGAATACTTAGAAAAGAATTACAAAGAAAATCTTTCTTTTGAAGATGCAATGGAAATAGGAATAAAAGCAATAGCATTAAACTTAGAACCAAAACACAAATTAAATCCACAGAGTATAGAGGTAATAAATATTTCCGAGAATGGAAATAACGGAACAGTGGTTCCATTAGAGAAATATTCTAAATTATTATAAAAGGTGAAACAAAAATATGGTAAAATTAGAAGACGCAGTAATTGCAAGGTATAGTAGAAACACACATCATTTTGAAATATTGGTTGAACCATACTTAGCTTGGGATTATAAACACGGAAAAACCGAAATAAGTTTTGATAATCTGTTTGCAATGGAAGAAATCTATTCTGATTCTGCAAAAGGAAAATTAGCTTCTGAGGATGTAATTAAAGAAGTATTTCAAACCACAGACTTCCAAACAATTGCAAAGAAAATAATTATTGATGGAGAAGTTCAATTAACAACAAATCAAAGAAATGAAATGTTAAAGAAAAGAGAAAATGAAATAATTGATTTCATAGCAAAGAATGCGCACGATCCAAAGGAAATGACTCCAATCCCTCCACAAAGAATAATCAATGCATTAGAATCAGGCAAATTTAAATTTAATCTTTCAAGAAAGAAAGAAGATGAAATAAATGAAGTAATGTTAATTCTAAAAAGAGCAATGCCAATTTCTTTAGAGAAAATAACTGTGACAATTGAAGTAACTGCACAGTTCTCAGGAAAGATTACTCCAATACTTCACAAGTACGATATAGTTGAAGAAAAATGGTTACCAAGTGGCGGGTTATTTGCAAAGTTAACTTTACCAGTTGGTCTTAAAACAAAATTAATAAACGATTTAAATAACGTAACACACGGTTCAGTAATCGTTAATGTTGAAAAACAATAAAAGAGAAGTGAAAATTATGAAAAGAATAGTTGTTCCAGGAGAACTAATAACAGATAAGAAAAAGAAGTTAGGGGAAAATATTTTTATCAAAGATGATAAAATATATAGTTCAGTTCTTGGTATATTAAACGAAACTGATGATTTCGTTTCTATAGTTCCATTAAATGGTCCATACATTCCTCAAGAAAATGACCCAGTAGTTTGCGTAGTAAGAAACATAACTGCAAATGGATATATAATTGATGTTAATTCTCATAGCGATTGTTTCTTTCCAAAATCACAAATCACAAGAGAATTAAAGATTGGCCAAACTCTTTTTGCAAGAGTGAAAGGAGTAGATGGTGTAGAGATTTCAGAATTAGATAATATAAATATTCTTCCAGAAGGGCAAGTTATTTCAATATCTTCAGTAAAGGTTCCAAGAATAATAGGAAAGAATGATTCTATGGTAAATTTACTTAAGAAATATACGCAAGCAAATATCTTGGTTGGAAGAAATGGGTGGATTTGGTATGTTTCTAAAAATTCATACTTATTAGAAAAAACAATAAAATTAATTTCTAAAAATTCACAAAAATCAAACTTAACAAATACAATAGAAGAATACTTAAAAAATAATCAATAAAGGAGAGAAATATATGACGACAGCAAAAAGGCAAGATGGAAGAGCCTTAGATGAATTGCGACCAATAAAAATTCAACTTGGTTTAGCAAAGAACGCAGATGGTTCATGTTATTTAGAATGGGGTAAAAATATAGTTATAGCAACAGTTAATGGCCCTAAGCCAGTTTTACCAAAACATTTAGCAGATCCAACAAAAGCATTAATCAATTATAAATACAGAATGGCTTGCTTTTCAGTGACTGAAAGAAAATCACCAGTACCAGGAAAAAGAGATAAAGAAATTTCTTTAGTTTCAGGCCAGGCTTTAGAAGCAGCAGTAATGGTTGATCAATTTCCAAACACAATGATTGATGTTAATGTTTTAATATTATCAGCAGATGCAGGAACAAGAGCAGCAGCATTAACAGCAGCTAGTCTTGCAGCAGCAGATGCGGGTCTTCCAATGAGAGGCATGATAAGTGCAGTAGCTGCAGGCAGAGCAAATAAACAATTAGTTCTTGATCTTGATAAAGAGGATGAAGACACAGAAGATGCAGTTGATATGGCTTGTGCATTTTTAATGCCACAACAAGAATTAGCTCTTCTTCAAATGGATGGTTTTGTAGACAAGAAAGATTGTACAAAGATCTTAGAAGTTGCTTTAAAAGGTGCAGAGAAGATTTATGAAATCCAAAAGAAAGCACTTGTTGAAAAATATCCAATGGAAGGTGACGTACAATGAGTGATATAGATATTTTAAAAGTAATCAAGTCTGATAAAGCAAAAAAATTATTAGTTGAAGATAAAAGATTTGATAATAGAGAAATGTTAGAATACAGACAAATCGAAATCAAAAGAGGAGTAATGAAATCCGCTGATGGTTCAGCATGGGTAAAACTAGGAGATACAGAAATAATTGCAGGAGTTAAGTTTGCAGTTGGTACTCCTTATGTTGATTCTCCTGATGAAGGATCAATGGTTCTTAATCTTGAGATGTCAGGAATTGCTTCAGCAGACATAGACACAGGTCCACCAAGCATTGATGCAATGGAATATGGAAGAGTAGTGGACAGAGTTATAAGATCTTCAGAATGTGTAAATTTCAAAGATTTAAGTATTGTAAGTGGAGAAAAATCATTTATTGTTTATGTTGATTGTTATGCAATTAATGCAGATGGTAACTTGATAGATGCAGCACAGTATGCAGCAATGGCAGCATTACTTGATTGTAAAATCCCTAAGTTAAATGAGAAGAACGCAATAATCCTTAAGGAATACACAGACAAAGGATTAACTATAGATAAAAACAAAATTGCAATCTCTTTTACTTTCTCAAAATCTAAAAACAAATTAATTGCAGACGCAACAGAAGTTGAAGATTTAGCAAGTGATTGTAGATTCTCTCTTGGAGTTTGTGGAAACAACGTTGTTTCTTATCATAAAGGAGGAGGCAATGGAACTTTTAAGACTGAGGAAATAAATACAATGATGGATATAGCATCTAAGAAATATTTAGAAATAAAAACAAAAATATGTGATGAACAATGAGTACAAAAAAAGTAGGCGTAACCGGTAAACATGGAGTAAGAGGCGGAGTCGGTATTAGAAAGAAATATCTTTTAGCAGTAACCGACAAAAACAAAAAAGTTTGTCCAAAATGCGGGACAGCAGATAAAATAAAAAGAATAGCTACAGGAATTTTCCAATGTCAAAAATGTATGACTAAGATTTCTGGCGCAGCTTATAAATTTAAGAGCACAGGAAAATAAAGGTGAATATAAATGTACTACTGTGGAAAATGTAATGAAGTGTATAACGATTTACCAGAAAGTAAAAAATGTAAAAACTGTTCAGGAAGAGTATTTTACAAGAAGAGAATGCCAATAGTAAAGAAGGTTAAAGCTGACTAGGATGATAATAACAACGTCAAGAAATACAACTGCTTTAGCAAAAAAGTTTTGTAAGTATTTGGCAATATTTCTTTATGGAGTTAAGCACATCCCAAGAGGGCAGACTAATCTTTCTAAGATTTTTGAGAAATCCAGTTATCTTGGTTATAACCATTTGCTATTGGTTTCAAAAGTTAAAGAAGGACTTTCATTAACAGTTTATCTGCGAACAGATAAGGAATATCTTCCAGTTTCTGAGCACATAATTACAAACATTAACTTTCAAACAACTGTTCCTTTATCTCAAATAAAGAAAATCAAACAACAGGAAGTAAATACAGATGTGTTTTTCTTAGATAAAGAATATTTAAAAGAAACAAAAGATTCAGAAATAACATTAAAACAAAAAGACAATCACTTTTCTTTTTTTCTTGAAAAAAAAGAACTTGGTTTTTCTTTTGATTTAAAGTGAGATAAAAATGATAGGAACAATAATTTCAAGTAATCTAGTAATCAAGACAAAAGACGCAAAGAAATTAAAGCAATTACTAGAGTTAGAGATAAACAGAAAATCCTATGATCGTTCAGAATCAAAGATGACAATCAAGGGAAAAGACTTAATTATTGATATCTATTGTAAAGACGTAACAGCTTACAAAGCAACAATTAATCATTATATTAATCTATTAGAATTGATTAAAAAAACTTATGAGGTGGAATTATGAGTGAAAATGTAAATATGTATAGACAACAATTAATGTTTTTAACACAACAAAAACAACAAATTCAATTTCAGTTAAATGTTTTAGACAACACAATCAAAGAACTAGAGAAAACAAAAGAAAAGAAAGTCTACAAAGGCATTGGTAATGTTTTTATTTATGCAGATAAAGACGAAGTTATCAAGGAAACAAAAGACTTAAAGGACACGCTTGACTTAAGACAAAAGACCGTTCAAAAGCAAGAAGACGCAATCCTAAAGAAGATTAACAGCGCAACAAGACCAGAAGACAAGGGCAAGTCCGATCAAGACATGGACGACATAGAAGGAATAGAATAAAGTTCTATTCTCTTTTCTTTTCTATAAAGGCCTTTTCCTAAGTAAATAGATAGACATATACGCTTTTATTCTAATTAATTATATTATACCATTAAACAACTAATTTTTGGAGGAACAATAAATGAAAAATAATAATTACAAATTAATTACTTTTGCAATAGCGGCATTAGTAATTGGAGCAATACTTAGTACATTACTGATTAGTACAGTAAGTGCAGAAAAGACAGACCTTACAAATATAGATGCTCTTGAAATCACAGATCCAGAATCAAGAACAAATTTAATATTAAATTTATTAAAAGTAAATAGAATACAAAATAGAAATAATAATCCATTATTTATTGATTCTAGTAATCAATTATCTATCAATGGAGATACTTATGTAAGTATTTCATCTCCAAACACTGCAAAATTAGGATCAGGAAATGCAGTAGTTAAAGCATTTGCTAATGGTCAAGAACAACAAGCCGGTTCAAAAGTAGAAATTAATGCAAATAATTTCTTTGTAGGACATGGTGGACAATCAGTATTTAAAATAATAGGCGGAGCTAACGAATACGGTGCACAATATTCTCAAGTAATAATAGAAACAGGAGTTCAAATGAACCATTATTTACAAGTTAATAATGGGCTTTATGCAGATGGCGCAAACATAGGCGAACATCATAATCAACCAGCATTACAAATTGTAAGAAATGGTCAATCCGGCAATTACACTTCAGAAATTACAATTAATGCTCCTACCAGATTTCCTAATCTTTCAGAAGGCGCCACCAATACTGGCGCAATATATCATTTAGGAGATACTTTTCTTATAGAAAATTATACTGTAGAAGTTATGAATATTTGGGACGCAAATAACGCAGTTGAAATGCAATTAAGAAATGACGTTAATGGCATAATTGCAGAAGAAGTCTATAGTGAAGGAGATGCAATCTTTGAAGATTATCTTACCACAACTCTTATAGTAGATGGGATAGACTCAGATAGTGTAAGTATAGTTATACCATCAGGAAATACATACTATGCCTGTTTAACAGAAGACGGAACACTATTTAGAAGCAATGATCCTTGTAACTAAGCAAATTAACCAATAAGATTATTCTAGAAAAATAATCTTATTTTTTCTTTTTATTCTATTTTTAAAAATCAGACAATTTGCAGAAAAAACTTGGCAGAAAGTTAGACAATTTGATTAAAAAAGTAAGCAATTTATCTAAAATTAGAGATATATTTAAAAACCTTTCGTTATATTATATATTTGATAAATATGTTTGAAATATACAAAATTCAAAATCAACATTGGGAAAACAAATTATACGATTTACCAATAAAAAGAAAAATTTTAGAAACTTTAAAAAAAGAACTATTAAATCACAAATTAATTATTTCTATAGAGGGGCCAAGAAGAGTAGGGAAATCTGTTTTAATGAAACAATTGATTAATTATCTTATAGAAAATAAAGTGCCTTCAAAAAACCTATTTTATTTTTCTTTTGATAAACTTGATAAAAAGATATTAGATACATTAAAGGACTATGAGGAATTGTCCGGAATATCATTAAGAGAAGAAAAAACTTATTTATTTTTTGACGAAATTCAAAAGATTAAAGATTGGCAATCAGATATTAAGATAATTTATGATAATTATCCAAATTTAAAAATAATAGTAAGTGGATCTACATTAAGAGTTAGTAAAAAAGAAAGCCTTGCAGGAAGGATTGTTGATTTTTTTATTAATCCTTTATCTTTCGAAGAATATCTTATATTTTCAGGTAAAGAAAAATTATTAGATTCAGAAATAGATTATATTTTTGAAAAAGAGTATAATAATTATTTATTTAGGCAATATCCAGATATTGTTTTAAATAAAGAAATAGATTCCACGCAATATATTTCATTAATTCTACAAAAAGTGATTTTTGAAGATTCGGAAAAGTATATTAGAAATGTGGATAAAGATATTTTATACAAAATTTGTATGATTATACTTAGAGATCCTGGGCAGATTATTAATTATTCTGACTTATCGAAAGATTTAGGTGTGAAAAGAGAAGTTGTTTCAAAATATATTGATTTTTTAGTTAATTCTGGAGTTGTAAAAAAAGTTTATAATTTTTCAAATAATTCTCGAAAATTAGAGATTAAATCTAAAAAGTTTTATCCGTATTGTACATCACTAACAAGAGCAGTAACTGATAATCCAGATATGGGTAAGATTATAGAGACTGATGTTTGTTTTCAATTAGATGCAAAATACTTTTTAAATAACAAAGGTAAAGAAGAAATAGATTTTCTACTTATAGACCCGATAACTTCTAAAAAGATAGGGGTAGAAGTAAAATATAGAAATTTAATAACAAATAAAGACGTAAGTGCATTTAGATCAGCGATAGTTAAAAAGTTAAATTTGGATAAAAGAATAATAATTGTAAAAGCAGAATCAAAATTAGATTTTAATACAAAAGAAATAGTTCCTGTCATGTATTTTACAATCTTTAAACACCAATCAGAATTCAAATTTAAATAAATAATTCTGGGAAAATATGAACTCGCAAAAAAAGAAAAAAACAAAGAAGTTCTTTGCAGAATTAAATAAAAGAAGCATAGAAGCAAAAGATAAATCTAATTTTATTTCTTTAAGGTATTTATAAACACAGTAAAGGCACTCTAATTCTTCCAAACACTTGGAAAAAACCATATATTTATAAATTCCCCCCCCCCCCCCATAGATAATATAGTATTAAAAAATTAATTAAAACAAAATTACGGAGGAAATTAAAATGGCAAAAGAAAATAATAAAAAGCTAATCATTTGGGCGTTAGTCGCTTTAGTGGTTGGTGTAGTAATAGGTCTACTATTAACAAGTATAGTAACAACAGGAAATGCAGCAACCGCATTAGGTGAAAAATCAGCAACACTTGATACGAAAACCACAGAAGATAATGTAGTTGAATCAAGAACAAACTTAGTATTAAACTTATTAAAAGTAAATAGAATTGAAAATAGAGACGAAGATTTATTAATTCATGCAAATAGTGGAACTGAACGTCTTATGTTATGGGGAGACACAATGACAAATATTTG
This sequence comes from archaeon, assembly GCA_041657425.1. Lineage (GTDB taxonomy): Archaea > Iainarchaeota > Iainarchaeia > Iainarchaeales > CSSED10-239 > JAKQTP01. Next base: position 60,930 of record JBBABY010000005.1, read on the forward strand.
GGCTCCAAGCATAGATATTTCTGGATCTACAGCGGTCGCAATTTCTACACCTGTAAATTTTATAGGATTAGGAACAGATGGTATAAATATTTTTGCTCATAATTTTATGATTGCTAATTCAGAACAAACTCAAACAAATCCAATAATTTCACTTGATTTAGAAAATTCTGAATTAGTCATAAATGCATCCACTACAAAATTTATAAATGTCGTATCTGTAAGTCCAATCATTTCAGAATATAGTGTAGGAGACACATTTACTATAGAAAATAATACTATAGAAGTTGCTGCCATTTGGGATGCAAATGGAGTAGTTGAAATGCATTTGTTCGATGCAAATATGATAAATCCAATTGTTGAATTTTACGGAGAAGGAGATATAATCTTTAATCAATATTTAACTGCAAGTTTAAAAGTAGAAAATATTTCTCAAAATGTAGTAGGCATTGTGGTTTTACCAACAGGCAACTCATATTATGCATGTATAGGATCTGATGGAACTTTGTTTAAAAGTAATTATCCATGTAACTAAATAGAAATAAAAAATAAAATCATTTATTTAAGATAGATGATTTTATTTCCATCTTTTATTTTTCTCCTTTTTGAATACTTGATTAAATAGTGTATCTTGCTTTTTGGAATGCCTAGTTTCTTTTCAAGGTCTCTGTAACTGTAGTCTTTGTATGTTTGTAAGATTTTTTGTAGTTTTTCTATCTTAATGTCAATTGGTCTTCCTTGTTCTTTTCTTATTGCAATTGTAATTTCTTTCTTTTTTATAAATTCCTTAATTGCTTTACTCAGTCTTTCATTAGTTGAATTAGAGATAGTTATCATCTTTAGTCTTTTACATCGGCTGAGTATTTTGTTAAGAACTGCTTTAGAGAAAGCCCTAGTGATATGTAGCTCTTCGCAGTTAGTATTAACTTGTCCTGCTTTTGTAAAGTCTGAAAGTGTATCTTTTACAGTGTAGTTCATATTTGTCCAAGATTTAATAATTCAATATTTATATCTGGTAGATTAGATTTATAAATAAATCTATGTGTTTAGAAATTCAAAGGTACTGGTTGTTCCTTTTTTAAATTTGTGATTTTTTAAGAAATCTATGTGGTCAAATCTTTCTCTTGTAATTTTTTCTTTATCTGTGTCTTGTAGTTGTATAAAATTATTAATATCATAAGAACACAAAAATTCAGGCATAATCACATAGTCTGCTCCAGCATGATATAATTCTAAAGCCACATCTATGTGATCATTAACTACAATAAATAAGATATTTTTGTTTTTAGATTTAATCTTAGATATTAAAAAGTGATTAATGGAATAAGAATTAATTGTTGATATAATTACTTTTATTTTAGAGAGATTTAGTTCTTCTGTTAATTCAACATTTCCTGCATCTCCATAAATATGATTAATTCTATTTTTTGTAAGTATTTTATCGATTTCGGGATTATGGTCAATTACCAAAAATTTTTTATTTTTCGTTTTAAGATATTCTCCAACACCCATTCCTACTTTATTATATCCAAAGATGATATAATTATAATCTTCTATAATTTGCACTTCGTCTCTTGCATTTTTCTTTTCAAAGATATTTAGATATTTTCCGATTTTATCAAATATCCAATCAGAATATATTATCATGTAAGAAGAGCAAGTAATTGTTATTAGCCCTACAAAGGTAACAAATGAAAGAACCTCTGTTGTTAAATGTCCCGCAGTAATTCCTAAAGCGATAAGGATTAAAGAAAATTCAGAAATTTGAGCAACAGTAAGTCCTGCCATAAATCCTACTTTTTTTTTGTAACCCGATAGTCCCATAATAATCATAACAATTAAAGGATTACCTATTAAAATAAATAATGACAAAATTATTATTGGAATAATGTGTGCGGAAAAACTTCCAAAAGTCATTTGTAATCCTAATAATACAAAAAATAAAATCAAAAAGAAATCTCTTAGTGGTTTAAGCTTAAGGTTTATCTCAAATCTGTACGTTGAAAAAGACAAGAAAAATCCTGCAAGAAGCGCCCCGATTTCAATAGAGAAACCAAAGTAAAAAAACAATGCTGCAAGTATTAAACACCAACCAATTGAAAATAATAATAAAAATTCTTGCGATTTTGCTACAAATTTAAGAAATTTAGGCAACAAATATATTGAAAATAATAACAATCCAATTACTAATCCAATGCCAATAAATATATTAGTTAACATTGATGATTTGTTTTGTCCACTAAGAGAAGAAATAACAATTAAAACAACTATTGCAACAAGATCTTGAACAACTAAAAAACCAATAGATATTTTTCCATAAAGAGAATTGACTGCCCCCTTATCTGTAAGCAACTTCATTATAATAATGGTACTACTAAATGCAAGAGCTAAAGACACATAAAGAGAAGTAACCCAATTAAATCCTATAAGTAAACAAATAAGATATCCTATACCAGTAGTAAAAACAATTTGACCAATACCTGTAAATAAGGAAACCTTGCCCACTTCTTTTAAGACTTTAGGATTAAGATTTATCCCTACCATAAATAACAATAAAGAAACGCCTATATGTGAAAATACCGTAATTGACGAGGTGTCTTTAATAATATTTAGAACATATGGACTAACTACAATTCCTGTAAGTATATATCCAATAATTAGTGGTTGCTTTAATAATCTAATAATTGTAGTTATGATAATAGCTATGAATATAATAATACAGATTTCAATAAAAAAATTATTAATCATATAATATTTAAGAAATATATATTTATAAATACAACTCTAGTACATAATAACTAAGGACAATATAAAAATTAAAATACGAAAAAAAATGACACATTTACTATTATTGAATATTGCAATTATCATAATTTGTGCAACAGTAATGACATTTATTTTTACTAAACTTAAACAACCATCTGTTCTCGCATTTATAGTAACTGGTATTTTAATAGGTCCGTTAGTTCTTGGTTGGGTTAATAATTCTGAAGAAATAATGTTAATTTCTGAAATTGGAATTGCCTTTCTTTTATTTAGTGTAGGAATTGGAACGGATTTAAAAGAATTAAAAAGTTTAAAATTATCGATTATTCTTTTGCCATTAATAAATATAGTTCTTATGTTTATATTTTTATTTGTATTTAGTAAAGTTATTAATCTCACATTAATTCAATCATTATATTTTTCTGTCATATTGTCATTCAGTTCCACAATGTTAGTTGCTAAGATTTATTTAGATAATTTTATGATTGATTCTTTGCATGGGCGGATTGCGATCGGAATACTTCTTGTTGAAGATCTTATAGCCATTCTTGCAATTCCAATTTTAAAAAATTTCAGCGAATTTACATTTTTGATGTTTTTAATAATTCTTGCAAAGACTGCGGTATTTGTTCTTTTTGCTCTTTTTTTAAATAAAATTGTGTATCCTTATATTATAAAACAAGCATACAAATCTGAGCAAAGTTTCTTCTTATTATCAATTGCAAGTTGTTTTATATTTATTATGTTATCTTATCTTCTTGATTTTCCAATGGCCGTTGGTGCATTTTTTGGGGGGGTTGCAATTTCTATTTATCCGTATAGTTACGAAATCTCTAATAAAATCTCAAGTATAAGAGATCTTTTAGCAACTATTGTTTTTGTATCTTTAGGTATGCAGTTATCTTTAAATATTTCTAACGATATTTTCTTTATAATAGTAATATTTATACTTGCATTTATAATAAAACCAATAATTCATTTCTTTATGATTTTATTTGCAGGATATGGTACAAAAATTTCTTTAAGAGTATCTGGAGATTTAAACCAGATTTCTGAATTTTCGTTAATAATAGCAATGCAAGGAATCGCTTTGGGGCAAATTACAAGTTCACAATATGCAATAGTGATTATAATTACTTCTCTATCAATGTTAACAACACCTTATGTAATGCTTAATAGTGAAAAGATATATACTTTCTTTAAACCAATAATGGATAGATTTAAGGAAGAATTTTGGCACAGGCAAATAAATTCATTGTCTACCATTTCAAAAGATATTAAAGATCACATAGTAGTAATTGGTTCAGATGTAATGACTGAAGGTTTCATAAAAGTAGTTTCAAGAGATGTAGATCAACCAATTATCTTAGTGGATTATAATCCAGAAAAGTTATTAGCTTTTCAAAACAAAAGAATAAAATATGTTTGTGGAGACATCAACTATAAAGAAGTAATGAATGCAGTAAATTTAAAAGAAGCAAAACTTGCAATATTGACTGCTCCAAAGTTTGATACAACAATAAGATTTCTAAAAACTGCAAAAACAATTAACCCTCGGCTTCCAATTTATGTTAGAGCAAAAACTAAAAAAGAAGCATTACAATTATATGAGCTTGGTGCAGATTTAGTGATCTTACCACATGTTTTAGAATCAAATTATCTTCTTCAAAAAGTTTATTCTTTTGTTAAAGATGGTCCCGAAAGAAACAAGGCTCTAAGATCTGAATATTTAAGTTATTTAAAAAAAGAAAATTAGATATTTTTAAATTGTTTAACTAATTCTTCAATCTTCTCATCTACTCTCTTTAAAAATAATTTTGAATCTTGGTATTTATGATTTTTAAGTTTTTGTTTATATTTTGGGATATTTATTAAAAATTGTTTAAGACTTTTCTCATCAATTTTTGTGTGTGATTCTCCATATCCTAAAATATCAAGATAGTGTGCATTTGTTAATTGTTCAAATTGATGTTTCATAGGAATGGAGTAGATTGGTTTTTTGAAATATAACGCTTCAGTAATTAATGTGTGCCCGCCATTAGTAATTATAGCTTTACATTCAGAAATATATTTAAACAGATTTGGTTCATTTTTTTTAAATGTAATATTTCCATCAATTTTATCTTGATTATATCCAAATACAATGAATTTTTCAGTTTTAATTTTCTTAAGAACCGGGGTCACATTTGTTTTCTCCATAAATCTGTTATACACAAGAATATACCCTTTGTCTTTAGATTTAAACTTTTTAATTTCGTCCATAAAAATAGGATCAAAGACTTCTGTATTCTTCTTAACAATGTTTGTTCTATAGAAACATAATCCAAAATAATAATTTGCAAAAGGATAAACTAATTTTGAAACTGCTTTTGCTTGAAAGAAATCTCCACTGTCCTTTGCTTTAAATTCAACATCTCCTCTAAAGATAGTTGCATGATTATCAATTTCAATAGTTGGGATCTCAAGCATCTTTCCTGCCCAAAGAGTATATCTCTCAAGATCTGAAATAATTATATCTGGTTTATAATTATAAATGATTTTAGTTGTTTGTGTTAAGTTCTTTGCATTCTTTGCATTAAACCACCCAAAAAAACTTTTAGCAAGCTTTACTCCTTCTTTACTATAAACAAAAACTGGTTGTTTAACAACATCAATTTTAATGTTAGGATATTTTTTTTCTAAGAAGTTAGCAACACTTTCATCTGTAATAATTTGAATTTTGTGTCCTTTCTTAAGCAAGTGATCAATGATTGGAATACTTCTAGTGACATGTCCAAACCCATCTGAATTAAGTGCATATATAATCTTCATAATAATATTATAAAATAAAGCAATTTTTAAATGTTTTTAAATACTCATTTTTATTAAAAGGAGCAAACAAATGATAATCTTAATATGTGGTTTTTCTGCATCAGGTAAAAGCTATCTAGTTAATTCTGTGGCAGATAAACTAAACTATAAGCACGTTCATACTTCAGATATTCTTAATCAAATTGCGTGCGGGGTTTCTGAAAAGAAAGTAAATTGTAATAATACAAAAATGAACACCGGTTGGTACGAGTTTTCAGGACTTGATGAAAAGCGAAAGAAAACAAATAATATAGATAAGAAATTGGATAAATATCTTCTAAACTTAGTAAAAACAAAAAACAATATTGTTCTTGATTCTTGGACACTACCATATTTAGTAAAAGATAATAAAAAAGTAATTAAGATTTGGTTAGATGCAACAGAAAAAATAAGATCACAAAGGCTTGCATTAAGAGACAAGATAACATACACAGAAGCACATAAGCTACTAAAAAGCAAAGATTCTTTTTCTAAGGAACATTTCCAAGAACTCTATGGTTTTACGTTAGGGAAAGACAAACAAGTTTTTGATTTAGTAATTAATACAAATACTTTAAGTATAAAACAAGTAGAACAGAAAACTCTTGATTTTTTAAAAAAGAAAATTAAGTAGTTATTTTTCTATTTTTTTTCTTAGTCTTTCAATAACAGAATAATCTACATTATATTTTCCAAGTTCATTTTCTGGAAAAAAAGTGCTTCCGTGAAAATCAGAGCCACCACTTTCAATTAAGCATAATTTTTTTGCAATTTCTTTTGATTCCACGATAAACGCATCATATTCACTTCCATGTGGTCCAGTAGTTTCAATTCCTGAAAGTCCATAAGAAATAAGTTTAGATGAATAATATTCAAAGTCATTTCTAAGAGATAACGGGAGATACCAAGGGTGAGGAAGCACAGCAACTCCTCCTGCATTTTTTATTTCAGCAATTACTTTTTTAGCACTATATCTTTTTGGTTTATAGTCAATACTTATCTTCTTAATAATTCCAACAAATGCTTCTTGTAAGTTTTGAACATAGCCGTTCTTTCTAAGTTCCAAAGCCAGGTGTGTAGCCATAACTTTTTGTGTTGGTCCTGCAAACTTAAAGATTGATTCCATTTCAACATTGTAGCCATTATCTTGTAACCAATAAATCTTTTGAGTAACGACGTCACTAATGGATTTTGAGTTTTCTTCTAAAATCTTAAGTAATGGTTCATAATTAGGATCAAAGAAATAACCAAGAATTTCTGTAGACTCACAATTAATTTCAACACCTGTAATTAATTCGATTTTTTCTTTTTTTGCAAATTTAGAAGCATCAGCCAAAGCATCAACGCCATTATGATCAGTAATTGCTAAAGCTTTAAGTTTCTTAGAAGAAGCAATTTTTATTAAATATTCAGGAGAATGAAAACCATCTGAATAGTAAGTGTGAGTGTGTAAATCACAGTTCATTTGTTTTCTTCCCGCTTTATTGCATAGTCTTGGTTGCTAGTTTTATATCTTCGCCAGTAACTGTTTTTCTTTTTGCGTGCTTTGCAAGTTCAATTGCTTGTTTTGAGATGTCCATAGCTACTTCAGAAAGAATCTTACTTAGTTCTTCTGCTGCGTCTTCTGACACTCTTTCTGCTCCTGCCTTTCTAATAAGTCTATCGATTGCTGCAACTGGTAAATCAGTCATAAAATAACCCCCATATTTAATTTAAATAAATTATAACGCTTTTCGTTTATAAGATGGTACTTCAAAAGCTTTTTAAATAAAACCTCTAAAAGATATATACTATGACGCTATTAGATTCCATTCTTTTGCAGATTAATCAAAAGAAAACAAGCTTTAATGAGCTATTAACAAGAATCATACCTAATTATTCAAGTACAGAATCAGCAAGAGCTGCTCTTTTTCGTGTTATTAAAAACCTGGTGTCGTTTGGTTATATTCAAAAAACTGAAGATTTTTACGAGATAACTGAGAAAGGAAAAAAGATGGTGGAGTCAAAGCTTCAAGATAAGATGCTAAATAATATAAATAGCATAAATGATCTTCTTCAAAAATCTCAACCTGCAAAATCTCTACAATATCTTGATGACATGGTTAGAAATTTACAAATATTTTTAGAAAGATCAAAAGAAGACCAAACTCTTTTAAAGATAGGTAAAACAAGTGTTACTTTTTATGTTTCAGATTTAGAAGATATAAAAACAAATGTCGCAAGTAGATTAACAAAATTTGAACAATCTTTTGATAGGCAGATACAGTCTTTAAAGGATTTAAATTTTGAAGATCAGTTTGTTATTAATCTTGACAATAACGCTTTTGAGTTGATTAAAGAATTATCCACTAGTAACAACGTTTCAGAACTAATAATTGATTGTGATAAGACAGATATCAATTCAGGGATGCTTTTTGAAACACATGCAGAGTTTGCAAAAAAGCCAGATAATGTTTTTATTCTTAAGCAAGCAGACATAGATGTTTTAAAGAAATTATTATTATCAAGACTTGACATAATAATGCAGACTAGATTTAAGACCTACATTAAAGAAATTGTAATTTATTTAAAGGTTGGAAAGCTTTACTTCACAGGCCCTTACAATCAGATAGTTACAATTAAAGAAAGCTATTCTAAACTAACAGAACCAGAAAAGAAAGAAGTTAAAGAAAAAATAATATCTTAAAGCAACTATAGTCTAGTGGTAGGATGCAAGCTTCCCAAGCTTGCGACTCGGGTTCGAATCCCGGTAGTTGCACTGCCTTTTCTTTTCTTGTAAGAAAAGAAAATGTAAGCTGCCAAAAGAAAAGAACTATAAGGTGCCAAAAACGGCAGGTGTCGAAAGAAAACACGAACGATTAAAAAAATAATTAAACGGCAAAATTATGTCAACTGTTAAAATACTTGTAGAAGGTTATGCTCACGAAGGAAAAGATTGTTATGAAGCAACTTGTTCGACAGTTTTAATTGAGGATTCCGGAAAAAGAATAATTGTTGATCCAGGTTGTAACGAGAAACTACTTCTTAATGCATTAAAGAAAGAAAAATTAACCCCAAAAGATATTGATTTAATTTTCTTAACACATTATCATATTGATCACTTATTAAATATAAGATTATTTCCTGGAATTGATATCTTAGATGGAGACATAATTTATCGTGGAGATAAAGAATTTTCTTTTAAAAAGAAAATACCTGGCACAAATATTGAAGTAATAGAAACTCCAGGCCACGCACACGAACAAGTAACTCTTTTAGTAAAAACTGAAAAAGGCATCATTGCAATTGCGGAAGACTTATGGTGGTGGGAAGATGGAAAACAAAAAACAGATAAGAAATCATTATTATCTTTAAAAGATCCATTTGTAAAAAATAAGCAAGCATTATTGAAAAGCAGGAAATTAATATTACAAAAAGCAGACTATATAATTCCAGGACACGGAAAAATGTTTAAAGTAGAAAAGTGAGTGTTATGAAACTAGGAAAATATAAACACTACAAGGGGAAGATTGTAGAAGTTATTAGTGTTGGTAAGCACACAGAGACAAATGAAGATTTAGTAATCTATAAAGAAGGAAAAAACTTTTGGGTAAGACCAGAAAAAATCTTTAAAGAGAAAGTAATTGTAAATGGAAAATCAGTTTCAAGATTTAAATATATAAAATAAAAAGGAAGTGAAAAATAGTATGAAAACAAGATTTTATGAAAATGCAGGACTTTCTAGTCCAAAGGTATTATTACCAAAAAAAGAAATAGATTATACTAAATGGTCAGTTGTTGCTTGTGACCAGTATACCTCTGAACCAGAATATTGGAATTCTGTTAAAGAGATTGTAGGAAACAATCCCTCAACATTAAAAATAACATTCCCTGAAATTTATCTTGAAGATTCAGACAAAGAAGAAAGAATTTCAAATATTGTAACAACAATGAAAGAATATATTTCAAAAAAAATGTTTGATGAACATATGGGGTTCATTTATGTTGAAAGACAAATAAAAGACAAAATAAGAAAAGGATTAGTAGTTGCTTTAGATTTAGAAAAATATGATTATAATAAAGGTTCAACAACACTTGTCAGAGCAACAGAAGGAACAATTTTAGAAAGACTTCCACCAAGGATTGAAATACGTAAAGATGCACCTTTAGAATTGCCACACATAATGGTATTAATTGATGATCCTAAAGGGAAAGTTATTGAAAAGATTAGCGAGAATAAAAAAGATTTTGAAAAAGTATATGATTTTAATCTTATGAAAAAAGGTGGGCATATTGAAGGTTATCTAGTAAATAAAAGATTTGAAAAGAAAGCAGCTAAAGAATTAGAAAGACTTGCTAGTCCAGAAAAATTTAAAAAGAAATATAAGTTAGATAAAGATTATCCTGTTCTTTTGTATGCTGTTGGAGATGGCAATCATTCTCTAGCAACAGCTAAAGCAGTTTGGGAGAATCTAAAGAACACTGCAGAAAACAAAGTTGAAATAATGAACCATCCTGCAAGATTTGCTTTAATTGAACTTGTTAATCTTCATGACGAGTCTTTAGAGTTTGAAGCAATTCACAGAGTATTATTTAATCTAAAGAAAGACATTGTTAAAGAAATGAAAAATCATTTTGGAGATTGTTTTAGTTTTTCTAAAAAATCAAAAGAAGAAGTTATTGAAATAATAAAAACAAAGAAAAGCAAAGATAAACATTTTATTGGTTTAATTACAGAGAATCCTAAAACAACTGGAATCATAAAAGTGGCTAGTCCGAAATCAAACTTGCCAGTTGGGACAATACAGGATTTCTTGGACAGTTTTGGTAAATCAGGTGGCTTTGAAAAGATAGACTATGTCCATGGCGAGGATGTGGTGTGCTCTCTTGGTCAAAAACCAAACAACGCAGGAATCTATCTTCCAACAATTCAAAAGAAACAATTCTACAAAACTGTAATTGTTGATGGCGCTTTACCAAGAAAGACATTTTCAATGGGAGAAGCACACGAGAAAAGATATTATTTAGAGACAAGAAAGATTAGGTAAAAACCTAATCTAAAAATATAGTATTTAAACACAAGTAAACAGTATATATATTACCATTAAGGAGGAAACAATTATGAGTTTAAAAGAACAATTTGAAAAATTAAAAGAAAATTGGTTATTAATTCTTTTAGTAGTATTAGTTTTAGGAACGATGATTTACTTACCAAACATAAGTGTTGGTTCAAGTTATAATTATGCTTCTGATTCTGCACTAGGAGGATATGCTCCCGCTTATGCAAAAGAAAGCTATCTAAATTATCAAAATCAAAATTTCTCTCCAGAAGTATTGAACCGTAAAATCGTTAAAACTTCAAATTTAGGAATTGAAACAAAGATAGGTAAATTTAAAGAAACAGATTCTCAAGTAAGAGAGGTAGTTAAAGGAACCGAATCAATAATTATAACTGAAAACATTTATTCAAATAAATTTGATTCAAAGGAAATATTTACAGGCAACTACACAATTAAAGTAAAAACAGATAAACTAGATTTAGTAACAAATCAACTTAAGACTTTAGGAAAAGTAACAAGTTTTAATCAAGGAGCTGATGACGTTACTGGAGAATACACAAATGTAAACATAGAATTACAAGTTGAAAAAGAAAGACTTGAAAGATTTCAAGAAATGTATGCAGAAGCTGAAGAAATTAAAGATAAAATAGAATTAAACGACAGAATCTTTAATCAAGAAAGAACAATTAAATATCTAGAAGATTCAATAAAAGATGTTGATCAAAGAATTGACTATTCAACAATCTATTTAACAATAAACGAAAGGTCAGACTATCTAGGTATTGCTTTTGTTAAGTTATCAGATCTTTTAAGATCATTTATGAGCAGTTTAAATTCCTTAGTAAGACTAATAGTAGTAGTTCTTCCTTGGGTATTGATTGCAGGATTTATTTACGCAGTAAGTAAGTTAACCAAAAAGCAAGAAATCAAGAAGAAAAGATAATTTTTCTTTTCTTTTCTATTTTTATTATTTTCTAATCTAATATTATTTATGTTAAAAATATACTTTGCAGGATCAATTAGTGGTGGAAGAGATGACCAAGAAATCTATTTTGAATTAATAAATTATCTTAAGACTAAGGGACAAGTTCTAACAGAGCATATTTCAGATAAAAATTTAAGTTCTTATGGCGAGAGCAATAAATTAACTTCTGAGCAAATCTTTACAAGAGATGTAAACTGGTTAAAAGAATCAGATATTGTTGTTGCAGAAGTTACTCAAGTTTCTTTAAGTGTTGGTTATGAATTAGGGCTTTCTGAAAGTTTAAATAAAAAAGTAATTTGCCTATATCGTCAAAAAGAAGGAAAAAGACTTTCAGCAATGATTTCTGGTAACCACAACTTCTTAGTTAAAGAATATCAAACAATAGAAGAAGCAAAAAGGATTATTGATGAGATTTTCAAATGAACAATATATATATATATTTCGTTCATTCATTCTATTAAATTACAATTAAATAATTAAAAAATTGGAGGAAACCAAAATGGCAAAAGAAAATAATAAAAAGCTAATCATTTGGGCATTAGTAGCTTTAGTGATTGGTGTAATAATAGGGTTAGTAATAACAAACCTGACAACAACAGGAAAAGGGGGTTATATCTCTGAAATTCACCAGATTCGTCCAAAAACACAGGTTGGGATAACTATGCCTATTCCAATTTATTTGGAGTTAGTTCAAGAAATAGATAGTGTTAATGGTGGAACAGGTACTATTAATAAGTATGCGTTTATTGAAAACGAAGAATTTCACTCTAATTTACCCGGGAAAGTTAGAAAAAATACCACCGTCAACTTTTCTGATGGCACAGTATTATCTGACGATTATACTTCAGAATTAGAGTATTCTGCATATTATTCAGAATATATTGCAGGAACCTTTTTTGGTCCATTTACTTCAATAGAGGCTACTATATATGATATGAAAGTAACTTCTATAATTGATGCACACTTTAAAATAGGTTCTAAAATAATACCTAAATCATTAACAACTGTATTTAATCCGAATGAAGATTTATTTGCAGTAGTTAATAGTCTTGATTTAGATTGTAGTGGTCAATATAATCTAACACATTCAGAAGTAGGAGATATTGATGAAATATCTGGGAATTTATATATTTCTCAATATAATCAAGGCACCGGTTGGACTAATGTTTTACAGGATTACCCTTTAGATTTAACCTCGTCAGCAGATAATACCTATACAGGATATATTCCAGCATCTGCAATAACTCAGTTAAACAATGGAAGTCAGTACATTAGAGTGTCGATTAATAGTCACATTATTACTGCAACAGGATTACAAACAAGTGCAGAAATGCACAAATATCTAAATTGTCAAACCAATAAATCTGAATCATTAACTCCTGAAGAAATAAAGGACGTGAGAAAGATAACAGGCTATAAATCAATAGATGAAAGAGCAAAAATAAAATAAGTTCTAACTACACAAAATGAGATTATTTAATTAATCTTATTTTTCTTTTTCTTTTTTCTTAAGCGGCAATATATATATATCGTTCATTCATTCTATTAAATTACAATTAAATAATTAAAAAATTGGAGGAAACCAAAATGGCAAAAGAAAATAAAAAATCATTAATCATTTGGGCATTAGTAGCTTTAGTGATTGGTGTAATATTAGGATTAGTAATAACAAATTTATCAACAACAGGACAAGCAAAATCTATAACAGAGGTTGCGCCAAGAACATTAATTGGCACGGGATATAATTTTGTATTATATCAAAATATGAGTTTTGAAAATCCAAATGGAGAATATCTTTTATGGACGCAAGAAAACTTACAATCTAATGTTCCTGCAAGAATTAAAAAAGAATCTTCAATGTCATATAATTTAGACGATTTCAGACCATACTTTCTTAATTCTTCTATAACTAATACAGAAAGAGCAGAAAATAGCAATTTAGGTTATGCTGCATATCCAGAAACTGTTTTATGGTTTCCAAACACAACAAACACCCCCACCGTGTCCTATTCTTATTTTACAGAATGGACTTTTGGTAATGGAGTGACTAAAACAGAAGGTACTGGTTATTCAGTAAATGAAAATTATAATTCATTTATAGAAGCAAGTTCTTTAAATGTAAATTGTTCTAATTATGAACTTGTTCATTCTACCCCTACGGGAATTAATTATCTTGGATATCAATTCTATATATATGATACAACTTACAATTATGATCAAGTTTATTACGGGTCTTGGATAGAAGCAAGAATAAATCCTAACGGTATTCAACAAGGAAATTTGCCACAAGAGGCAATAGATATATTGCAAAATAATAATGGATATGAGGGAGTATTGATTGCACATATATCTACTACCGAGAATATGTATACTGTGGTTTACAGTGCTAATACTTATTTAAATTGTCAAAATGGCGCAATTACTAAATTAAATTCTGATGGTTTACAAAAATTACAACAAAAAACAGGAACTCCAATAGACGTAATAAAAAAATTACATGAAGAAGGTAAGATGCCTTTTACAGTACAAAAATAAAATCAACTAGATTTTATTTTTCTTTTTCTTTTTTTTCTTTAGCTTTTTTTACAAATTCTACAAACAACGGGTGTGGAGTAAGTAGCTTTGATTTAAGTTCAGGGTGTGCTTGTGTTCCAATAAAGAAAGGATGTTTCTTAATTTCAATAAATTCAAGAAGTTCTCCAGTTGGGTCCATTCCACAAAGCACAAGTCCTTTTTCTTTCAAGATTGAATGATACTTTGGATTAACTTCATATCTATGTCTGTGTCTTTCAGTAATTTTGTTTTTACCATATATTTTTGCAACCTGTGATCCATCTTGTAATTCAGCAACACAAGACCCAAGCCTCATGCTTCCACCAATCTTTTTATTTTCTTGACCAGGAAGGATAGTAACAATTGGTTCTTTACAATCTTTGTCAATTTCTGTTGTGTGTGCCTCAGGCAGTCCACAAACATTTCTTGCATACTCAATAACAGCAAGTTGCATTCCGTAGCAAAGTCCTAAGTAAGGAACATTATTTTCTCTAGCATATCTAATAATATTTAATTTTCCATTAATTCCTCTAGCTCCAAAACCACCAGGAACAATAATTCCATCAAGTTCTTTAATTTCTGGAGAGTTGGAAACGCCATCTTCTTCATATTTCTCAGTATCAATAAGTCTAATTTCTAAAGATTCAGATACTGTGGTTTTAGCATGATGTAAGGCTTCAATAACTGAAGCATAAGAGTCGTCAATACCGGTGTATTTTCCACATATGCCAATAACAATTTTTTCTTTAGTTCCAGTTTCTATCTTTTTAACTGCTTCAATAAATTTATCGAATTCTAAATTAGTATTTATTTTTAATTTCTTAGAAATGAGTTTATCTAGTTTTTGATTTTTAAAATTAATCGGTATTTCGTAAATATTTTTAACATCACAACCAGAGATTAATTGTTCAGGTAGTAGTGCACAATTTTCAGTAAGTTTCTCAATAGCCTTCTTATCAAGCATCCGCTTTGCTCTACAGATGACTGCGTCAGGAATAATTCCTCTTTTAAGTAATTCAGCAATACTATTTTGTGCAGGTTTAGTTTTCTGTTCATCGCTTGGTGCAATTTCAGGAACATAAGCGAGATGTACAAAAAAAACATTTTCTTTTCCAAGTTTTCTTCTAATTCCTTTACAAGCAGTAATGTACAATTCATTTTCTAAATCTCCAACAGTTCCTCCAATTTCAAGAAGTACAATGTTTGCATCATTATCAAGTGCAGTTTTAATAACTCTATATTCTATGTAATTAGTAACTTCTGGTATTAACTTTACAGTTTTTCCTAAAAAAGCTCCGCTTCTCTCTAAGTCAATTATTTCTTTGTAGATTTTTCCCATTGTTAGGTTCTGAGATCCATTACAAGAAATATCTAAATATCTTTCATAATGTCCAAAATCCATATCCACTTCTGTTCCATCATCAAGAACAAAAACTTCTCCGTGTTCCACAGGGTTCATAGTCCCTGGATCAAAATTAAGATAACCATCACATTTGATTGGTATTTTCTTAAGATCATTATCTAAAAGAAGAGCAATACTAGAAGCAGAAACTCCTTTACCAATCCCAGAAAGCACTCCGCCAGTAATTATTACAAATTTTAGTTTCTTGTCAATTGCTTGACTATAAATATCATTAGTTTCTTTATAATCCATAAATCTCATCTTTACAATTAGTTTAGAAAATTATGTAATAAACAGTTTATAATCTTTATTGTTAATTTTGGCAATCGCCAGATTTATATACATTTTTGCTCATAAAATATATATTTGCGGCCAATTTGTAAGGTTATTGTGTGGAAATAGTAAACTATTGCGCGCTAACCTCAAAAAAAATACACGGTATTTTTTAGGATCCTAAAAAATCAGTGATTTTTTATGAGAGCGCAACCGGTTTAGTTAACTAGAGAAGAAACGCCTATGAACTGGGCGAACAGTTAAAGCAGAGATGGCGGAGTGGCCAAACGCGCCAGCCTTGAGAGCTGGAGTCGAAAGACTACGCGAGTTCGAATCTCGTTCTCTGCGCTTAAAATTGTTAAAAGATCATTTATGTCAGAAGAAAAACCAATCATTACTTTTGATGATTTCATAAAATTAGACATAAGAATAGGAACAGTTATAGAAGCAGAAAAAGTACCAAACAGTTCAAAGCTTCTAAAGCTAATAATTGACTTTGGAGATTTTAAAAGACAAATACTTGCAGGAATTGGTACCAAGTATTCTCCTGAAGACTTACAAGGTAAACAAATACCAGTAATAGTTAATCTTGCACCAAGAAAGATGGCGGGGTTAGTTAGTCAAGGAATGATTATGGCTGTAGGGGATAATGATGTGGAAGCTCTTTTGTTTCCAACAGAAGCCGTAAAATCAGGAAGTTCAGTTCACTAAAAGGAAGGGTAAATTATGGATAAAATTAAAATAAATTATTTTATTGATGTTCTATTAATAATATCATTTATTGTAGTAGCAATAACAAGCCTTGTAATATTTTTCTTTCTTCCAAGTGGAGTAAGACAAGCAGGTTATCAAACATTTTTAGGATTAACAAAACATTCATGGGGTAATATTCATACAATCTCAGGATTTGCAATGATAATTCTGTCATTGATACATTTGATATTACATTTCAAATGGTTAACAACAATGTCAAAAACAATATTTAAGAAAAAATAATTTAGTTGTGTGTCGATAAGCAACCAGTTAGTGCCATACAAATTCTGGCTGGGCGCCAACTCAGGAAAACAAAAGTTTTCAGGATGCCAAGAAATCGCAGCGACGATTTGTTGTGCACGACCGCAACCGGTTGTGCAGAGGTGGTGGAGTGGTCAAACGCACTAGCCTGGAAAGCTAGAGTCGAAAGACTACGCGAGTTCGAATCTCGTCCTCTGCGATTAAATTTAGATCAACAGTTTGCTGTAAGTGAGCTTGTAGACTGGATTAAAGGCAAGAAGCTCGCCCACGACTACGAAACAGGACTAATTTCTAAAATCCCGCTAATCTTCGAAGATACTCAAAAACATACGTACGTTTCTGAAAAGTGTTCTCAACAAAATCTTTTTAAATACAATATACAATAACTATTTATAGAAATAAAGTGTGATAAAAAATGGTTGTAAGAAAATTAACAAAAGGCAGTTTCCCAAATGCAAAAAATATTAAGAGCATTAAAATAGGAGGTCGTAAATTCGTTGCAGAAAAGAAACAGACAGCAGACATAAAACTAGAAATAAATAAAGAAAAAATTAAAATAATCAGTTCTTTAAAAAAACGTCTAGAGAGAGGAGAATTAAAATTAACCAGTGCCGATTTAATGAAATTAAAGGCACAGGGAATTAGCCTGATTGAATTAAGAAAAGTAATAGCTCCAGAATATTTGTTAAAAACTTTGAGTTTAAAAGCATTTGTAAAAATATATGGTCAAGAAGATGTAGTTAAGGCTTTTAATGGTATTTCCCGATTAATATTTGATGCTGGTTTGAGGGAGACAGTTTATGCTATTGATCCAAAATATTTTAAAAATGAATTTTCATTAAAAGAAATTGTGAATAAGCTTTTTAAATACGGCTACAAGGATGTGTCACAGTATAGGGCCCCAGATATGCAAAGCTATATGTCACAAAATGGACGTTATGAAGTAGCAAAGGCTTGGGGGCTTAAGAATATAATAGAAACATTTGGGATTAAAGAGACTATGGTGGCTATGGGTAGATCAGAATCTGAACTTAGATCTTTATTAAATGCATCAGATTACGATTTAGGGAAAGCTTTTCCTCGCGAATATTAGAGTCTCACGACTACGCGAGTTCGAATCTCGTCCTCTGCGATTTTTTATTTTGTGTTTAAATTGCTTATTTCAAAAACACACACTCTTCATTTTTTATTCGCGGATATTTTTTGTTTGACCAAGCAATTGTTCCACCAGAAATGTGAATAGCATTATATCCTTCAATAATTAAATTTTTTGCAGCTTTAAAGGACTTTTCTCCAGTTTCACAAATAAGATAGATGTTGTTTTCTTTTTTTATTTTTTGTTTATAGTTTTTTATAAAAGCATCCATCGGTATGTTTGTAAATCCAGGAATGTGATAATCCCCAAATTTATTTTCAATTCTTAGGTCTATAAAAATATTGTTTGGATTTCTTTTAATGTCTGTATTTAATTTTTCAGAATAGGTTTCTTTAAGTATTTTATAAAGTTTAGTTACAGTTATAGAATCTACTTTATCTTTTGTATGTTTAGTTGTAATTTCATAAGGAAGTAATTCTTTGTTAATTACTTTTGGAAAATCAGACGTTGGAAGATATGAAAAATATTCATCTAGATATGGTAATGGCGTGTCGTAACAAATAAATACGCAAGTTTTATTCTTAAGTTTATTTCTCTTAATATATTCTAATAACCCTGCAAGAGCAAACCCAGAACTTGGGCCAACTAATAATCCGCTTCTAATTAATTTTAAGCTTTGGGTATAAGATTCAACACTTCCAATCTCGATAATATCATCTGCATTATTCTTCCAATCAAAAGCAATCATTTTCAAAAGATTTTTTGTTCTAACGCCTGGTACTAAGTTATTTGGTTTTCTTATTACCCCTATTGCCTTGAGGTTATCGTTTTTCTTCTTTAAGTAATTACTAGTTCCAAGAAAGGTTCCAGTTGTTCCAAGTCCTGAACAAAAGATATCAATCTTTCCATTTGTTTGAATCCAAATTTGTTTTCCTGTTATCAAACTATGCGAATTAGGATTATTTAAATTATCATATTGTCCAAAGTTAATATATTTCTCAGATTTAGCCATTTGTTTAGCCTTATAGATCCCGCTATTTTCATCATCTGGATCTGGACAAATTGGTTCATTATTAATAATCGGAGTAATCCCAAATAACCTTAGCATATTTAATTTATTTTTTGTAACTTCATTTGAAACAAATGCTTTCATTGAATTTAATCCATAATGCCTGCCAATTATTCCTAAAGAATAAGCAGTATTCCCTGAAGAATTTTCTATGATTGTAGGTTTATTTTGTAATTTCTTTTGAATATGTGCTGAATTAATCATCTCATATGCAGGAATAGATTTAATATTAAGTAAAGGCAAAGTGTTTTGTAATTTTGCAAATATTCTAATCCCATTTTTTCTAAAAGGATTACATTTATCATCAAGCTCTACAAGAGGAGTCATATGATTATGAGGATTGATATAATCCTTTATTGCATTCTTTCCAGAATAAACATTATTTTTCATAATCTTTCATTTAAATTTAAAATTAAGATCGATCTGAGAACTTAGATCTCCAAATCTGTCTTTAATGCTTGGTTGAGAAACATATTTCGTGTGTAATAATTGAAGTCTAGACAATCTTTTGTTTGGGTCAGGAGTAATTTTATTAATCTCTAAATATAGTTTTTCTAATACTTCTAAATTGTTAGTTTCAAATTTATCTAAAGTAACTGCCCCACCGTACTTATCAAGTAATTGTAGATATTTAGAATCTCTAATAAATCCAATTATTTTTTCTGCACCAACATTGTCTATTAAAAATTTTAAATCATCTTCATTTTTTATTTTATTTCCAAGAATAAAGAAATTATCAACATTGTTTTTGCTTAAGTTTTCAAACATTTTAAACAATTCTACACTTTTTTTTGTAGGCTCTACAATTAGTACAATTGCATCAAACTGCAAATGCATTGAAGATGCAAATAAATCTGTTCCTGCAACCATGTCAGAAACTATATATTCATTTTTATCGTATGTGTGACTAAGAATAATTTCTAAAATTTCAAGATTGTTATGATAACAACTAGTTCCTACACCGTGGACTTCATAAGTTCCAACAACTGCTAAGTATGCATTATCTGAAATCTCTTTACAGAAATTAGAAATAAAATAATCTTCTTTAGTAATTGTTATTAATTTAGAATTAACAGAAGGAGGAGTAGTCTTTCTAAATTCGTCATTATTTTTTATAAGATCGTTTGTTCCTTTTAAGTAGTTTTTAATTTTTAATTTTAGATTATTATTTGAAATATATTCTTCAGAAGACACTGTACAATTAAATAACTCAGGAAGATGCACATTTATGTCTGCATCAATCACAAGTACAGGTTTTCCTTTAGAAATAATTAATTTACTAAATAATGCAGAAAGGGTAGTTTTACCAACGCCGCCTTTCCCAACAAATGCTATTCTCATACATATATATATTTTTCTTCCTTTATATATATTAATGATAACCATTATCAATAAGGATAAAATATGTCTAAATCAAGAAGAACTATACAAAAAGAACTAATTTTAAAAGAAATAGAAAACATGAAAGTTTTCTTCTCTGCAGCAGAACTTTATAGTAGAATTAATTCTAAACACAAAATTGGTATTGCAACAATATATAGAATTCTTAATCAGCTAACTAAAGATTATATTATTTATTCATTTGTTTGCGATAAACGAAACATTTATTCAAAACACGGAAGAAACCACTGCCATTTCGTTTGTGAAGATACTGGCGAAATTATTCATTTTAATATAGATTCTTTAGATTTCTTAAAAGATAAACTTCCTGGAAAAATTATTTCTTTTCAAATAGAAATAAAAGGTATTAAAAATAAGAAATAATGATATATTTAGTTTTATAAATTAAATATAAATTTTTTTATAGAAAACCACTTTTTATAAATTATTTCTTTCTATTGTTGTTTAAGGGGGGAGACAAAATATGACAAATGTATTTAAAGAATTTAAAGAGTTTTTACAAGAGTATAAAGTAATTGGCTTAGCAATTGCTTTTATTATTGGTGCGGCAATTACAACACTAGTAAAGTCTTTAGTTGATAATATCATCATGCCAATAATCACACCATTCATTCCTGGTGGGCAATGGCAAACTGCAACATTAAAGCTTGGTCCAATAGTTCTAAACTGGGGCGCATTTGCTGGGGCATTACTTAATTTCATAATTATTGCTTTTGTAGTATTTATGATTGCAAAATATATGTTTAAAGAAGAAACAGTTACAAAAAAGTAAGTAACTTTCTTTTTTATTTTTTTAGTAAGCGGCTAGTGAAAGAATGTGACTTGCAAAAAAGTATCGGTACTAGAATGCGAGAGTCTCACGACTACTCGATTTCGAATCTAGTCTTATGCAATTCAATTCTAAGTAAGCATTTTGCGGCAAGTTGATTTGTATCGCGTGCATTGACTAAATTGTTTTAGATATATTTTTAAATTAGTTCTTATTAGTATATTTAGATTTTTATAAAGGAGGAATAATATGTTAAAAGAATTATCTATGAGCGAATATATTACAAAGTACACATCTATTTTACATTTAGGTGCTGGAATTTTATATATACTATACGGAATTGGATTATTAGTCCTTAAAAATTTCGCATCAAATCTTACTTCAATGTCAGGATTATTTGGCAGTGCATTTTTAAAAAATATGACTATTGGTCTTGCAATAATATTATTTATTGCAGGAATTTACACTTTATTAACAGCATATGGCCTTTGGGGGTATAAAAATTTTGGAAGAATAATGTTGTTAATAGAAATGTATGCTTTGGCTGCATTAATTGCAATAATGTTAATTATTTCAATATTTTCAATAATTACATTTTGGCAAGTTGGATTAATCTATTTCCTTGCAATGATGTATTTGGGATTGATTATCTTTTTAAGCATATATCTATTCCAAGCACATCCAGAAATGGTTGCCCTTTTCAATAAAATGTAAAACACATTTTTGCCCAATTCTTTGGGCACATTTATTTTATTAGATAGTAATAGATAAATTAGGGAATATCATGAATAATGAGCCAGTAACTAATACAAATAAAGAATATCCTAAAAAAAAAGGGATATCTGTCAAATTTTTAATATCTCTTGGTATAATTTTAATAATTATAATTTTGGCAGTTATTTTGGTTTCCAAAGCAATATATAATAGAGATATTAGTACAAATATAAATAATTTTGATGAATGTATTGAGGCAGGAAATCCCGTAGTTGCGGGGACTTATCCTATACAATGTAAAACACTAGACGGAAAACTATTTATTTCTACTTCAGATAATATTGAGAATAAACCTAAGCATGTTGATGATTTAATATTTGTAGAAAGACAAGCAACTAATTTTGAGGAATGTTTAAACTGGGGTTTCGTTTCCCAAGGTTATCCTGAATATTGTACAGATGGGAATTCTACATTTATTAATCCTAAACATACAAGTGCTCCAACACTAGCAGAACAACAGATTTGTAATACTGATAGCGAATGTACAGGACTGCCAAATCCTTGTCATAGAACAAGGGTATGTATTAATAAAAAGTGGGTGTCTTTTTACAAAATTAAGCCAGCAGCGTGTACTTTAGAAATAGATCTTTTAGCAGTGTCTCCTGGAGATTGTGTTTGTCTAAATACAGTCTGTACAAATAAGAAGTTAATTCAAAGTTAGAGTCTCATGACTACGCAAGTTCGAATCTCGCCATCTGCGAATTATTATTTAATAAACTATTTTGTGAAAAAAACATGACTAGAAAAAAAGACGCAGGAGAATTGTTACATTATTTTTATAAATCGTCTATAGTTGATCACTCCATTTCTGCAGAAGATTTACTAAAAGAAATAAGATGGGGAAGTTGGAGATTAGAAAAAGCAATTAAATATCTAAGAGATGTTGATGCGATTGAAATTACTCTATTTAAAGAAAAGATTGAAAGATTACAAAAGTTTGTAATAGTGGGCCTAACAAAAACAGGTATCCAAATAATAGAAGATAAATCCAAATTTAAAACCACTTTCGGATTTGAAATAAACTTAGAGAGCACAAAGTGGAGTTGGAATACTAAACGATAAATATTGCGCGCGAGCTGAACGCTGTCGTTTTTGGGATGAAGCACTTTTTCTAAAAGGGCTCCACTGGACAGCTACCCCCGAAAACTTTAAACACTATTTCTTTCATAGTTATTTATGAATTACTTATATGTAGATATCGAAACTGTTCCTGTGGATAAGGAAAAACATTTATCTCTAGATGAAGAGGAAAGAAAGAAACTCTTAAATCCAATTGATTCAAAAATTATTGCAATCGGTCTAAAGTCAACTAAAGATAATAAGCTAGTCATTCTTCAATCTGATAATGAAAAGGAAATGTTAACTGAATTTTGGAAGATTTACGACAATTTTAGAGCAAATAGTTCTTTAACAAACAAGATTGTGGGCTTTAACATTAAG
This sequence comes from archaeon, assembly GCA_041657425.1. Lineage (GTDB taxonomy): Archaea > Iainarchaeota > Iainarchaeia > Iainarchaeales > CSSED10-239 > JAKQTP01. Next base: position 84,337 of record JBBABY010000005.1, read on the forward strand.
CAGTTTGATATTTCTTTTTTAGTGACTAGAAGCTTTGTTAATGGAGTTACAGTTGTTCCTTTCGTCTTAAAAGAGATAATCGACATTAGAGACCTATTAACTTGCTTTAAAAGAGGGCCAACAAGAGGCACTTTAAAGGAATTTGGAGAGATTATTGGCGTGGTCTTAGTAGAAGACATGGACGGCTCAAAAGTGGCTGAAACTTACTGGTCAGGAAATATTGATTTAATCAAGACTTACTTAGCAAAAGACATAGAATTAACTGAAAAGATTCACAACAAGGTAATGGAACTAGGACTAGACAAAATAAGAGAATGGTGAAATATCTATTTAAATATTTAATGTTCATATATATTACTACAAGACTATAATATTTGGAGAAATGATAAAACATGGAAAGACAACCAGTAGATGACAATAACCATAAAATGATTGGAAATATAGTTTCAATTGGATATGATCCAGAATTAGAAGTTCTAGAAGTAGAATATCAATTAGGCTATTTATACCAATATCTTAAGGTTCCTAAAGAAACTTACGACAAATTAATGAACGAAAGAAACAAAATTACATTCGTTCAAGAAAGAATCGCAAAAGTTTATAAAAATCAAAGAATCAAATAAGATTCTTTATTTTTAATTTTTAAATAAGTTTAAATAATCTCTTTTTCTATAGTTATTTATGATAAGTAAAAATTCTGAACAAAGTTATAGAGAAATTATTTTACTTATACACCCATTATTCAATTTATTTCTAGATAAAATTAGTAGAATAAATTTCAATAATAAGGAAGAGCTATTAAAATATTTAGTTGGAAGAGAACCATTATTGATTAATTTAAAAGAAACAGTTAAAGATTATGCAAAAATTATTCTAAAATATAAAAATAAAAAAGGCGCATTATTTGTTTTAATTAATCCGGCAGCAAATAGTTCTCTTTCTTTTAATGTAGATGGCAAGAAAGTAAATTGGAAAAATTTGCCAGAATGTCAAGCACTATTTTCTATAGTAAATATCATAAGTGCTTTTGGAAGAAAAGAGTTAGGTGAAAGATTTGTAATAACTAATTTTAGTCCGGAAGACGGTTACACAAAATTATTTTCTGAGAAAATCTATAATAAATTAGATAAATATCTAGAAATAAGAGCTTTTGGAGAATACACTGATGGTTGTGTTTATGATATTTCAAATAGAGTTGTTGAAGAATTACAAAACAGAGAATTTAGAATAATGGACTTAGAGACTTTAAGAGATCATTGTATATCACTAAACGAGATAGAAACGAAACTAGATAAGCTATTAGAAGAAAAAAGGAAAGTATCAAAAATTAAAGAAAATCAACAAAAGAAAGAACAAATTCAAAAAGTAGTTTCTATGTTAAATAATTATAAGAAATCCAAAGCAAAATAAATTATAGTTTTTAGCATACAAATCTTTAAAAACCCTAAGATATTATATTAATTTAGATATACTTAAATTATTACATTGAATATTTATGGCTATAGAAAAATATAAAGCAGATAAAGAAGAGAAAGATTTCTTTGAAAAAATAGAAGATGAACCAGCAGAAGAAGAGTTAATTGATACCGTTAAAGAAAAAAAAGAAAAGATAAAAGAAATATCTCCAAAGCTTGAATTTTTAACAGATCCAAAGGATCCAGAAATGGTCTATATTGGAAGAAAAAAAAGCGTTCTAAAGGATCATGGTTCTAAGTCTTGTGCATTCTTAGGAAAGGTTTATGAGGATGATTGTAGAGATAAAAAGGTACATCTTGATGGATTAAACCCTCATGTTGTGTTTATAGATGGTTCAAGAGGATCAGGTAAGAGTTATGGCCTTGGGGTAATTGCTGAAGAGTTATCTGCAAATAATCCATATATTGGACAGATTGTTGTTGATCCAGTAGGTGTCTTTTGGTCCATGAAATATCCAAATCAAGAAAAGAAAGAACTAGAGGAATTAATTGCTTGGGGATTATCTCCAAAAGGTTGTAATAATTTAAAAGTTTTTGTTCCAGAAGGAGTAGTAAGTAAAGTTTCAAAAGAAACATATGATGAAACTTTTTCAATGTATCCATCTTTACTTTTAGCAGAGGATTGGTGTCTAACTTTTGGAATTGATAGATTTAATCCAACAGGTTTACTTCTTGAAAAAACACTATCTTTCGTAAAAACGGGTTATAAAGCAGGAGATCCAAGTAAAGATGATGTTCCTGAGCAGGACATTCCTTCTAAAGGAAATCTTTACACATTAGAAGACATAATTTTTTGTTTACAAAACGCAATGGAGTTTAAGTCTTCTTCAACAGGTTATAAGCAAGATTCAATAAGAGCATTAGTTTCAAGATTTGAAGCAGCAAAGGCTTGGGGAATATTTAGTGATCACGGTACACCACTTTCAAAGCTTTCAAAGGAAAGACAATTGACAATTCTTGATACTAGTTTTTTAGATGACAATATCACAGCACTAGTTATTGGAATATTAGCAAGAAGAATACTTTCTGCAAGAAAGTTAGTAACAAGACAAGATGCAATTAAAAAGTTTGATGATAATTCAGAAAGTCCTGATGATCTTCTAGAGATATCAATTCCTCCAACTTGGGTGTATATTGATGAAGCTCACACATTAATACCTTCTGGTAACACAATCACTCCAGCAACAAACGCAATAATTGAATATGTTAAGCAAGGAAGAAGACCAGGTTGTTCAATGGTTCTTGCCACTCAGCAACCTTCTGCAATCAACTCCAAGGTTCTTTCTCAAGTTGATATTTTCATAAGCCATAAGCTTGTTTTCAATGACGATATCCACGCAGTTCAGAAAAGAATGCCTGCAATTATTCCTGAGGCTTACAAGGATCCTAATTTCATAAAGACACTTCCAGTAGGTGTTGCATTAACTGGAGATAGAGGAGAAGAAACAAAAAGAGCATTTATCTTAAAAATAAAACCAAGACTAAGTCAACATGAAGGAAGAGATGCAGAAACAATTAGAGAGGTTCCAACATTAGGAAAAAAAGAAATAATTAATTTTTGTTCAGACATGGTATATAAGAAATTAGTTGCTTCAAAAACTTTAAAGACAACTGATGCAAAAGATTTGCTTGACGTAATTAATTCAAAGTACAATAGCGAAATAACATTTAATGAAGTATTAATCTCATTAAGTAAGATGGGTGTTGTTGAAAAAGAAAACATCTTAGTGTTTGCAAACAAAAGTCAAAAACAAAAAACAGAAATATCAAAAGAAGAAATAGAAAATATTAATCAAGCCATTGAGTATTCAAATGCAGTTGACCAAAACCCAGAACTTAGAGAACCTGCTCCAGAAATAGAGCCAGACTACAAGCCAGTTCTTCCTCAAAGGATTTCAAGAGAAATAGCAATTAATATTGCAAGTAGAACTAATAAGAAGAAGTTCTTTTTTATTAAAGAAGAAGAATCAATTACTCAAATACATATAGTTTACAGAAAACTATACAAAGTAATTTACAATATCTTTGATGAAGAAGAAAATTATATCACTCATAATTGTTTCATAGATTCAATAACAGGAGAATTCATACATTTTGATGGAGTTGATTTTAAGGAGTCAACTGGTTTTAATCTTGTTGATGATTTAACTGTTGATGATATTATATTACTAGATAAAATCTTTGCTTGGAGGACTCCAGAAGAGTTGTCTGAAGAATTAGAAGCAACTCCCGAACAAATAAAAGAAGATTTAATTTCTCTAGTTGACAGAGAATTAGCAGATGTTGATTTAATAAATAAACAAGAAGCTTTCAGAATTAAAAGAAAAATAGATGTGCCATTTTCCCCAAAGCTTTCAATTCTTTCTTCAGTAACTGATCTGCCATTAAAGAAGCAATTAATCCCAATTGTAGAAGATGAGGAAGAAATATCAAAAGAAGAAATTGATGAGAGATTAAATAAGTTATGGCAAAACATAGAAGTAGTAGACATTGAAGAAGTCTTTTGGCCAATCTGGGAAATTAATTCAAGAGACAAAAGAGCAAATGATAGATTTGTTCTAGTTGATGCAGTACTTGGTCAAATAGTTGATGCTTAAAAGAAGGAAAAACTTATGTTAGATTTACTTAAAAAAAAAGAAGATACAAAGCTTAGTGTTGATTCATTTATTTTAGACTCATGTAAAGCAACACCTGGTTTTGAGTTTTTCCCTAAGAAATCCACAAAGATTGATTTAGAGAAATTATTAATGACTTTAAGGACAAAGAACTACTATATAGAAAAAGATAATTCTCCATTTCTAATAATTATAAAAACAAAAAAAGGAACAGTTACTATTTTTAGTTCATTAAAAATAATAATTAGAGAAACAACACAAGAAAAAGTTGCAAAAGCAATACTTACTGATCTCTTAAAAGTAATAAACGATTTTTTGTATAAGCAAGGGTGACTGAGTTCGGTTGAAGGTGCTAGTCTCGAAAACTAGATGCGGTTTATACCCGCACATGGGTTCAAATCCCATTCCTTGCGTAGAGCCGGTTGCGGTCAGCTCGCGCCCAGCCTGGTTTGAATATCATGCACTACTCGGTTTCGCTTGCGCACAGTGGTTAATCTCCTAAACAGATTATAAGGTTTAACCCTAATTAAAAAGAGGTATTTATATAAACTTTATATCATAATCTATTTATAGAAATCAAAGGAGATTTAAATAATGAATAAAAAAATATTAATTGGAATTTTTATAGTATTAATAATAGGTGTTGCAACAGCAGGAGCTGTTGCGTTTTTAAGACCTTATAATCCATTAACTCCACCATCAGTTGATGATACTGGATTAACAACAGAAGGAATACAAGAAGTAGCAAATGCCAATAATAAGTTTGCAATTGATGTCTATAAACAAATAACTGCAACGAATAATGACAATGTTTTCGTTTCTCCATATAGTATATCTTCAGCATTAGCAATGACTTATGAAGGGGCAAATGGTCAAACTGCAGATGAAATGAAAGCAGTTTTTAATTTTCCTGAGACCGATTTAATGAGGCCTAACTTTGCAGCAGTTTATAATATAATTAATAAAGAAGATAAGCAATATGAACTAAGGACTGGAAATGCTTTATGGATTCAGAAAGATTATACGATTTTATCTAATTATCTTTCAACAGTTGAAAAATATTATGGTGGTAAAGCAGTAAATTTAGATTTCATAAATGAAACTGAAAAATCTAGATTAACAATTAATAGTTTTATTGAAGAACAAACAAATAATAAAATAAAAAATTTGATTCCAGTAGGTTTAATTTCAGGAGATACAAGACTTGTTTTAACAAATGCAATATATTTCAAAGGTAAGTGGGATGTAGAATTTAATAAGGATAATACAATAAAAAGAGAATTTAGAACGCCAACAGAATCAAAAGAAGTTTTGACAATGTTTATGGCTCCAAAACCAGAAGAATTATTTAATTATTTTGAAGATGAAGAACTTCAAGCAATAGAGTTGCCTTACAAAGATAAAGAATTATCAATGGTAATAATACTTCCAAAAGAAGATAATGTTTTAACAACACTAGAGCAATCTCTTACCTCTGAGAAATTAAATGAATGGACAAGTAATTTAAAAGAATCAAGAGTTGATGAAATTTATTTTCCAAAATTTGAATTTGATTCAGGTGCAGAATTAAGTGAGATATTAAAAGATATGGGAATGCCCACAGTATTTTCGGCTTCAGCTGATTTTTCTAAAATGACTGGAAATAGGGAATTATCAATTGGTGCAGTAATCCATAAAGCATTCATAAAAGTAGATGAAGAAGGTTCAGAAGCTGCAGCAGCAACTGCAGTAGTAATGAGGGACACTGCTGTGGGGCCAGGAGATACGCCACCTAAAACAATATTTAAAGCAGATCATCCATTTCTTTTTTTGATTAAAGAAAACAGCACAGGAACGATCTTGTTTATGGGAAGAATCAATGATCCTTCCTCTTAGTTCTTTTTGAAAATGAAATAAATTGCTTTTATTTTTCAAATTTACAAAATTTTAAAAAATACAAACTATAACCTTTAAATACAAGTTAATCCTAATATATATGTATGTCAGCTGCTAGTTCGTTCGTCAGGTAACCAATCCTGGGGGACAACCTAGGGTGGCAATATCCTTTGTGATATCCTCTGACATATTATTTTTTAAAAAGATATTGCTCTATTTCTTCTAAATTTAATTTGACACCTGTGTTAAGTTTATTCTTTTTATTAGTTCTCATTAAATAAGAATATTTGTGTGCATAAGAATAAGAATTTAATTTGCAAAAATATATATTCTCCTTTTCTAAATTCAATTTTAATTTTGCTATTAATAAATATTCTAGATTACGAATGATATCTGCTTCTTTACCATCAAAATCTCTACATATATTTAAAATAATTTTTTCGTTATTTAATTTTTTGTGGATAGATAAAAATAAGAAATATATGATTACAGAATACAATCTTATTTTTAAATTTACTTTGCCAGATCTTGAATTTTCAAAACGCGTATATTTTTTCTGATTATATCTGATATTAATTAGATTAACCATTTTGGTTGTTATTTTGAATCCTATAGTAATATCTTTATTATTAGATATACAAATTGTATAATCTTTACTAAGTAAATCCTCTCCACTAACATCAATATCAAAGTTCATAATTTCTCAACAGGATTATAAATACATTTTAGAGCGGTTGAGGTTTATAAAATCCGTCGTAATCTTTTTTTGTAATTTTGAAATAAACATATATTTAAAAGCAGTAACTTCCTATAATTATATAATGAACAGAAATACTTTATTTGTAGTTAGTATAATCCTTTGTTTATTCATAACTCCTCTAATTTCTGCCAAAGAACAAGCAGTATTATCAATACTAACTACTCCAGATAAAGATGCAGATACTTATTATGTTTCTAATTATTCAACAAGAGAAATAACTTTTGAGTCCACTTACAATCTAGGGAACAATCAAGAGGGCAAAGCAGTTTATAGTTTGCAAGTTTCTCCAGATACTAGTGGTTTAGATATTGAACTATCAACAATAGAAAGTAATTTTATTAATGATTTAGATTCAAAAGAAGTACTTTATATAAACACAGAAAAATTAACAGGGAATAAAACAGTTCAATTAAGAGTTTCAATATTTGATAATTACAATAATCTTTTAAGTACAAAAGTAAAATTTCTAAAGTTAGTTCCAAATAATTCAAATGATTATTATGAATACACTAAAGATCACACAGCTCCAAAATATATAGGTTATAATCTTTCAAGAAAAGTGTCAGTGATTAATGGATATAAAGATTCGGATTTAATTTCAATATTTACAACCACAGAAGATGGGTATGTTAAAGATATAACTTGTATTTCAAGCAATTCTGCAATAGTAACAAACTTAATCTATAAAGATTCAAAACAAACAGATCTTAATATTTCAATTGATGTTAATGGTACATTACAATCAGGCGACTATATAATCAATTGTTTTGTTTATAATGCTTATGATAAAGAAGAAGTCGCAGAAATAAAGTTAAGATATACAAACATAGATTATCCAAAGCCAAAATTAATTAATATAGATATAAATAAATCAACAAGTAAATCAATAGATACAAATTCTTCAGTAACCCCAAAGAACAGTGTAACTGGTTTTTTAGGTTTACCAAAAACCGGAAATCTAACTTACGTTCTTTTTGTAATATTTATTTTGTTACTGGTGTTAATCCTTTTTTCTAAAGACTAGATTCTTAAGTAATCTTATCAAGTAGCCAGTGAGATAATATTCCAATACATCCTGCAAGGAAGTAAACTAAATTAGGATAGCTTATAAAAAGTAAAGGTATAGCAAATATTATCCCAACAAGTGGTGTGTGTAGTATATCTCTGTGGTTAACTAATTGTAAGAATATTTCTATTAGAACAAGCACTCCAATAATTATTAAAAGCGTAATCTCTTGAGCAATAAATAAATAAATAATCCCGAGTAAGATTATAGCATAAAGAACAATATGATTAAATTGTACTTTTATCCAAGAACTTTTAAGATCAAGATCAGGTATTAAAGAATATAATGCACAAAATACAAATGCTAAGAAAGTATTTGGTCCAGTGATACTTAAGATGTCCACAAAGAACATATAGAACACAACAAATAATAAACTTGCAAATAATATGTGGTTTATTTTGTTCATAAATAATCTATTTTTAAACCTTTTATAAATATTATATATGTTTAAAGCTTTATATTTGTTTTGTAATATGAATTTATATGAAAATGTGATAATTTATGG
>JBBABY010000006.1:0-36141 GCA_041657425.1 archaeon
GTCCAATCACTTGGATTAAAGAAATCTATATCTTTTCCTAAGACGTAATCTCCTTCTAAATTTTTTGCGATGGTTTCTAAATCTTCAACTACACAGATAACATATGGGTTTCCTCCCGACACACAATCTTCTGCGAGTTCCGTAACATAAATGATTATAGAATCTGTTGCAGTATATGCGGGGTGTTTATTATCTAAAACTGTCAATGTAATTGTGTGCTTTCCTACAGATAAATTCGTTGTTGAAAAACTACATTCTTTACTTATTTCTTCATAAATATTTGAACTCCAATTACAAGAATAATCTCCACTACCATTAGTTATTAAAGAAGTAAAATTAATATCTTCCTCTAAATAAAATATTGCTTCTTCTGCAGGAGATGTGACGCTTGCATTTAAAGATCCATAACCAAGTTCATTATACATTTTTAAACTAAGTTTTACTCTCTCTTCTAGACCATTATCACTAAGGTAAGCAGTAGTGTTTGTATATTGTGGGTTACTTCCCGTACTACAATTAAGATCAGTTGTTTTATTTTTTAAATTTAAATAATAATATTCACAATTAAGATTATCAAATTTATCTTGAGGAACAATTTGTTCTTTTGTTTTAGTTACTGAAATTTTTGGATAATCTAATACTGTGTCTTCCAAATCTGTAAATCTAAATCTAACTTTAATTGATGCGTTATTCTCGCAATTGCTTATATTAATAATTCTATTACTAAAATTAATATCGCAATTTGAATTAAATAAATTTTCATCAAATATATTAAATATTATGGTTTCATTAATATCTAGAATATCTGAAACAAAATTATAAAAATAAAATTGATTTGTTGTATCTGTAATTATATTATTCTCTATTTGTGCAGTTAATTGTTCTGGAATCATCGATTCTGCAGAAATTAATTCATAACTAACATTATCAATTGTCTGAGAGGAGAAATAAACATAAATATTAAATTTGGCATTTGCATCAATTGCGGGGAGTTTAATTATAAATTCGCCAATTCCAGAAGAATAATTTAAATTGTAATCTAAACTTTGGCAAGAATTTTCATAATCACAATAAAAAACCTCTGTAGTTCCATCTTCCCCTGTAGTCGTAGTTTCTAAAAATGCTTTAGAAAAATCAACATCAAATGAAACATTAGAGTCTGCGGAGATTTCGGTAGTAGATTTGAAAGTCAATGGGATTCTATAATCTAAGTAATCATCTATTTCAAATTCAGGATGTTGTAATGTTCCGTTTAGATATGCTGTCCCAAAATTATTTAAAGAATCATCTATTGTAATATTTAAATCTTCAGAAACATTTACTTTAAACCAAAATTCTTTTGTTTGTGGGAAAAACAGTAATTTGTTTTCTTGAGTTCCATCTTTGACTAAAACAATTCCATTAGTATCTGGAACTACAAGGTTTTCAGTGAAGTTAAAATCTAATGTGCTTCTGATGTTTCCGTCTTTTAAAATATTAATTGTTGCTAAATTGTCTGCAATATTTCCATCAATATATTTTCCCATAATTGTTGAACTTGAATTTTCTGAAATTAGATTATCAGTTAAAAATATATAAAAATCATCTATGTATGTAATTATATCGGTTGTAGAAATAATAATTTTAGTTTCTGGGATTGTTAAAGTAGTTGACTGTGCTGTTGTAGTTTTAGTTTTACAAAATGCAATTCCCTCATTAGTATATCCAAAATAAATCTGTGCCCAATCAGTAGTTCTTATTTCTGTTTCGTTGTCAATTAAAGTGGTTGCTCCATCAATAGTGGAATATAAGTTTAAATCTTGATTACTAAATTCACAATAATAGTTATTATTAATGTCTGTATAACTTAAATAAATGGTAATAAAATCAGAATTAGTAGATAACAGTCCCGTATAATCAGAGTATGTGTTAATGGTATTAAGATCCGTCTGTGTAGTGATTTCTAATATTCCACTTTTTATTTCTGGATTTTCAGAAGTAACAAAAGTATCTAAATAATTAAAATCATCAAAGTTTTCTTCAAGAATAAGTGTTCCAAGTCCAGAACTGGAATCAATTGTTGTTTCATAATTATAGAATTTATCTTTGTCAGAGACAGTTCCAAATGAAATATTATTATCAGAATCAATTACAAAACTATTTTGGGCTCTTCCTTTACTAATGTTATTTATTTGATAAGGATATATTTCTCCATCTGGATTATCTATAGAAACATTGTAAACAGAAATAACTTCAGAAACAGATTGAAATAATCCGCCATTTAAAAGTGCCTCATTTGTATTGTCTTTAATAGGTATAAGATTAGAAATAGTTACAAGTACAAGTGTTATAACAATTAAAAAAACAACACTTGAAATAATCCAATCTATATAATCCATAATCTATTCTACATTTATTATTATATTTCTTAAAACTGTAATTGTTTCTTCAGTAAATGGATGTGCATATTTAATCTTTAATGCGCAAATTTTGGTTCCAGTTACGCTAGTTAATCCTGTTAAATCAATTCCTTTAAGCTGAATAATTGCAGTTTGATTGTCTTTTGGTTGGATATTATAATTATTATAAATTGTAGGAATAATTATCCAATTATTGCAGTCTGTTGTTCCTGTAGAGTTCTCAATAGTAATATTATCTATATGAACAGGAACTAGGTTTTTATTATCTAATTTTAAATCGATAGTTTTAATAGTAGTATTTCCTAAATTCGCATCATAATTAATAGTTTCCGTTTGCTTACTTAGAGTAATAATAAAGTCATTATTTGGTTCTTTAATATTTATTGTAAAAGATATTTCTTTTGGTTCAGCAAACATTGGACTGTCTAAATATAGTTTGCCCACGATTTTTCCAGACTTTAAGTTATTTGGAATTTGAATAGTAATTGTGCCTTGTGTTTTATCAGAAGGGTCAACGCTTAAATATTGAGAATTTAATTTAAATATTTGATTAGTGTCAAAAGAATAATTTGCATCGACTGTTGGGATATAATTTGCATCAATAGATATTTTAAGATCCGAAAGATCGGTTTTATTTTTAGAATTATCAATTGTATAAGTTTTAGAAATCTCAGTGCCGCTTGTCATTTCAGTTGTACTTGAAATTGTCGAACTAAATGTAATTATTGGAGTTTCAGCTACTAAAAAATTAGTGTCTTTTTTATTATTAGTATATTCTACTCTTGCAATAATTTTTTGATTTTTTAAGTATTTTTTATCTGTTGGAATAGTAAAAGAAATAAACGTAGTTATGGTTTCTTGCGCAGTGATTCGTTTTCTTGCTCCAGATAATGGTTCATTAGATATATCTACAAAAGAATAAGTTTTATTTGCAAAATCTGGCCAACTGATAATATCTCCTTCAAAAATAAGGTTGTCTACATTATAATCTTGAGACCCACTCACATTTTTTAATTGTAATTCACATTTAATAGTTTGCCCTAAATAAACAGTTGTTGGACAAGTAAATGTAGTAATATTTAATTTAATATCTTTTGTGAGAATGACGGAGATTTCTGGGTCTTCAAAATTAATTGACGTTGATTTTATCGGAGCATAATCTTTAGCAGTAATTTTATAAGTGTAGTTTTTAGATTTATTTAATTTAATCGTTTCATCTGAAGAAATAGTAGTTGTTTTGGTTTTTCCAACTTCTGTTATATTAATTTGTGCAATAACGTTTTTCTTTTCTGTATTTTTTACAGTAAAGCTAATTTCAGTAGTATTAAAAAATAAGAAATAAATTAACCCTCCAATAACTGCTAGGACAATTACAATTATAATTATCTTTTTTATCATTTCCATTAAATTTGTATTGTCTTTCTTAACGGATTTATTTTCGTAGTTTCCTCCACCACCAAATGGATCAAAGTCAGGCATAGTTAATCATTTTTTATTTTGAATATAATATTTACTTGATAATAATTCTTTTTTTAGTTCTTTAATCAATTCAAGAGATGTTTGTTCTTTTAGTATGTTTTTTGCTTCAAGATGGTTGATGTCTTGCGTTAATGATTTAGAATCTCTTAAAAGATTTTCAAGTGTTCTTTCAATGTGAATGATGTGTAGTTTTAAAATAGTTAAATCCTGTTCAGAGGCTTTATAACTTTTAAGTAATTCTTCTTCAAGTCCTGCAAGTCTTACATCTTTTGTTTTTTCTTTAGAATCAATCCAATTAAGTTCATCAATTCGTTTATTTAATTCACTAATTTTCTCATCTTTTTTATCGAGGGTAATTAGCAATTCCTCAACTGATCTTTTTTGATTGGACAAATTTACATATTTGTGGTCAATCTGTTTTTTAGAGTTTTCCATAAATATAACTAAATTAGTTATTTCATTTTTAGTATATTGTTCTAATTCAAAATATACATCTGGAGTTGTTATCTCTCGTTTTATATTAACTAAATCATCATCAACTTCTGTTGTGTGTTCTTCAAGGAAAACAAGTTGTTGTATTTTACCAGATAACTCAATAAGTCTACTTTGGAATAATTTAATTCTTTCTGGTTCAATTTCTCTAGAAAATTGAATAACTGAATATCCTTGTAATTTACTTAGGTCTTTAGATAGTTCATCTAAGTTATTTTTTAAGATTCTTAAAAAAGAAGTTCTTTGTGTTTTACTAGTCTTATGTAACGGATAAACAAAAGAATCATAGATATTATTTGCTTTATATTTTATTGCACTTAATTCTTCAATAATTTTTTCAGTCATCTTTTTTCACGAAATAATTGTGTTTTTATCATAAATATAATATAACAATATATTTAATATTTATGCTTTTATATATTAATAGGTAAAGGGGGTAAAAATCATGAAAACAATAGAAAATTTATGTAAGGCATTCATTGGAGAAAGCCAAGCAAGGAACAGATATACTTTTTATTCTAAAGTTGCATTTAAGGAAAACTTGTTTCAAATTTCTGAAATATTTTTAGAAACTGCAGAGCAAGAAAGAGAACATGCAAAACAATTGTTTGTTCTAATAAGGGAATTAAAACAAAAGAACAATATTACAGAAAATTTAGTTATTGAGGCAGAAGTTCCTATTGCATTTGGAAATACTGCAGATAACTTAAGGGCTGCAATTTCTGGAGAAAATCACGAATATACAAGTATGTATCCAGAGTTTGCAGATGTTGCAGAAAAAGAAGGCCTTTTAGAAATTGCAAAACAATTAAGAGCAATAGCAGTTGCTGAAAAACATCATGAAGAAAGATACCAAAAGTTATTGAAGCAATTAGACGAAAAAACATTATTAAAGAAAGAGATTGAGATTATTTGGATATGTAGTAAATGTGGATATATGCATAAAGGCAAGGAACCACCAAAGGCTTGTCCATCATGTGGCCATCCACCAGAGTATTTTAGAGTTCAAAATGAGAATTATTAAAAGGAGGAAAATAATATGATAAAAGGAGATATATACAGATGCGCAATTTGTGGAAATGTTGTAGAAGTTGTAGATGTTGGTGGAGGCACACTTGTTTGTTGTAATCAAAATATGAATTTACATCATGAAAACACTGGAGATCAGTTAAAAGAAAAGCACGTGCCAATCATTGAGAAAACAGATAATTCAGTAGTTGTTAGTGTTGGTTCAATAAGACATCCAATGACCGAAGAGCATAACATTAAATGGATAGAAGTAAATATTGACGGTTCGGTCTATGTTAAGAAACTTAATCCAGGAGATGAGCCTGTTGCTGAATTTAAAGGAACAGGTTACAAGATAAGTGCAAGATGTTTATGTAATCAACACGGAGTTTGGAAATCACAATAGATTTCCTCAAGACTCATTAAATATTGGGCAACTATGAATTCATTAATTCAAAAAGTGATTGAATTAAAAAAATCTCCAGTAAGTAAAATTATTTTTAAAAAGATTAAGACGTTCAAGGGCTTTCAAAAGAAATCTTCTAATGATATTTTTAAAGAATTGTGTTTCTGTTTGATGACTGCAAATTTCAATGCAAAGCGAGCAGTAGAGATTCAAGAAAAAGTAGATAATGGTTTTTTAAATTTCTCAGAAGAAAAACTTGCAAAAATCTTAAAGCAATACGGCCACAGGTTTCCAAACAAAAGAGCTCATTTTATTGCTAAGGCTCAAGAACATAAAACTACAATTAAAGAAGAACTTTTCTCCATAAAGGACAAATATGAGAAAAGAGAATGGTTAGTAAAAAGCATTAAAGGATTAGGGTTTAAGGAATCAAGTCATTTTCTTAGAAATATTGGTTTTTTAGATTATGCAATAATCGATTTTCATATAGTTGATATTCTTGTTGATAATAAGATTATCAAGAGACCAAAAACTTTAAACAAAGAAAACTATCTATTGGTAGAGCAAAAATTAGAAAAATTTTCTAAAAAAACAAATCTCTCTCTTGGAGAGCTTGATTTTTATTTATGGTATTTAGAAACTGGAGTAATCTATAAATAAAATGCAGGAGACAGGATTCGAACCTGCGAAGCACTAAGCACATGGTCCTAAGCCATGCCCCTTTGGCCACTCGGGAACTCCTGCAAAAATAGAAAAATCCATTTTTAAATATGTTTTTATTCTATTACTATATAATATATAATAACAAAATGTTTATAATGCAATAGTGGTATTTAATGGTTGAAACTAAATCAGGTAAATTCTTTGAGTTCTGTGGAACAAGAAATCTTTACTTTCCTTCTGCAGAAATCTATTCTAATAATTTTGCGGGTTTTTATGAGTACGGGCCAATTGGAAATTTAATTAGAATAAATCTAATTAACTTCTGGAGAGAAGAGTTTGTTAGAAAAAATGGTTTTCAAGAAATTTCTGGGTCAATAATCCTTCCAAAAGAAGTATTTGTTGCTTCAGGTCACTTAGGCAACTTTGATGACCCAATAGCTACTTGTGAAAAGTGTAAGCAAGTCTATCGTTTAGATAGATTAATCTCAGAAGTAACAAGTAAAGATGTTGCAGAAAATATGTCAATAGAAGAGTATCAACAACTAATCGATGATAATAATATAGTTTGTTCAAAGTGTAAAAGTAAATTAATAGATATTAAAAGATTTAATTTAATGTCTAGTATTGTTGTTGGTGCACAATCTGGAAGTCTCGGATATTTAAGAGGAGAGTCTTGTCAATCAATTTTTTTAGATTTTACCAGAATCTACAAGACTGGAAGGCAAACATTACCAATAACAATTTCTCAACATGGAACAGTTTATAGAAATGAAATCTCTCCCAGAAATGGATTACTTAGATGTAGAGAGTTTGAACAATTAGAGAGTGAGATGTTTTTCGATCCAGATAAGATTAATGAAACTCCAATTTCCCTAGACACAATTGCAAAATACAAAATAAGATTTAAATTATTAAAAGATAAAGAAGAGAAAGATTATCCAATAAGTAAAATTACAGAAAAGAAAATAACAGTAGGCAATCTAATCACTTACTCTCTTTATATAACTCAAAAGTTTTTAGAAGAAATAGGCATCTCTCGCGAGAACATAAGATTTAGAGAAGTTCCAGATAACGATAGAGCGTTCTATTCCAAGCAAACATTTGATTGTGAAATAAAAACAGAAAAAGAATGGATAGAATTATTTTGTGTTAATTATAGAACAGACCATGATCTTCTAGGCCATGCTAAAGGTTCAAAGAAAGACTTATCTATTTCAGAAGACGGAAAAAGAATACAACCTCACGTCTTGGAAGTTTCTTCCATTGGTTTAGGAAGACTATTTTATGTTCTTCTTGAAAACAACTTTGAAACAAAAACAATAAACGGAGAAGAAAGAAATTTCTTACACCTTAAACCAAAGGTATCTCCTTATTTTGTTTCTATTTTGCCATTAATGAAAAAGGATGGCTTAGCAGAGAAAGCAACTGGGATTTATAATTCTCTTCTAAAGGATCATTGTAAATACCAAGTATTTTATGACGAAACTGGATCCATTGGTAAAAGATATGCAAGACTAGACGAGATTGGTTGTAATTATTGTATAACAATTGATCACGAGACTTTAGAGAAACAAACAGTAACAATAAGAGACAGAGACACTCAAGAGCAAAAGAGAATTCCAATTAAGTCTCTTTCAAAGACACTTGACAAGCTTTATTTTCAAGAAAAGAAATTTGGGAAGATATGAAAACAACAGTTCTTTTTGATATGGACGGAGTAATTTCTGATACTCAAGATATGCAAGCAGAGATAGAGTCTCAATTGTTAAAAAGATTTGGGATAAATATTCCTTCAAAAGAAATTACCAGGAGATATGCAGGAGTTAGAACAAGTGAGTTCTTTAAAGATCTTCTTGACAAGAAAAAAGTAGTTTATGATATTGATAAGTTAATGGAAGAAAAAAGAAAGAAAGTAATTACAAATATAAAAAAAGAACTAAAAGAAATTCCTGGTTCTGTTGAATTAATTAAAAAGTTATACAAAGACGGATACAAGTTGGCAGTCGCTTCAGCAACAAATAGATTACAAGTAGAAACTAATTTAAAAAAACTAAAAGTAAGAAAATATTTTTCAGTAGTTGTTACTGGAGACGATGTAAAACATGGAAAGCCAAATCCTGAAAGTTATCTTTTAGCTGCAAAAAAGCTTCATTCAAAGTCAAGTGAATGCATAGTGATTGAAGATGGAATAAATGGAATGCAAGCAGGAAAGAATGCAAAGATGTTTGTAATTGGTTTAGTTCCAAAAGGTTCAAAATTAAAATATCCTGCAGATCTTTTAGTTAATACGCACAAAGAAACAATGAAATTAGATTTAAGAAAATTATAAAATAAAGGCCTCTGTAGCTCAATGGTAGAGCATTTGCTTCGTAAGCAAAAGGTTGTGGGTCCAATTCCCGTCAGGGGCTTAAAAAATAAAATGAAAATTATGCCATTAAAATATAGAGAAGAAAAAAAAATAAGGCTAAGACATATGAGCCATTTCAAAAAGCCAAATCATAAGATTGATTTGGATTTAAGGGATATAAATAAGAATCTAGATATTGAAAATATAGAGATTAATAGACCAGTGGACCTAGAAAAAGTATTTCTAAACATAAAGCAGAAGTTTGCTCTTTTAGTTTCTCCATTTGTTTCGGGAGAATATAAAAGAGAGAAAAAAGATATGTTAATTTTTGATAAAACTGATAAAACAATAAAACTAAGATATCAATTAATGTCTTTGTCTGATCACATAGGGGAATTTATATTTCAATTAAGGATGTATGTAATAACACATTCAGATGATAAAGACAAGATTGAAGAAATAGAAAAAGAAATAAAAGAATGGGAGAAGATATTAAATCATGTTCTAAACGATTTAATAGACAAAGTAAACTTTGTAATACAAAATTATTTTGTCCCAATCTGTGAACGTTTAGAAAAAAATAATAAAAAGGTGAAAATATGAATAACAAAACATTAACGATAATAGGTATAGTTCTAGGAGTAATCTTAATAGGACTAATAATAAATTTATTTATTAATTTAAAAGGGAGTGAAAATATGAGTAAAGATACAAACCAAGCAGTGGTTTTAGAAACCACAAATCAAGTAGTTGTTTTAGAAACATCTAAAGGAAACATAGAAATTGAATTATACGCAGATAAGTCTCCAAAGACTGTTGCAAATTTCATAACTTATGTTAATTCAGGTTATTACGACGGATTAGTATTTCATAGAGTAATTAAAGGATTTATGGTACAAGGTGGAGGTTTTAATAAATTTGCAGTAGAAAAGAAAACTAATTCTCCAATTGTTTTAGAATCAAATAATGGTCTAAAGAATTTAACAGGAACAGTAGCAATGGCAAGAACAAATGCACCAAACAGTGCAACAAGTCAGTTCTTCATAAGCACAGTAGATAATGATTTCTTAGATTATGCAGGCACAAGTAATCCAGGTTATGCAGTTTTCGGTAAAGTAATTAAGGGAATGCATATTGTTTTTGAAATAGAAAATGTAAAGACTGCAACCAAGAATGGAAATGGAGATTGGCCAGTAGAGAACATAATAATAACAAAAGCATATATGAAATAAGGGGGGAAATTAGTTGTTTTTGTCATTTCTTTTTTGGTCTTTTGTTTTTATTGTAGGACTTTTTATATTAATTTATTCTGCAGATTTATTTGTAGATAAATCTAAAGAGCTTGGAAAAAATTTAGGATTATCAACTTTTTTAATAGGTTTAATAATTGTAAGCATCGGCACAACATTACCGGAACTTGCATCTTCAATTTATGCAACAATAAAAGGAGAATCCGAAATTGTTATTCCTACAGTAATTGGTTCAGTTACCACAAACGTATTTTTAGTAATTGGTTTAGTTGGTTTTTTATATGGTACAAAATATATATACAGAGATACACTTAAAACAGATCTTTGGATTTTTGCAGTTGTTTCTTGTTTATTTATCTTATTTATTATAGATAATAATTTTACATTAATTGAAGCCATTTTGTGTTTTTTAATATATGTGGCTTATTCAACATATCAATATAAATTATCAAAACCAGTAAAATTAGAAGAATCTGGTCCGAAAACTAATTCTTATATGTGTATTTTTTTAATACTCATTTATTCTTTCTTAATATATGTGGGGTCAAAATATGTTGTTGATTCAATGTTAAATATTGCAGACATATTAGGAATTTTCCCAGAAATTATTGCAATAACAGTAATTGCTCTTGGAACAAGTCTTACAGAATTAACTGTTGGTTTAGTTTCTTTAAGAAAAGGGCATCTAGATATTGCGATTGCAAATATAATCGGGGCAAGTATTATAGATATTTTAATAGTTACAAGTTTTTCAAGATTTTTTGGTTTTGTAATAATTCCAATAGCATTATTTAAAATTGCAATACCAATCTTTGGTTTAGCGATTGTTGCTTTTATTTATGTCGTCCTCGATAAAAAAATAACCAAAAAAGAAGGTTTCCTATTGTTATTGCTATATGTTATTTTTAACATTATTTTATTTATGATTTAATAAAAATCAGAACAATTTATTTTCTTAATTTTCCAATAATAATCATATGTTTCTTTTCAAAAGGATCTAGTCTTCTTTTTTCAACAATTGTAAATTCTTTTTCAAACTTCATCATTTCTTCGTCAATGATTGCTCTAGTGTCTCTTTGTGAAATAGCAGTTGTCTTTAAGCTTAAGATAACACAACCATCAGGCTTAAGAAATTCTTTTGCATTCTTTGTAAGTATCTCAATTTGATTCTTTTGTGCAACGTCTTGGATAATCAAGTCAACTTTACTGTTGATTAGTTCTTTGTAATCCCCAGGCTTGTTTGCATCTCCAATAACTGGATATAAGTTTTCTCTTGCCCTTGAAAGCAACACAAACTTCTGCATACTGTGAGGAGAAAAATCAATTCCAAAGATTATTCCTTTGTCCACTAAGTCAGAGATATAAGAACAAGTATATCCTTCAGCACAGCCAAGATATAGAACACTTGAGTCTTCTTTAAGAGGTAAGATGTTTAAACCTTTCTTTAAAGCAGCACACACTTTAGATCTAGTAGGGTCCCAGTATCTCTTCTCTTTACTGTTAAGATCAATAGTAAAGAAATCTCCGTTCTCCTTTATTAGATTTTTTATTGTCATGTTTTTTCTTTATTTTTTTAATTTTAAATTAATTTTGTTAGTTAGTTCTTTTCTTATATCTGTTCCGCCAAGATCTCCCTTGATTGCAAGCGTAATTTTTGCAGCCAAAAATCTAGCAAATCTTGCTTTGTCTTTTTTGTTAAGGTTAATCAGTAGTGGGTGGTTGTAAATGAAACCATACTTTGGTGTTTTCTTTTTGTTATTAGTTCTAACTGCTTTAAAGAAAGCATTTTCTGCTCCAATCAACTGGATGGTAGAACTTGGAAATCTAGAAAGTCTTTCAAAAGACCCTGCAACTTCAATCATCTTACAAGCAATAGCTGGTGTTGCAATTTCAGAGAAGTTGGGATAATTAGTTTTAGCAAGTTTTTCTTCAAGAGCTTCAAGACTTTTCTTTGTGTCAAGAAGATTTTGCAAGTTTTTTGCTAGGTTAATAAATATAATTTTCTCTTGTTCTTCAAGTTCAGCAGAAAGCCCAATCTCTTGTATTTCTAAAATCTTTTTTGCTTTTGATTTATCAATAGAGATTTTCTTTAAGGTTTCTTCTGTGACATTTTCAAGAGCGCAAAGTCTAACATATTCTTCAATAGTTAGTTCTTTCTCCATGTTAGGATAAAGAACATCTCCAATAATTCTAAGTTGTTCGAAAAGTTCATTAATATTCTTAGGAAGTTTAGAAAGTATTTGAGAAATAGCAATTATTCTTTGATCTGCACTTTCAAGTTCTTTTTTTAATTTGGAAATAGTAAATTTAAAAAAAACTTCTTTATTTGCATGCATATTTTCTAGATTTTAGTTTTAAAAAAAGAGATAATTACTTTACCTCTACTTTTTGACCAACTGCAGTTCCTGGAAGTCCCTTCTCAAAGATTACTCTGATAACTCCTTTGTTACCATGAGCTGAAGCAACTTTTCCATTAATTACTTTTTTTCCAATTGTAGTAAATACAACTTTATGTCCATATAGTGGAGCAACAGATTCTTTAGTTCTGTATTTTTCATCATCTATTTGTATAAGTAAATGATTGTTCTTTTGTGTGTTTACACCCATTCTGTAATTCATTATTGTTCCTATCATATTTTTCACCAATTTAATAAGCTTTAAAATAAGTACTAATATAATATTTAATAAACAAAGTATTTAAAAACCTTGATAAAACATGACAAAACAATTAGTAGCAGGGGTAGACGAAGCAGGAAGGGGTTGTGTGCTAGGCCCATTACTCTTGTGTGTTTGTGTTATTGATAAAGACAAGGAAAAGATGTTTAAAGATGCAGGAGTTAAGGATTCTAAGCTTTTGTCACCACAGAAAAGAGAAGAGTTATTTGAGTTGATTAAGAAAGAAGCAGAGGACTATAAGATTATTGCAATTCCTGCAGAAGAACTAAATGTTTTAATGGATAGATTCTCACTTAACGAGATAGAAGCACAAAAGGCGTGTTTTGCCATAAGCAAACTAAAAGCAAAGCCAGAAGTTGTTGTCTTTGATTCTCCTGATACTTCCACAGAGCATTTTACCAAAAGAATAAAAGATAACCTAAAAGCGATATCTTGCGATTATAATTTCAAAATTGTTTCTGAGCATAAAGCTGACCTTAATCACGTTTCTGTTTCCTGTGCATCAATTCTTGCCAAAGTTACAAGAGATGTGTTGTTAAAAGATTTAGTCAAAAGTAACATCTCAGGGTATTCTTCAGACCCAAGAACAATTGATTTTTTAAAAGACTATTTCAAGAAGAACAAGAGCTTTCCAAGTTACACTAGAATGAAATGGAAAACAATAGACAATATTGTTAAAGACGCCTTCCAGAGAAAGCTTCTCTAATTTTAAATCAAATGAAAGATTGCTTGCACACCAGAGATAATATAGTTAACTCCCCATGCTAAGGTGATAAGCCCCATGATCGTTGTTACTACTTGTATGGTTGTTTTTGCTTTGGAAGTGATGTCGTGATAGACAACTGATAAGTAAAATAGCAATCCAACAATTGCTAGAATTACTCCGATTGCAATTCCTGTAAGTAATTTTCCATAGTCCGCGGATGAAATGATGATTGCAGTGATTGTTGCTGGTCCGCTGATAAGTGGTGTTGCGATGATTGAAGCAATGGCGTGAACAGAGTCTCCTTCCATTTTTTCAATGTCTGTAATTGATTTTCCTAAGGACATGTTAATTCCAAGAATTACTAAAATGATTCCTCCTGCAATCTTAAAGCTATTAATGTCTGTGCTAAAAATTTGTAAAAGATTTTCTCCAAAGAACAAAACAAGATAAGAAATAAATGTTGCAAGGGCAACTGACAAAAGAGCAATTCTAAGCTTTTCTTTATTCTCAAAACCTTTAGTGCTAACAAAGAAAACAACAAAACTAGATAATGGATCAATGATAACAAAAAATAAAACAATTAATCCTATTAATTTTGATATCATGTTTTCTCCGAAATGGTCCTGCCCGGGTTCGGACCGGGGATCTCTACCATGTCAAGGTAACGTCATAACCGCTAGACCACAGGACCAGTAAATTATTTGTTTAATCTACCCATATATTTGTGTATGTGAGTCTCAATTAAATCTTTGTAATAGAATATAATTATGGACCCAACAATTATTATACCTATAAGTAATAATGACCAAAATAAATTTAATTTAGTCAGTTGGTACCCCACCAATGTAAAAAATACAATTTCTGGTAATCTTCCTACAAAAACAATCAATGCGTATTTCTTAATATCAATATTTGTAATCCCTGCAACATAACTAAATACATCGTGTGGTAATGGTGGAATTAAGAAAAGAACAAACAAAGTTTTAGAAATATTTTCTGATTGATAATCTAGTTTCTCAATTAGATGCCTATCAACAATACTTTCTAAAAAAGGTCTTCCAAAGATTCTAGCAATTTCAAAAACAATAATCGAACCAATTAATATTCCAATAGCAGAATACAAAATCCCCCAAGCTCCAAAGATATAGCCTCCAGCAATAAGTATTGGCATGGATGGGATTAATAAAAAAATCATTTGTAAAATTTGAAGTGCAATTAAAGCAAGTGGTGCCCACATCCCAAACTGAAGAATAAATGCTTTAACTTGAACAGGATGACTGAATGCTTCAATAAACGGGAACAGTAGAACTGCACTAATGACAAGTATAAATACAATGATTATTGTAGCAATAATTGCTTTTTTCTTAGCATCAGTTGATGAGAATATGTGCATGTTGTTCTGTTAGCTCGTGTATTTTCTTAAATCAAGCTTAATTTAAGCTTATTTTAACAACCACTATATAAACATTTTGTTTTAATAATTATTATATAGCTCATTAAAGTAAATATACTTATATAAGCAAAAAATTAATAAATGGAGTTTAAAATGGCAACCGCATCAAAATATATAAAAGAAACAATTCAAAAGGAATTTAAAAAAGAAAAAGACGATAATTATAATTATAAAAAATTATATACCGACAGATTAATCAAATATAGACATACAAAAGAAGCAATTCTAAGATTAGAGAAACCAACAAATCTTCCAAGAGCAAGAGAATTAGGCTATAAAGCAAAGCAAGGTTTTATTGTAGTCTTGGCAAAGATTAGAAAAGGTTCAGGATTAATTAGAAGACCAGTAAATGGAAGAAAACCAAAAAGAATGGGTGTTAATAAAATTACTAGAAGAGTATCCATTCAAAGAATTGCAGAAATGAGAGCTGCAACTAAGTATCCTGGTTTAGAAGTATTAAATTCATACTTGATTGGAGAAGACGGTCAACAAAAGTATTATGAGGTAATATTAGTTGATCCAACACATCCAAGAATCATGTCAGATAAAGATATCAACTGGATCTGTTGGCCACAAAACAAAGGAAGAGCATACAAAGGAATTACAAGTGCAGGAAAGAAGAACAGAGGTCTTGATAAAAAAGGAATAGGTACTGAAAAGAACAGACCATCTTTAAGAGCAAATGACAGAAAAGCAAAGTAAATCGAGGAAAGCAAAAATGAATAGTGTCATTTTAGTTGGTTCATTACAAGATTCCATTTGGATTATACTTTTTATAGTATTTTCCATTTCTATTTACGTTTGGACAAAAAAACAAATAGGTAATGAACTGATTGCTATTCTAATCACTGGTTTTTTAGTTTTTCTTTTATTTTACAGATATCCTAATTTAATTTGGCTAGTTGCAATAGGTGTTGCAATCTATTGGATATTTGGTGGGGAATTAAAAAATAGTATTAAAGGGATGTTAATTGCTGCTCCAAAAAAATGATTTGGTAACAATATGTTTGATTTTCTAAATACGTTTATTGTTGGAATTTTAATGATTTTGTCTTCTCAATACAATTATGATTTTTTCTCAGTAATTATTGTAATCTTGTATTCTTTGTTTTTCCCTGGGCTATCAAATTTAATTTTTGTATTTGGTTTAGCAGCAATTATCTTCTTAAAATCCGGAGAGCTATCACAACTTTGGTGGGTGGTTCTTGGAATCATTACTTTCATAATAGTTATTGCTTCAATGTTTACTAAGAAAGAAGAAGAACCAGAAGAAGGCGGAGGTTATGGAGACCTTTTAAAGATGCTTGGGAATCAGCAATAATTACTTATTTAAACTTATTGTAAGATAATTAAATTATTAATAATTAAACAAAGGAGGAATAAATTATGCCAAGACCAAAACCAAGAGTAATAAAAAAACCGACAAAACCAACAAAGCCAAAAATACCGCCATTTAAAAGCTCAAGATAGAACTGATAAATTATGCCAAGACCAAAACCACCAGTAAATAAGAAAAAACCATTAGGTCGACCGATTTGGGGAGTAAAGAAAGCAACACTATCTCAAAAGAAAAAATAAATTTTCTTTTTCTATTTCATCTTATTTAATATATTTCTATTTTCTTCTAAGATGTCTTTCATGATTTTTGTAAGACCATTCATCTGTGCTTTAATATCTATTATTTTTTCCTCAAGTTCAGAGATCTGTTTCTTAAGTTCAGTAGTATCAAAAGTAGTATTAGCTATTGGTTCAGGAGTTTTAAAGATAATTTCTTTTTCTGGTTCAGAAGAAAGGCTGGAGTTGATAACATCATTAGTTGCATTTTCAAGTTCTTCAGTAGTGGTAGTTGGCTTTGGGAGATCGACTTTTGGTAAATCTACGCTTTTTGGTTTTTCTTCAATTTTTGCAACAGGTGCTTCTTCTTTTGGTCCAGAAGTAATTTCAGAATAGTATTTATCAATATCTGCTTGATCAACTCCAATATCCCTTAAAGTGGCAAATATAGTATCTTTATCTACGTTTGCTTCAAGCAATTCATTGATTGTATCTTTAATTAATTTAATATCTACCATTTTTAACAAATCTCCTAATTATAATAACCCTTAAAAATATATTACATATTATTTATTTAAATATCTTTTGATTTAAAATATGAATAGCTAATAAGATAAATATGATTGCAGTAACAACGTGGGATACACTTTTTGAAGGAAAGTATGGCCAAAAGGAATTAACGATATTCTATAGTGATGATTATTTTGTTTCAATTCTTAGATTAAGAGATCAATCTAATGTTTTAATTCAACTATATAAAATCTTTGCAGTAAATGGAGATATAGAGATTTTTGCAGAAACTCTTCCAAACCAATGTATTGTTTATGAAAAGCATTTTGGTATTGGAGAGAATAACACTTATAAGTTTTTTATAGTAAATACAGAAACCGAAATTATAGATTCAACTCAAATTAATTATCATATAGAAAAAAAAATGTTACAATTAAATAAAGCTACTGGTTCAATTGTGTCTATAATTAAATCATATAATATTAAATTATTGTCTTTAAAGATGCTTTCTGAAGAAGTTAAGAATTTTTTCTTTTCAGATCCGTTCGTTATTAAAGTTTTAACTAATTCTCCAAACTCAATTGATTTTTCCACAATTTCTTCTGTTGATAAGTTATTACTAGGAAGAAAGAATGGAATAACAATAAATGCAAGTTTAGAAAATTTAAGATCAGTTCTTGTTATTGGCGGCCAAGAAGAAGACAGAATCTTTGCAATAAAAGTTATTGCTGAAAATTATCTTCTTTCTTCAAAGAAAGTCATTGTTTTTGATAATACAGGAGTTTTTAAAACTCTCTCTTATCCTCAACAAAAAGAAGAATTACTTCTAGCTTTTGAAATGAAAGTATCTCCATTTGGTTTTCCTTCAAACGTTATTGATTATTTTAAAATTAAATTGCCACTATCTACAATTCCAAAAATCGCATTTATTAGCATTTTTAAACTATCCGGGGTTTCTGAAAAAATAATTAATAAAGCATATACTGATAATCTAAAAACAATACAAGATTTAAAAAATAATGTTATTGCTTTAGATATTGATGACGAAATTACAGACTTTGAAAAATGGAGGGTAATTTCTAAATTAAACATTTTAGAAGAAATGTATGGTAATTATTTTGGAGACACAAATCTTTCTATAATTTCTGAAGCCGCATATAAAAATATTGGATCTAGTAAAATCTTTACAGTTAACAAAAATGACCCTATGTATGTTTATTATATTTATGGATTAATTAAGCAATTATCCCAAGAAATAAAAGAAGAAATTCTAATAATAATCCCTCAAGCAAATGAAATACTAAATAATGCAATAATTGGTGGAGAACTTTTAACCATCCTAAAAGAAAGTCCAAAGCTTAATTATTGTTTAAGTTCTGAATATGCAAATGATTTTATGGATAAAAATCCAGCAAATGTAACAATAGAAGTAATTTCTGGAAATGATGCAGTTATCCGTTACCCAGACAAAGACCCATTAAGGCTTTTTCTTCGTCCAACCCTGACAAGCAGTAACATAGAGATCAAAAAAGAAGAAAGCATAGTCTAATTTTAAAAGTCCCAAAATTTGGTAAAAATCTTCAAAACCGAAACCTATATATACTAGAAAAAAGAATAATATTTATATAGGTTTGCTTTAAGTTTGTTTTTTAATGTTAATCTCGGTTGCAAGCACTATTTTTTAAATAAAAACTTAAGATAAAGTAAATAATAATAAAAACACAAAGGAGTGAAAAAAATGGCAATGAAGTGTCCAGAGTGTGGAAAAGATAAAGTATATAAAGATCCAAGAACAGGAGAACTAGTTTGTAAGAATTGTCACACAATTATAAGTGAAGACATGGTTGATATGGGAAAGGAATGGAGAAACTTTGATCAGTCACCAGGTTCAGAACAAGCAAGATCAGGTTCACCAATGAAGTATGTTAAGATTAACAAAGGTCTTGAAACAATGATTGAAAGATCAGGAAGAGATCTTAGAGGAAATAAATTATCTTCAAAGTCAAGAGCACAAATGTATAGATTAATCAAGTGGCATAAGAGATCATCAATCTCAAACTCTATGCAAAGAAATCTTTCAATTGCTTTAACTGAACTTAGAAGAATGGGTTCTTACTTAAATATCCCAGAGTCATTAATTGAAACCTCTGCTTTACTTTACAGAAAAACAGTTGAAAAGGGATTAATAAGAGGAAGACTAATTGAAGCAGTAGTTGCTGCAGTTCTTTATTCTGTTTGTAGAACATATAATGTTCCAAGAACATTAAATGAAATGGCAGAAGCAAGTGGATTAACAAAGAAAGAAATCGGAAGAACATATAGATTCATTGTTAAGGAATTAGAAATTGCAGTCCCTTTAACAGATCCAACCTATTACATCTCAAGATTTACTTCAGTTTTAGGTCTTTCAGGAGCTGTTGAAGAAAAAGGTAAAGAGATTGTTAAGAAAGCAATCAGTTCAGGGTTAATCTCAGGAAGAGGACCAACAGGCGTGGCTGCAGCAGCAGTTTACATTGCGGCTCTAATGGTTGGCGAGAGAAGAACTCAAAAAGAAGTTGCTAATGTTGCTGGCGTTACAGAAGTAACAATCAGAAATAGATATAGAGAGCTTAAGGCAAAGCTTAAGTTAAACATTGATGCTTAAAATTATTTTAAGCATTCTTTTTTTTTTAATTTAATCACAATCTATTTATACTTATCGCCTAACAATATTTCTGTAAATAATTAAATAACTTTACAAAGGAGATTATTATGCCAACAATTTATAGAAAAATTAATAATGCGATTGCTTTTAAAGGGAAAATGGAAGATAGAATAGGTGCACGAGTTGACAGATATAGCCGTGACATTAGTAATAGAACGGAAGCTAATAAAGAAAGATTAGTTGATAGAAAATCCTGGAGGCCTTCAGAAAGAATAATTGATAAAAAAAGATTTACAACAGAGCATTTTATTTTAAATACAAGTATTAGAAATAAGGGGGATATCCAAAAGTTACATGTTGATTTCTTAGAATCCAAGCAAAAGGGAACTCAAGGAACAATAAGTGAATTAAAAACATTATTTGAAAATCTTAACGAATATGGTAAGCAGAATAATTGTGAATATATAGATGGTATAACTTGGATCTTTGCAGAATATCCGTTGATTGCAAAGAGATTAGGTTTAACAATCGATTCAAAAAATTTAGAAGTGTATAATAAAATAAAAAGAGAAAATGGAGTATTAAAAGTATTTGGATTAGATAAAAATGTATTAAAAACATCTTGGTCTTCTGAAAAAGCATCAGCAAAATTAATTAAGGACCGCATAGATGGAAAATATGCTGACGGTGACAATGATTTTGACAAAGATTTTGATAGAACTTATGGTAAATCTGCTGTTTCAGCAATAAAAAAAGGTGCGGGCCCATTATGGGGAATGGCACTTATAAGTGAATCAAAAGCACCAGGTACTTCTGCAATTAAAGGCCCTACAAAACTTTTAGTAAAATCTTCATATAAAGTATCTAAAACATCTAAATTAACAATAAATAATACAAGAAATACAACTGTATCTGCAGATCCACTTCAAGCAACTAAAAACAAAGCAACATTAGTTATTCCAATGAAATGTTTAGTAAAAACAAAAGATGGTGGAACAGAAGTAAAAACACTCCGACTTCCAAAAGAAATGTTACCTTATTTTGCAATGAGGATTAAATGAGGTGGGTGGGGATTATGCCAAAACCAAAACCAAGAGCATTTTTAGCTTTAAGAAAAGCAATAACTGGGAAAAAAGCAACTCCAACAGAGTTAGGTTTCAAAAGAGATCTTCAAACAAGCAGATTAATTGATCCGAAGAAAAGTGCAATTCCAAAAATTAGAGAAAAGTCATTGAAACAAGAAGTGATAAGAAGAACAGATCTTAAAAAAAGACAATTAACTAATTGGATATCTAAATTAAATAAAGGATTAAGTGAATCTGGAAAAAAAACAAATGTTTCAGAACAAAAAGAATCTTTGTTTAGAGAATTATTTGATAAAGAAATTTTAATACATAAAAAACAGTTAAAATTCAATCACGTTTTGTTTGAAGAAAAATTAAGAGACGCATTTAATTCAAGATATTATTCAGAGTTACATAATACAATTGCTGCAACAGGTCCAGAAAAATTAAAAGATATAGAGTATTTGGGTGCAGAACGAATATTAAATTTTGTTTCAGTTAAATTAAAAACTCAAAAAAATATGCTGTTATTAGAAATAAAAAGAAAAATGCGATAAAATAAGAAAAAGTGAATAAAATGCAATAAAGTTATTATTGAAATTAAAGAGATTAATTAAAGGAAAATCATTAACCGTAAGTTAACTAGGTTATAAAAGAATAAATGGGAGATTAACAAAACCAGGAACTGCAGCCTTCAATGAAAAAATAGAATTTACAAAAGAGGAAAAAAACAATAATTGACGCTTATAAAAAAAGGCAATCAGAAAATCCTACAGAAATAAATACTCAAAAAATAATTGATAGAAGAAATCAATTTAATAAAAAGTTAGATTTAATGAGCGCAGAAAGAGAATAAGATTTGAAAAAATCAGAAGCGAGCAGATTGTCTGCGTTGAAACAAAGGCAATTAAAAGAATGGGTAAGAAAACTAGATTCTTTGTTAGCAGTTTCCAAAAAAGGAACAGTTCATGAGATTAAAGAAAAGTTGTTTCAAGAGTTGTTTAAAAGAGAAATTACTTCTATAAAAGTAAGTGCCGTAGATAGTAATTTACAAGCAAGACAATACAATTATTTGCACGAATTATTCACTTCTTATTTTTATAATCTATTGCATAGTTCTTTTGGTCCTACAAATCTTCAAAATATGAATTCTAGAGAAGCGGTTGTTTTTATAGAGACAATTTCTAAAAAAGCAAAAAATAGAAAAGAAAAGATTTATAAGGAATTTAGAAAAGATTATTTGGTGTAATTTTCTTTAATTTTTTTGCTAAAATGTATTACAAAGTATTACGTTTAAAAACATTTTGTTTCATATCTATTTATGGCAAAGGTAAAAGTTAAACCAAAAGCAATAATAGATACTTCCTTTTGGATTCATTTAGTGAAATTAGATTTAGTTGAACAGTTTATACAATTATGGGATTTAATTGCAACAAAGAAAGTAGAAGAAGAATTGCAAGCTTTTACAAGAATAAAATTATATACTCCATTAGATTTAGAAACCTATAATGACTTAAAATCACAAGGCGCAATACAAGTAAAAGATCCAAAAAGTGTTCCAGGAAATATAAATAGTCAAATTGCAAATAATTCAGGGGAATTATTTAGTATAGCACTAGCAAAAGAATACAAAATAATTGTTTTCATTGACAACGGAATTCCTTATGATTTTTGTAAAAGAAATCAAATACTCGCTGCAAACATTGTTGATTATCTAATGCGTCAATATGAACAAAAGAAATTTACAAAAGAACAAATTCTTCAAAAATTAATGATTTTAGAAAGCCTAAAATCAATGAAACTAAAATATATAGATAAAGCAAGAAAAGAATTAATGTGATATTTATGAAAAAAGTAAAATATGATTGTGATAGAAAGAATGTTAAGACCTTAAGGTTAACTGACTCAATGGCCACCACGGCATATAATATTGCAAAAGAAGAAAATCTAACAGAGTCTGAATTTTTAAGAAAATTGATTGAAAAAGGATTAAAGGAATATAAACTGGGTATGGCTCTAAAAGCATACAAAAACAAAGAAGTCAATATTGCAGGCGGAGCAAACCTCGCAGGAATTACTTATAGAGAGTTTCTTGATGCCTTAGAAGAGTGCGGTATTCCAACAATAGAGGTAAGCCCTGAAACAATAAAATATGGTTTTGAATCCATGGAGAGATCTTTAGGTTTAAAACCAAAAAAAAGAGATTATAATAAGTTATTTGAAGATACATTTATTAATAAGGGGAAGAAAAAATGACTGATACTATTTATGATATTGCAATCATTGGTGGCGGGCCCGCAGGTTTAACTGCAGCGATCTATGCAGCAAGATATGGATTAAAAGTAATTGTGTTTTCTGATTCTTTTGGAGGGACAATTTCTTATGCTCACAAGGTGTGTAATTATCCTGGCTTTAAAGAAATTTCAGGAATGGAATGGTCAGAGAAAACTCTTGATCAAGTTCAATCTCTTGGAGTAGAGGTTAATTTTGAAAAGGTTATGGATATTGATAAACAAGATAAAATATTTATTGTCAATTCAGATCAAAGAACAGTTAAAAGTAAAAAGATAATTTTAGCTATTGGAAGAACAAGAAAAAAGTTAGGAGTAGAAAGAGAAGACGAGTTAGTTGGAAAAGGCGTAAGCTATTGTGCAACTTGTGATGGAGGCTTTTACAAAGGAAAAACTGTTGCAGTAGTTGGAGGCAGTGATGCAGCAGTTACTTCTGCTCTTCTTTTAGCAGATCTAGCAGATAAAGTTTATTTGATTTACAGAAAAGAAAAACTAAGAGCAGAGAAAGCTTGGGTAGATTTAGCAACAACTAATCCTAAAATAGAAATATTTTACACAACAGAAGTTATAGAACTTCTTGGTAAAGAAAAATTAGAAGCAATAAAAACAAATACAGAAAAAACAATTTCCATAGACGGTTTATTTATAGAAGTTGGTTCTGTCCCAAATACTGAGTTATTAAGTAAATTAAATCTAACTCTAGATAAAAACAACTACATAGTTGTAGACAATAAGCAAAAAACAAACCAAGAAGGAATATTTGCATCAGGTGATGCCACAAATTCAACGGAATTAAAGCAAGTAATAACTGCTGCAAGCCAGGGGGCAGTAGCAGCCTACACTGCATATGTTGAAATAAAGGAGCGCATTTAAAAACTAAATGAACACAGAATAATTAAAGGATAATAAATATGTCGCCATCAAAACCCAGAAAACCAATTGCAAATCCCATAATCGGAAAGTTTGGGCAAGTTTTCGTTACAAGAACTGCAAACAAAAAACCAACACAAAAGCAATTAACTGCCATTAGCAAATTACTTACAGATAAACCAGTAATTAAGAAAAGCCCAGCAATAAGAAAATAATTCATTTTTAAATCTTTCTTCTAAGAAATACCTTTAAATATAGTTTCTTTATTATATCTATATATTATTTCTAAAGAGGTATTAACATATGCCAGAAACTGATGCTAAATTATCTAAGTTATTTGATTCTTTAAATAAGAGTTTATATAAAACGAACAAGGTTGCAGAATTATACAAGCCGATGGCTGAAGTAATCTCTTCAATTGCTAATGATGTTAAAGAATTGGAAGATTTAGGCGAGAAAGAACCATTATTTAATTCAATAATTGAAGAAGAAATCAAAAGAAGAGAATTGATAACGCTTTATAAGAAAATGGTCACTTTAATGGAAAACTTAAAGGCAGAAGTTGATTCTTATGAAAAGGAAATTAAGATTGGAGATGCATTCTTAGAAAAATATAGATGCTATAGAACTATTTCTTTTGAAAATCCAAAAAAATCAAGAGAGTTCTTAAAAAAGATAGTTGAATCCTTTAGTATTGAAGAATTTGTTCTAAAGTTCAATGTTATGGGAACAGTTGACTTAAGTAACATTGCAGAACACGTTCAAGGAAGAAAAGCAGGAATAGACATTATTGTTCCAGCAACTAATATAGATTTAATATATGATGAAATATTAAAGTCACAGACAATTAAGTTTAGATTATCTTCTGAAAGTCTAGTAATCTATTTTGAGAAAGACACAGTGCTTCACTTAGAAGGTGCCAGTAAGAAGATAAAAATCTGTGATGTAGAATCTAAGAACTTTGGCGGAAAGCTAATAGACGAGTAGTTTTCTTAATTTTTCTTATTTTATTTTTTTAATAAAAACCAATTTATACTTATCGTTCAACAATTTAATTATATTTTAATATTATATACTTAAATGGAAAATGATATAAAATGAAAAAATTATTAACAGAATTTTCTGGTAAAAAATTAACTAACCCAATATTCAAGGAAAAATCAAGTAGAGTAAATGAATTAAAGAGACAAGTAAAATCTTATACGCCTGAACAAATAAAAGATTTATTTAAACAAGCAAGAGAACAAGAAGATCCGGAGAAATTTCTATTATCAAAAGGAATTGATGTGAGAAAATTTGCAAACAAAAACAATAGATTTTCAACACAGAATTATTCTCCAGAAGAATTAGTTAAAAGTAATGTTGATTTAAGTAAATTTGAAAATCAAAAAGCAATGGCGATTCTATTAGATGCAAAATCAAAAGGAGAGTCAATAAGAAATATTGTAAAAACAGCACATAATAGTAAAATTTCTATAGAAGAATTATCAAGAATATTTAGTACCTCAGAGATTCCAGATGCACTTATTGAAATGAGTAAGGTTTATGAGAAAAAAGATTTAATTAGATTAAATACTTATCCTGTATTCTCCGGAGAATTGCGCCCACATATTGTTAAAGCATTACAAAATACAGGTGTTTCTAAATATACAATAACTAAAGAAATTATAAGTAGTATGCTGACTGCTGAAGAAGTAAAGCAATATGATAGAATATTAGCAGTAAGAAAAAAGATTTCTGATAAAAAGCTATACGGAGATAAAAAAAGTGAAGCAGAAAGAGTTGAACTTTTAAAACAAGAAGCAAAAATAGTAAGTAAATTAAAAGCGAAATTAAACAAAGGA
This sequence comes from archaeon, assembly GCA_041657425.1. Classification (GTDB taxonomy): domain Archaea; phylum Iainarchaeota; class Iainarchaeia; order Iainarchaeales; family CSSED10-239; genus JAKQTP01. The sequence goes on from JBBABY010000006.1 coordinate 25,657, forward strand.
AATAAAGAAAACTTAAGTCATGAATATATGATAAGGCCAACAATAGATCTTATGAAATTATTTGGAACAGATATAACTGAACAATTGAAAGTTTATGAAATTGCAAATGGTAATTTGGATCCAAAAAATAATTATTTTGAAATACAAAAACTAATAGAAATAATTAGACCTAATTCTTCGAACATTTCTGAAGTTTTTGACTATATAGATAAAAAGTATTCTACTGCGACAGCAATAAAAACAATTTTTATAGATATTAGTGAAAATCAAAAAAATAAAAATGAATCTTATGCTTTAAGTGGCACATTTTGGCAATTAGCAGATAAAGTAGAAGTAGGAGAATTAGTAAAAATATTATATCGTGATTGTGGAGGTCATCAACATACTGGTGATTTAGCAAAATTAGTATATGAGAAAACTCACGATTATTCAAAGACTGCAGAGATATTAGACAATAGTTTTGTTAATTCAAATCCAGAATCTATTGTAAGAATACTAAATTCATTAACTAATGGTAGTGGACCAATTATTGCAAAATACCTTTTAGAAAAAACAGATGATGAAAAACAAATTATACAAATGATGGAGAAACTGAATATAGATTATGGTTCTAAAAAAGGGTATATTAAAGAATCCATTGCAGAAGCAAGAAAAGAATTAGTAGTAGAAGGGAAATTTAGAAAACCGCTATTTGGGAAAGCTAGAAGAAAAGAATAGGTCTTTTCTTTTTCTCTTTAGTCAATAAAAACATTTGCAGTCTTTCCACCATCCCAAGTTAGTCTTGGTCTAATCTTTATTAGCATTACTTTTTCTGAGTTGTCATCTAAAAGAATAGCATAACCTTGATCCTTTGGCATCTGTCCATAGAATTTGTCCATAGGGATGTTAAGGTAGCTTGGTCTAATGGATGATACTGCTTGAATGTCTTCCTGAGCAGTCATTCTCATACTTAAGAAAAAATCACATTGTGAAATTGCTTCAGAGTGAAGCTTGTTTGGTCTCTGGGTTGCAAGTAAAAGAGACAATCCTGGTTGTCTACCAACTCTAATCCACTGTAAAAGAACATCAAGTGCAATTGATGGCCTGTCGCTAGGCATAAACATGTGTGCTTCATCAATCATCATCCAGATAATAGGCATCTCGCTTTCTTTTCTGCCTCCGGACAACAGAGACATTTCTTCTTCTTTTCTGTAAAGCATTCTTTCTTCGTATAGTCTTTTTCCTAATATTCCAACAATTAGTTCTTTAATGGATTCCATTCCAATTGATTCCTTGTAAGTACTTGTGTCAACTATTGTTATTGTTGCTGGTTTAGCAAACTCTTTCATAGTTGTTCCTGATCTTGAGAATAGTCCCCAAGACTTAGCAACCATTAATCTGTTATTAAGAGAATTAATTATTTCTTTTGTTGTGTCTTCGTCTTTTTTACATTCATTAACAATATCTTCAATATCATAACTGCTTCCAACTTTATTTTTAATTTTTTCAATTGTTCTTGAAAGAAGAGCAGATTCTGGATCTCTCCAAGTTAATTTAAAAACAGCAAGCCAGTCTTCAAGATCCATTTGTGAAGTTTTAATTGAGAAATAACCATCATGTGGAAGATTCTTCTGTTCATAAAAATCTCTCTTTCCAAAAGGCACAAGATTTCTAATTTCAATTCCTTCTGGTTTTAAGTCCCATTTTTCAAGCATTTCTTTTTGCTCTTCGTTAGGATACTTCATTGTCCAGAAGATTCCAACAGTATCAATAACAATGACTGATAATCTTTCTTTAATTTCAAAAGGCTGTTTTGCAAATTCTTCAATTAGAACGGACATAGCGTAACTATTGTGAACAATAACGTTGTTTGCTATAAAGTTATGGTTGTCAGGAACTGTAATATCGTAAACTGTTTGCTTTTTAGTAATCTCTTTAATCTCTTTAATTTTGTCCCAAAAGATATCGCTTGTTGCGATTTTTTTAAGTCCTTCATTTTTTTCTGTAATTGCAATTTTTAGAAGTTTTTCTCTAGATGGAGAATAATTGATTGATGATCTTAAAGATTTAGGATTTTTATATCCAAATTCTTTACCAATAATTGCCCAGTTTTTTGGTCTATAGATATCCCAGATTTCTTTAGGTATTGTATCTACATTTGGATTACTTGATTTTATAGTTACTTTCTTTTGAAGTTCTTCTTTTTTTCCAAAAAATCCAATTTCTTTAATAAATTTTATATTCTGAGAAGAAAGAATCTTTAATTCATAGTTAGGTAATTTTTTAGTTTTCTTTGTTCTAATAATTGAAAGTAATCCAAATCTTAAAAGTAAACTTTGTACTTGTTGTATTAGTTTAGGAGATGAAGAAGAATATGAAATATTATATTCTTTTTTGTTTGTATCATAATAGATTGTCCCATCACAAGAAAATAATCTGTTTAAGAATATAGAAAGTTGTTCTTTAGGTAATTGAAAGATGCTTTCTGGGACAAACTTAGTTTCTGATTTAACATTATATAGATTAATATTTTCCAAATATTTCCTTATAGATGATTTTTTATCAAAAATTATGCCTTTACTAAATTGTTGTCTTTCGTTTCTTTTATTTGTAATTATTTTTCTAGTGTTATTATTATCAACAATTCTTAATCCAAAATCTCCATGTTTATTTATTGTAAGTTTATGATCAAATTTATGTATGGCGGTAGTAAACTCAGAAATTATTTTTCTATCTGTATTACAGAATAAAACAAATCGGTTTCCTAAATGCCCTTCAGCGATAAAATAAGCAAGTAATTTAATTTCACAATCAGGAATTTTTTTATTTCCAAATTTAGGAATAATTCTTGGTGTTGCAATTCTACTTCCTTTCTTTAATTCTTTTGCTTCTTTCCAACCGCCAATTGTCAATAATGGGTGTTCTGGAGTTAATTCTATTTTTTTTCCACTTCTTAATGTTATTTCTAGTGTTTTATTAACTTGTCTTTTATAGAATTGTTCTTTTTTTGTAATTTCTATTTTTTGATTAGTATTTAATGAAAGCACTTGTTTATTTTCTTTCTCTAAATCTTTAATTGGTATTTCTCTACCGTCTTCTAATGTAATTAATGTATCCCCTGTTAGGCATTTTCCTCCGCCTCTTTTTCCGCAAACAATTGCAACGTGTGATCTAGAGACGTCCATTAACACGCGTTTTCCAAGAACGGGGTCATCTCCACTTGAAACAACGACTTTACCAATGTAACCTGTACCTTTCTTTCCATATTTCTTAATCTGACTCTGGATTCTTCCAACAATTATTTCTTCAGATTCAAAGTCAATTCCCATAGTTTATCATCATTTATTTTTATTAAATTCATTTATTAGTGTAACAAAAGATATAATTGTTTGATATAGTAAATATAATGAGAATGAAATGATGGTTACATATATTAAAACAATTAAAATATAAGTAATTAATTGAAAGTTAATTAAAAATATAAAGAATATTTTAGAAAGATAAATTTGTATTGCTGTTCCAATGGTTATTGAAATTAAAGCAAGGTATAAAAATAAGACATCTTGTTTGTTTAATAATTTGATTTTAAGTAATTGTTTATTTTCTTTAATTAAAAACTTATTTACAATAAATAAAATAATCTCCATAATTAGTTTTAATCCAACTGCCGAAAATAAGATATATGCCAAGAAGTAAAAGATTTCAGGAATCAATAAAACTGCAAGTTTGATTTGCCCTAAAAGCGGAGACAGGATATATATTGCGTGAGTAAAACCATTTTGAATTCCAATGATTAAAAATGAAAATGGCAAAATTGCTAGTTTAAAAGAAGTATCTAAAGTCTCAGTAAATAAATTTCTAAAATTAATAGAGTTCGTTAAATAAAAAGAGTTAGTAATATTTGCTTCTTGATAATTATTTAAATTAAATCCTATAATTACAATTCCTATAATTAATCCTATAAAATAAGCTATTGCAAAACTTGCAGCAATGAATTTATAGATTGTATCAAATTCCATACTATAAATATATTATAGATGAATTTAAAAAGATTAAAGAAACCCAAAAACACAATAAAAATCAAAAATTTTTATGTGCCCAAGAAAATTAGCAATTTTATTTGGGAACCTAAAGTTTTCTGGGCCCAGAAAAATTTTTGATTTTTCTTGGGGAAGAAAAGAACTCAAAACTCAACTTAGTCTGTTGTGAATTCTGTTTTCTTCATTTTCTTTGGTATAACAAAATAGTGCTTTGACTTACATACTAAACATTCAGCAGTAAATACTGGCTTTTTATTCTGTTTTTTAACAGTTGCAATGTGCTTTGCCATTCCACCATAACCAGTCTTATGCTTTCTAACATTTTTTCTGGATCCTACAGCTAATGTTCTTGCACCTCTTGATTTGTATGGTGAAAGCTTGTGGCTCTCGTGTTTTTTACATTTTTTACAGTATGTTTTTATTTGCTTTGGTATCTTCATATATAATCATTCTTTTCATTAAATATTAAAAAAAGAGCCTTTTTTAGGTCACTCTATATAATATATATTGTCCCATATTTATTTAAAAAGATTGCCTATATATTAATTTAGGGAAAAATGTGAATTTACAATGAATTTTGAAAAATATAGACTTGATTTTCCTGTTTTAAAAACTGAAATAACTTATTTAGATAGCGCAGCAACTTCTCTTAAGCCAGTTTCTGTGGTTAAAGCAATGGATTATTATTATCTTAATTGTCCTGCAAACATTCATAGGGGAGTTTACAAGATATCTCAAGAAGCAAGTGTTGTTTATGAAGAGGCACATCAAGAACTTGCAAAGTTTTTTAATTGTAAGAAACAAGAAGTAATTTTAACTCATAACAGTACTGATTCTTTAAATATGATAATGTACATGTTGTATAATAGCAATTACTTCAAGAAAGGAGATGAAATCTTAACAACAGTTTATGAGCATCACGCAAATCTTGTCCCTTGGCAATTTATATCTCAGAAATTAGGACTTAAATTAAAATTTGTAGAAATAAATAAAGATTATACTTTTAATCTTGATGATTTAGAAAAGAAAATTACAAATAAAACTAAACTAATAACAGTCGCTCATATTTCAAATACCATAGCAACAATTGCACCAATTAAAGAAATTGTAGAAATTGCAAAAAAGAAAAATATTTTAGTGTGTGTTGACGGATCACAGTCCGCGCCACACAGAAAGATTGATTTTAAGAAATTAAATGTAGATTTTTTTGTTTGTACCATGCATAAGATGCTTGGGCCAACAGGTGTTGGAGTATTGATTGGAAAAGAAAGATTACTTGAAAAGTTTTCTCCTGTTAGATTTGGAGGAGACATGATAGAGCATGTAACTTTCCAGAAATCAACATGGAACCAATTACCAAACAAATTTGAAGCAGGAACTCCAAATATTTCCGGTGCTTTTGGCACTCTTGAGGCAATTAATTATCTTAAAAGAATTGGAATAGAAAATATTGAAAAGCAAGATAAACAATTAACAGATTACGCTTTAACAAAATTAAATAATATTCCTGGATTAACAATCTACAATCCAATGAACACAAACAAGCAAGGCTCAATTATTCTTTTTGATCTTAAAGGAATAAATTCAAGAGAGCTTTCTTCTTTCTTAGATGAGTTTGGAAACATTGCAACAAGAGCAGGAGTGCATTGTGCTGAACCAATAGTTTCTAGATTAAATAAAAATGGACTTGTTAGAGCCTCTTTTTATTTCTATAATACAAAATCAGAAATAGATCATTTTGAAGAAACTCTTAAAAAAATAAAAAAGCTGATTTAATTACAAAAAAAGCTATTTTTTAAATATTTTGTTTAAATATAATAATAATCTAATACAATTATATATCAAAGGGGGTAAATAACTATGAGTGAAATGGAAGGAAACATAATTTACATAGGAAAGAAAGGAACAATGGCATACGTATTAGCAGTAATAACTCAGTTTAATCAAGGAACAGACGCAGTAGTTATAAAAGCAAGAGGAAAGACAATCTCTAAAGCAGTAGATGTTGCAGAGATAGTTAAGAACAAGTTTGTTAATTCAGTTAAGATAACAGATATTGCAATTTCAACAGAAGAAATAATTACTGAAAACAATACCCCAATGAAAGTTTCGGCAATTGAAATTAAATTAAATAAGTAAGTTTTAGTAACTTATTTTTCTTTTAATTAATTAAAAATAAGAAAAGTATAAAATTTTACAGTAATTCTACTAGTGGCATCTATGAAAAATAAAAAAAAAGCAATAAGTCCAATCATTGCAACAGTTCTCTTAGTTGTAGTTATAGTAATACTTACGGTACTTATTCTATCTTTTGGGAAAGGATTTACAAATGATTCTTTAGATAAAACAAATAATATAAAAGAATTGTCTTCTTCTGATGCAGAACATTTTGTATATTCTAAAAATTTTAGTGATGGAGTAATACAATTTAATTATAATCCTCCAACTACTGTAGCAATGGAAGATATTGTAATTACAAGATATAAAATATTTACAGACAATAATGAAACCGCAGAAGTTCCAATAACTCCAGAGTATACATTAAAAACAGGATTAAATATTTTAGATTTAACTAATTTCTCAGATCTTAATATTACTGAAAATAAAGTTAGTATACAGTTAAAGACTTCAAATAATCAATATATTTTATTAAAAAATATTACTAATTTTTCAAGTATTGGAGATATTGTTCCAGAAATGGATCCGTTGCTTGTTAGTATTATTTCCCCCGAAGATTCAAATCTTTTTCTTATAGGCGAAGTAATTGATTTTAATTCCTTAATTACCGGGGGAAATGAAGAGTATAGTTGTTCTTGGGATTCCAATATTTACGGCAATTTCGAAACAGATTGTAATACTTCGTTTTCGGATTTAAATGTAGGGACTCATTTAATTACGTTAACAGTAGAAGCTTCAGACACAAATACAGACACTATTAATTTAACAATTAAAGATCATTTAGTGCCAGTAATTGAAAGTCCCATAGACTTTATTTATACTTTTGAAGATAATATTAATTTTGTAGGAACTACAGATAATAATCAAGGGGCTTATAGCTGTTCTTGGGATTCTAACATTTATGGAAATTTTGGAACAGATTGTGATGTTGATATCGCTGATTTGAATGTAGGAGAACATTTAATTACCTTAAGTATAACTGATGATTTAGAAACTATAACCTCAACGATAAATATTACAATTGAGGCACCAGTGGAATTAGAGATTTATTCTCAAAATGGAAGACTTTATTTAACCAGTGATTTTTTAACTGCAAATTCAGATAAAAATCTAGTTTCTTATAAATTAGTAGGGTATGGTAGTTCTTTTGTACCTATTGAAATGATAAATCCAATAAATGGTTCAGAAACTTTAACATCTATAATTTTGAAATCTTGTTATCAATGGGAGGAATGGTCCGAAACTTGCACCCCATATTTAGATTTAGGAATAATTGAATCTAATGGTTCTACTTTTGCAGTAGAATTGAAATATTCAGATACTTCTATAGTAACTATTTCAAATATTAACTCTAATAATTTTTTAGGTCCAGAAAATTGCCTATCAGGATATATCCCAGTTCCTGGAAATTATCTCTATGGAACAATGAATGATAATAATGGTTTTTGTGTAATGAAATATGAAGCAAAATATAGCAGTGGATCAGGACACGATACAGTATCTCCAACTTGTACTGATGGAACAGAGGATTATAGTGCGGTATCTACAATTGTTCAATCTACATATTCGAATAGTCCTTTAACAGAAGTTAATTTGTGTGCTGCAAAACAAATTTGTGAAAATTCTGGCGGTTCTTTAATAACAAATAATGAATGGATGACTATTGCAAGAAATATAGAGAGAGTACAAAATAATTGGAGGACTTCTATTGGAGATATATTATATGTGGGGCATACAGATAATGATCCTCCATTCGCTCTACCTGCAGTAGAAGATGATGAAAACGGATATTATGAAACAGGGGCATTAGGCACAACTCAAAGAAGAACTTTATATTTAAATAATAATGAAGTAATTTGGGATTTTTCGGGAAATATACTTGAATGGACATCAAATACCGTTGCAATAAGAAATCACCCAGATGCTTATAATAGTAATGGTACCGTTAATAATGGGGGATGGACAGGCGGATGGATTGAATATTATACGAACAACACTAATAGAAAATTAATTTATACGAATTTAGGCACCACCACTTTTATATATAAAGATTTATATTTATTAAATCCATTGTATAATGATACTAAAGGTGTTGGTACAGGTCGTTTCTGTAGTGATCGATCAAGTACGAATGAATTAATAACAGGATATTTGCGAGGAGGTAGTTTTGGATATATAACAAATGCCGGAGTATTAAGTTTATCGTTAGGTTCTGTTCCTAGTGATAGATTGAGTAATTTTGGTTTCCGATGCGTTATTATTCCAGAGTAATTTTTCTTATTTAAATAGAAATCAAGAAATTTAATTATTGCGGTTGAAAATATTTTTCTTGTTCTTTGGGAATAAATTTATAAATGACACATTTCTGAGATGTAATTTTATCCAATGACAAGTCTTGGAATTGGCAGATTCATTTTTGGAAATGTTTGATTAATTTTCAAAAGTAGCTTTTTGTTTGTAAGTTGAATATTACTTTTTGAAGAAACAATCAATTGGTCTTCTTCTTTGTTTATTTCGTTAAATGTATTATACTTAATAGATCTGATAGCTAGTTCCATTGTAGGGGAATAAAACTTAGTATTTTTGTGTTGAAGGAAGCGAGGGATTTCTTCAATCAAGGAGTTGATAAGCGAGTATTCTGTAAGGTATTGTAAGAACATAGGATTTGTTTCTAAATCTCTGGATTTTCCAAAATCACAAGAGGTATAATTAATAATTGTACTAATATTTATTGATTCTTCTATTTTTTTTTGTCTTTCAATTAATGAATTGATAATTTTAGAGATAAAAGATTCTTCTTTCTTGCAAGTCCATGTAAGTTTATCTAGATTATCTAAAATTTTTATTTCTTCGTTATTTGTAAGCTTTAGGGCATCTGAAAGTAAAAGATTTTCTTTCTGGCCTTTTGTAAATGGCCCAATTGGAATCTTTAGAAGCCCGTTTTGTTTTTTGTAGTTTTCTCTATTTTCTTTTAATTCATGAATTGAATGATACTCTCTTGACCACATATCATCGCAAGAAATAAAGTAAAAACCAGATTTTTTAAATTCAACTTCAACAAGAGAAGATGGTAGAACATTTTCTTGTAATACAGCAGAAGGTTTACAGCAAGAACAATTGATTGTTTCAAAGCCAATATTGTTAAATTGTTTAGTTAGAAGATAAGGTAAGACATTTGAAAAATCTAGATTGATGTGCTCTTTGATGAATTTTTCTTTAGTTTGATAATAGTAATTATTAGTGTTCTTTAAGATTAGTTCATTATTAAAAAATTCATTTTCAAAAAGAATATTTAAGATCTGGTCGTTCTTAATGCTTGTTTCTGGTTTCAATCTAAGGATGTTACTTAGAATTAATTTTCTGGTAAGTGGCTCAATTAACTTTAACTTTTCAGAATCATTAAGGCTTTCAGTATAATCTCTGATTGCAAAATGAATGTGATTTTCATTATTTATCTTTCTGATATTATTTTTAAAAACAAAGAAAGAATCATAATAACTCCAATTATTTCTAATTAAAAACTGTCTTTCCGGTTCAATTAAGATTATATTTTTACTTGTCGCTTGTTGTAAGATTTTTGCACATTTAGAGAGTATCTCGAAATCCTTTGCAATTATTTTTGTATTTTCTTCTAGAGATTTAAGAGAAATGTCTTTCTTAAAATCTGAAAGTAATTGACTAACAAGAGAAAGATTAATTTCTGCAACAAAATAAGGATAAAAGTTAGATTTATAGATAAACTCGTAGTTATTATTGAGAGGATCTCTACCAAAGTAGAGAACCACTCTTGCCCTGTCCATTTCATACGTGCTATTTAGTAGGCACAGCCTATGTTCCATAATCCAGCTCCACAATTCATAAAATACATTTTCTATTTATCTTGGCAGATAATTATTAACTGTTTTAAGAAAAGGGGGTATTTTCGGGGGGGTGCCTGTCCAGTGCGAAGGCTCATTATAAATGCGGGTTTCCAGGTAAAACTATTGCAAAAATCCATTAATAAAGCAGGTTTTCAAGAAATAGCAAAACATTTATATTTTTAATAACTATTAATAACAATATTTATAGAAAAAAGTGATAATAAAATGGGATTAACAAATCTAGTTAAATCAATGCCACAGGATATTGAAACAAAAGAAGTTCTAATGAGCATATCAGATTATGAGGATATTTTCTCTGATTTTGATACTAAACCATTAACTCATAGATCTTTGTCTGATGATTTTTTACAAGAACTAAAAAAAGAAGGAATGGATAGCATTCATAAAACAATAAATTTGAGATTTGT
>JBBABY010000006.1:36151-67956 GCA_041657425.1 archaeon
ATTCCAGATAATAAAAGAATACATCGTTTAGAAATAATTATAAAAAGAAGAATTGAAGAACACTTTAAAAAGCGGTTTAAAATTATAGAACAGGAAAGACATAGATTAATTAGAACTGGTATATTATTAGTGATTCTAGGGGTAATCATACTAACCGTAAAATACTCTACAGAAGAATTTTTTAAAAACTTAGGATTAGAAATTCCACATATGCTATTAGAACCAATTAGTTGGTTTTTATTTTGGGAAGGGTCTTATTTGATGTTTTTTGAAGCAAGATCAAATAAACACGAATACAATTTTTATAAAAAAATTTCAAGAGCAAAAATTACTTTTACAAATAATGATTATTAAAAAAGGAGAATGAAAGAATATGTTTGATTTAAAAAAAATAGTAGTTGTGTTTTCTTTAGTATTGTTAATAGGCACAATTTATGCAGATGTAGATGGCTTATTTGATGATCCAAAAGATGCAAAAGAACAATATAATAGCCAAATGAATGGATTGCCTAGTTCTTTAAAAAATTTTATAGGTAATGAGAAAATCTTACTAAACATTATAGACGGGGAAAATGTTAAGTCAATAACTTTAGTTTTTAAAGATGCGGTGCTTGATAGTTATTATTTAGATAATTCTGTTTCTCCAACATTAATAGTAAATGTTCCAAAAGAAACCGCAAATAGAATACTTGAAAGTAATAACAAAATTCAAGAATTAAAAATTGCATTAAAGACAAAAGAAATAACTTACAATTCAGTTGGTTTCTTTAAAAAAATAAAGTTTGGTTTTGCAAGATTTGCTTTAAACTTTGTAAAATAAGTAAAATATTTGGGGACACTGGGATTTGAACCCAGGTCAACAGGTATCTCCTTTTTGTATCTAAGATAATTCTTAGCATACCTGTATCTTTTCAGTCATCTGTTTCTAAAAACATCCTGCACACTCCAAAAAACTGGAGCCCGTTAGGCTAGACCGGACTACCCTATGTCCCCTTAAGATATATAATTTATATTAAAAAATCTTTATATACCTGTTGCTTTTTCTTTAAAACAAAAACAATATAAAATAATGTTGGGATAATATATACGAGATGATTTTAAACTATTCACACTGCTTTTCAGTTACTGACAGTAACCAGAAAGCAAATTTTGACCAAAGTAAGATTGGTGCTACAGAGGATTATAATTTAATTACTCATGGGCATAGCGATCATATATCTATAACTCCTCAAAAGATATTTACTACAAAAGAAACAAGTGCATTAATTAATTTAAGCACACAGAAAACTTTAGATTATGAGTTTGTTAATGGTCAAACTATTGACTTAACAGATAATATCCAGATGCAAGCATTAAATGCAGGACACATTTTAGGCAGTAAGATGTTTTACTTAGAAAGTAAAAACAAATCTCTTCTTTACACAGGAGATTTTAGAACACAGGATTCTCTTCTCTTAAGTGGAGCAAAGCCAATTGAAACAGACATACTTGTTCTAGAAACCACTTTTGGAAAAAAAGAATTTGTTTTTCCAGAAAGAGAAAAAACATATCTTGACTTTGCAGAAAAGATTTCAAAGGATATAAATTCCGGTAAGCTTGTCCTCATAGGGGCATACTCGCTTGGTAAATCCCAAGAAATAATTAAGTTTGTTAATGAATATTTAGGAGAAACTCCAATCGTTACAAAGAAAGGATTTGATTATTCAAAGGTTTATGAGGATTTTGATGTGTTTCTTGGAAACTATGATCTCCTTGATCATAACACAGACACACACAACATCTTAATTGTTCCAATGAATCTAATCAATGCGGATTTAATAAAAAGTTTAGAACACCAACAGAATAGAAAAGTCGCAAGTTACCTAGCAACAGGTTGGAATCATTATAAGTCAGGCAGATGTATTCCAATTTCAGATCATTGTGATTATCATGACCTTTTAGAATTTGTAAAAGCCACAAAAGCAAAAAAAGTATTTACAATGCATGGCTTTGCAGATGAGTTTTCAAAAACCATTTCAAAAGAATTAAGCATTTGGTCAAGACCAATAAAAGACCTTAACCAGATATCAATACATGATTTTTTATAAAAATAAAAAAAAGAAAGATTTAGAATAATTTTGCATTAAAGTCTTCTAGTTTCTGTGTTTCGTTTCTATCGTCTGTTCTTGATTTAAGAATAATTGAAAGTTCTTGAAGTGTTTCTTTAAAGTCAATTAAGTTAAGTGAACCTTCTTTATATCTATTAATTAAAGTGGCGTAGATTTCTGCTTGTCTTTTCTTTCCATAGGCAGTCTTAACAAGATTGTCTTGATTTAATAATTCAGTAAGAACATCAATCTTTTGTGTTTCAACAACTAATTCTTGTCTTTTATCTCTAAGGTTTGTCAACTGTCTTTCAGTTGCTCCTCTTTTCTTATAATCAATTGCCATTTGTCCATACTTTTCAATGTCTTCGTTTAATTTAGATTTGTCTGTGTATTTTTCTAAATTAAGATTTGCTCTTTTAGTAATAATTAATGCAAGATCCATTCTTGGTGTTTTTTCCATTACAGGAATTGCATTGAAGTTTTTATTTTCGTCTTCTTTAATTGTGTTTTTTTTACTACTAAATATTTCTTTTAAATTAAATGCCATGTTTTTCACCTTTTTTGTATATATAATATTTACAATATATATTTAATAAATCTATTTATTTATTAAGAATTGTCTTATATTCAAATTCTGGACTGTGAATAACCGTTTTTAATTTTTCTCTAGTAATGTTTGGTTGATTTTTACATATTTCTTCTAAAATTCTAGATCTATATTCTACAATACTTTTAAATTGGTTTTTAGAGATGTTTGCAATCTCGCAAAGTTTTTCTGCAAAATGCGAGGACATAATGTTAGTAGTAGTTGATGATATTCCTGAATCTTGATAGATGTGATTTAGACTAATATTTCCCATTTTTGTAATTTCTGTAATTTGTGAAATTTTTCTAGTTAATTTTTCATTAATTATTTTTTTATTTAATATTATTATTATATCTAATAATATAATATTTGATTCAGAAATTTCCATAGGTTTGTTTAAGAGTTTACTAACTGTGTCTTCGCTATTGTTTGAGTGTATTGTTGCAAAACAACCATTATGTCCAGTGTCCATTGCTACAAACAGTCCTTGAACTTCTTTTCCTCTAACTTCTCCTATAATAATCCTGTCTGGTCTCATTCTCATAGTATTAATGGTTATATCAAATAAACTATTTTCATTTGAAATATCAGATAACAAAGATACAGAATCATCAAAATCACTAATGTTTACTTCTGCAGTATCTTCAATTAAAACAATTCTTTCATTTTTATTAATAAAATCCAATAAGACATTAAGGAAAGTGGTTTTTCCAGAACCGGTCCCTCCACAAACAAAAACGTTTGCTGGTCTAATTTTAAATCCATCAATAATTGTCCAAAGATATGCTGCAGTATATGAATCTAAAGTTCCAGCATTAATAAGATCAATAATCGTAAGTGGTTTTTTTGTAAATTTTCTAATAGTTATTGCTTGAAAATTACATACGTTTTTAGAAACAATATTTAATCTAGAACCCTCTGGTAATGCTCCATCTATAAATTCTCTTTTATTGAAATTTTTATTAACTGTGTTCATTAAGAGGTCAATAAATTCATCATATTCTTTGTCTGTAAAAGACACTCCAGTTAATTCTTTATTTTGATTTCTATCAATTATAAATACTTTATCTAAATTATTAATTATTATTTCTTCAATATCTTTTGATTCAAATAATTTGGTTAATTGCTTGTAGCCTATTTGGTAATTAACAAGATATTCTGAAAATTCAGAAGTTAAGAACTCCCCATAATGTTTTTTTTCTTGTATTATTGATTCTGGAGAACCAATCTTTTTTTGTCTATTCAGTTTTGCAATTTCTTTAATTATTTGTTCGTTATCTAGATTTGCTTTTTTAAGAATATAAGGTTCTATATCTTTTATATTAAGAGTTTTTTTTTCTAGTTTCTCTAAAATCAAATTAAATTCTTTATTTAGATATAAATATTTTTTGGTAGTTGCCATCATTAATCCCATTTAATTAAATATAATTTTGAAGATGTATTTGTTTTTAAATGTTATTATTATTAATGATATTATATAGCTTTTATTTATAATCGTGAAAATATGGACAAAACAGAAAGAAGAGAAATATTTAGTGAAATTAGTAATAATAAAGTAAAAACTTATTTTTTATTTTTAGGTTTTTTTGTATTTATAATCGTTATTGCAATTGCTTTAAAGTATATTTTTAATTTTGCAGGTTTTGGAATACTTACAATTGCTGGAATTTTCGCAATTATCTACGGATTATTTGGTTATTTTGTAGGAGACAAGATTGTTCTTTTCACAAGTGGTGCTCATGAAGCAGATGAAAAGAAATATGTTTTTCTTCATAATGTTGTTGAAGGTCTTTCCATTTCTGCAGGAATACCAAAACCTAAAGTCTATATCATTGAAGATAAATCTCCAAATGCATTTGCAACAGGAAGAGACCCAGAACATTCCAGTCTTGCAGTAACAACAGGCCTTTTAGAAATAATGAATAGACAAGAATTAGAGGGAGTTGTTGCTCACGAAATGTCACACATTCAAAACAGAGACATACAAGTAATGATGGTTACTTCAATTCTTTTTGGAATAGTTTCAATTGTTTCAGATATTGCTTTAAGAGTTTTAATCTTTGGCGGCGGTGATGATTCAGACAATAAAAGCGTTGTTGGAATAATAATTGCAGTAGTTCTTTTGATTCTTGCTCCACTTGTTGCAATGATGATTCAACTTGCAATCTCAAGAAACAGAGAATATTTAGCAGACAGCACAGGTGCAAAATTAACAAGATACCCAAAAGGCCTTGCAGATGCTTTAAAGAAAATAGCAGCCGCTCATGAGCCCGTAAAGAACGCAAGCAAAGGAACAGCTCATCTTTACATTGCTAATCCATTAGCAGACGGTGGCCTTTCAGGACTATTCTCCACTCACCCACCAATACAAGAAAGAATAAAAGATTAGAAGCAATGTAAGTGAGTAGAGAATATGGAATCTAAAAAACAGATTTGTTCAATAACATTAAATTTATTTACAAGTAATGAAATAAATAAAAATTTAGCAATTGTTTCTAAAAAATTAAAAAAAGCAGATTCTATGCAGGAAAAATATCCTGAAAAAAGTTATCATTGTACAATAAAAGGAATTGCAAATTTTCAAGGAAAGCCAAATAAAAAAATAATTTCTGATTATATTAAAAAAGTTGATTTGATTATAGATAAAATTAAATCATTCGAAATAGAAGTAAAAAATATAAGTAATTTCCCAAATGTAGTTATTGCAAAAGCTTATTCTAAAGATAAGAAATTACAAAAATATCATAATCTATTTTGTAAAACTCTCCCGGGTCAATTTCCAGAGTTTGAGAAAAAGAATTATATTCCTCACATTACAATGATGCACATCGTTTCTGATTCAAAGAAATTATTAGAAGAAGTAAAAAAATATAAAAATCAAGATTTTGGAAAGATGATTATTAAGGAAATACAATTAGTAAGCTATTATCCTTCTTTTTCTGGGAAATATAAAATTATAAAAAGATATAAATTAAAGTAGATTTCGCACTGGACAGCCACCCCCCCGAAAATACCCCCACTTATTTTAACCTATAGTATATTGTCTAGGCAGATCATAAATACAAATATAAATGTGTTGCCACATAAATATGTGGGTGATGACATATGCCAAATATGACTTTAAGTATTTCACAAGAAATGTATGATAGAATGAAAAATTATTCTGAAATAAAATGGAGCGAAGTTGCAAGAAAAGGATTTAAACAAAAATTAGATCAAATGGAAATGCTTGAAAATTTAAAAGAAGTAAAACAAGCAAGAAAGGAATTTGAAGAAGGAAAAGGAATTAAATATTCTGATTTAAAAAAGGAGATGGGCAGAAAGTGATTTTCGAAATTTATATTACTGAAAAACATAAAAAGTTTCTAAAATCATTAGACAAAAAGATTGAAGATCAGATATTTAAAAAAATAGATCAATTAATAGAAAACCCAGATATAGGTAAACCACTAACAAATGAATTAAAGGGTTGTAGAAGTTTACATATTGGTAATTATAGAGTAATATATGAAATAAAAGAAGATCAAATTTATATTTTGAGTGTTGGCCATAGAAAAAATATATACACCTATTTTAATCCAGATAAAAATGAAGAATTTACAACTGCTTTAAAATCACCAGATATGAAGTTATTTTATATAACTGCAGGAAAAGACACTAATAATAAGAAATTCATAAAGTTCATAAAAGATAAATTAGATGAATATGAAACAATAGAAGATATTGAATATTGTAAGAAAGCAAGAAAACAAATAAAGAATGGAAAATTACTTACACACGAACAATTAATGAAAGATTTAAAATTGAAATAAACATGTCTCAAGAAATATATGATATAGTTGATCAGATGGTTAATGGTTACAATAGAAATCAAGTGTTTATTTCTAGATTAAAGACTTTTGATATAGCTAGTAAAGTTAATCCTTACAATTCAGAAGAAAAACTAATTGAATCAATCGCTATAGATAGCAAGATTAATCTTAAAGTAGGGGGAGTGGATTCAGGCTTTGTTTCTAAGCAACTTAATTTTGCAAATATTACAATCATCAAAGACTATGGTGTTTATTTTGAATACCAAGATGGAGAATTAAAAGACTACAAGTATTTTCCATTTCAATATAATCTTCCAAAACCTTATCTCTCTAGTTCCTCTCTTGAGCTTGAAGAAATAATGTGGAACACCTCAATTTTACGATTAGGAAAAGAATTAGATGCAACCTCACTAATTCTTGGACAGACTGCTCCTCAACTTCTTTTGCTTGATGGTTCAATTATCCCACAATATATTAACAAGCCAACAAAGGATTGTCCAGAGAAAAAGAAATATACTTCTTTAATTTCAAAGTTTCAAAGTCTTTACAAAGAGGCAAGAGATAGAAAAATATTCTTGGCAGGTTGTATAGAAGACTGTAGAGCAAGTCGTTTCTTCACAGTCTTAAAAGATGAAGTCTTTCAAGATAAATCAATTGAGTTTGAATTATTTGATTCTTTCCTTGTCTTTTCAATCCTAGAGGAAAACCAAAGAACAGGTATCTTCAAATATTCCAAGGATCCAAAGTCTCATCCAATCCTTGCAGATTTTCCTGAAGACATAAGAGATAATCTTTATTGTTGTTACTTGAAGCTTTCCAATCATGATTATCCACTAAGAATTGAGTTTATTTACTTTAAGGAGTTTGGATTGTCTCTCAAAAACTACACAGAAGAGCTAGTTAAGATGATATCAAGCATCTCTTCTTTCAACAAAACCTATACCTACCCTTCAGTTCTAGTTGAAGCAGACTTAAGAAGCAGATTAACAATCCAAGAGATAGATCTAATAACAAACAAGATTCTAGAAAAGACAAGAAACTATGGCTTTAGAGTCCCAAGAAGAGAGTCTAGATTATTCTAGTTTACTTTCTTTACTTTTTCTGCGATTTTAAAACAAAAAACAAATCCGTGCCTTTATTAATATAAACTAGACACAACTTATACAGAAATATATTTTAAATGCAAAATCTGGTGATAAAAATGATGATAATTGATGTTTTGGAATTCTCTGCTGTTCTTTCAATATGTATTGCTTGTACAATATACCTTGCAAGAACTAAATGTAAGGCTTTTTAGTGTGCTTTTCCTTAATTTATGCAAAAATCCCCTTAAATTTAGTAAAAAATAAGACCCCCGGTTAGAAAAGCTAACCAAAACCTCTTTTTCTAGAAAAAATCAAAACCCAATCATATTATAATAAAGTCATGACTATATCATGATATACTATGACAGATAATAATACAGAAAAATTACAAGAAACTAAAAAGATGTTCCTTGAGCAATTGTTAGGTCAACAATTCAAGGAATTAGGGTTATCTGACTTAATGGCTATTCAAGAAAAGTCTCAAGATCCATTAGTTCTTTCAGT
Organism: archaeon; assembly: GCA_041657425.1. Taxonomy (GTDB): domain Archaea; phylum Iainarchaeota; class Iainarchaeia; order Iainarchaeales; family CSSED10-239; genus JAKQTP01. The sequence goes on from JBBABY010000006.1 coordinate 44,226, forward strand.
TCTGGTATTTAAGTTACTAGAAGAGAGAAGAGAAACTAATAAGATTCTAAAAGACATTCAAGAAAAGTACGATAAGTTGCAGTTCTCACAAACACAAAGAGAAACAAATGTTCCAGAAATTGCAATTCTTTCAGAAACTGATGATAGGATAATAACTTACATTAGAGAGAAAGGAAAAGCAGATGCTGAAGAGATAAGAGAAAGCTTCGGTTACAAAGGAACAAACGCAGCGAGTCAAAGATTGAATAACCTAGTAAAAGCAAGATACTTACAAAAAATCAACTCTGGAAGAAAAGTATATTTTGTAGTTAAGTAAAATTTAGACCCCCAAATCTAAAAGAATATGGTAATAGAAAACTACAAAAAGCTTTTCCTTCCTCATTTCTGTCTAAAGAAAGATAGAAAGTAAGACTTAAAAAAATATAAAAGAGAAAGATTTCAATTCTTTTCTCTTTTCTGCCTATTTTAATGAAATTGTAAATTGATTAATATTTCCAATGTAAATTAGAAGTACGTCTTTAAGTATATCTCTTCCGATTAAACAATCAATTTCTTGACCATCGAGTGGAAGTGCTGTAAATACGCCCTCATAGTTAAGATTGTGTTCAGGAAAAACTAATTTTAAGAAATATTGATAGCATTTGTAATCTTTGCAAGAAGCAGTATTAATTTTTGTTTCTCCAACTGGTTTAAGTCCAAGTCCTTCAGGAATTCTACTTTTAATAATACTATGTGATGCACCAGTATCAATTAGTGCATTTGCAATTAAGTTATGTGATTTAGCAGATATATGACTAGGAACATTAAATTCCGTTTTTAGAATTGGTCCATTTTTTTCTAAATCATTTGTAATTGTAATAATTGCCATAGTGATCAGATTAATCCAAATGCAAAACTGGGCCTATCTTCTTCTTCTGAGATTCTTTTAACTAAAAAAGGAGCATTTCCAAATTTTTTAATTCCAGTAACAACCGCGTCTTTCTGTGATTTATAAGTTCCAATAACGGTTGTACTTTTAATTAGTACAAATTCGTTTTCTTTTGATTGTAATAACTCTTTTTTCTTTTTGTTAAAGGTATTTATTTCTTTTTTAAGAATGTCTTTTCTCATATATAATTTATCTATTAACTAGTATATAAAACCTATTGTCCAGTTTTTTTGTAAATTCGCAAAAACCAAGCAATAATCCATATTTAAAAACATTTTCTTTTCATATATTAATAATTATATTATATATTTAAGGGGGATAAAGATTATGAGTATTCAAAGATTAGGTGGAATAACTTTTATAGTTGGTTTGATATTATGTTTTTTATTTGCATTCATTTCAACACCAGCATTATGGATTACAATAACTTTGTTGTTACTTGGTTTTGTTGTTGGATTTCTAAATATTAAAGACAAAGATACAAATCAATTCTTACTTGCATCAATTGTGTTAATTGCAACAAGTGCAACACCAGTTGGAGATTTGCCTGCAATAGGTGCATTCCTTAGTAGAGTAGTAACAAACTTTGCAAGCTTTGTTGGTCCAGCAGCACTAATTGTTTCAATATTTGTAGTAATCAAAATTGCTCACTCAAAGTAGAGCAATTTTTCTTTTTTTCTTATTTAGGTTAAAACCTAAGTAAAAATTCCAGTTTATAAGCTCCTTGTCCCATAATATACATATATTTAATGATTAAAAAGAGGTAAAAATTATGAATAAAAAAAACAATATGCCAATGTGGCTATGGGGAATAACAACTGTTATCCTAGTAGTTGGTTTAATATTAATTTTTAGTAATGTTAAAACTAACACAAATGTAGTTGATAACACAATTCCAACAACTACACAAGATACAACTTCAGGAGAATTTAAAGCTTTTAACAATTCTGATTTTGTAATAGTGACAAAGGGAGATCTTCTTAACATCCTAAAACAGAACACCAGTTCAAGTAACGGTGGAAGAATGTACAAGTCTTCTGCTCTAGGAATGGAAACTATGAGTGCAGATGTTGCAGTAGCAAATGCTCCATCAGCAGATGCAACTACTTCAGGAACTGGTTCTTCAGACTATTCAGAAACAAATGTTCAAGTTAAAGGAATAGATGAAGGAGATATAGTTAAGACAAATGGAAAGAAAATATTTATTGCTAACCAAAATAAATTAACAATAGTAAACAATACAACGCCTCCATTAGAGGACATAACAGATTTAAAAGTTTCAAAAAATAAATCAACAAACGACTACTATTATCCAGATGAGACAATAAGAACAATGTTAGTTGATAATGATTTACTATATGTAGTAACAGTAAAGTACAATCAGATAACAAAATTTGACGAGTCTTTACTTTACCCACAAAGAATACAATTACCAATAACAGTAGTAACAACTTATGACACAACAAATGATTTAGAAAAACTAAACCAAGTAGAGATTGATGGCGACTATTATGAATCAAGATCAAAGGACGGAATAGTTTACATAATCACAAGCAACTACCAAATGGCATACAGTAATCCAATGGCAATTAAAGATTTATTAATAAGACCAATTACAGAAACAAAGAACGGTCAAACAACAACCTTTGAAAAACAAATGATAATGCCAAGAGATTCAACACCAGAGAATAAAACACAATACACATTTACAACAATCAAGTATGATTCTTCAAAGGATTCAGTAATTGATAGTTTGGATATTCTTCTAGATTATTCAAATACAATCTATATGAGTAATAATAATCTATATATTACTTCAAAGAAACAAACATACTTTACTCCTTGGTTCTTCTATAGAGGCGGAAACAATAGTAACTTAGATGTCTTTAAAGAAATCTACAAAGATATTTATCCATCAAGTGTTCAAAGAGATATTGAAAGTAATATAGATGATGCAGAAAAGTTAGCAGTAATCTTAAATGATTATTACAACAGTTTAGATGAAGACGACAAAGAAAAATTATACAATAAGATACAAGAAGAAACAGACAACTATTATGCAAACATTAGACAAGAGAATGAAAAGACCATTATTAACAGAATAGAGTTAAATTCAAACGGAAAGTTTGGAGACATAACAACCGGAGAAGTTCAAGGTAATCTTTTAAATCAATTTTCTATGGATGAAGATGCAGATGGTTATCTAAGACTTGCTGTTACAAAGACAGATAAAGAATACAAAAATGTAAATGCAATAGTTATTCTAGATATACAATTACAAGAATATTCAAAATTAGATGATCTTGCAAAAGATGAAAGAATCTACAGTGTAAGATTTATGGGAGACAAAGTTTTCTTAGTAACCTTTAAACAAATAGATCCTTTCTTTGTTATTGACTTAAGTGATAAAAGAAACCCAGAAGTTTTAGGTTACTTAAAGATTCCAGGATACAGTAGTTACTTACATCCAATAAGTGATACTCTAATACTTGGAATCGGCCAAGACACAAAAGTAAGTCAATGGGGAGGAACAGTAAACTCAGGAGTTAAAGTAACTTTGTTTGATGTTTCAGATTATTCAGACCCTGAAGAAGTTGCAACATATAAAATAACTTCAGAAAATTCATACACTCCAGTTCAAAACGACCATAAGGCCTTCATGTACATGGAATCAGAAAAGTTAATAGTTCTTCCAGTAACTGAAAACTTTAATACAAGAGGTCCAGAAACAAACTTCTATGTTTTGAAAGTAACAGACAGCGATATAGTAAAGACAGAAATTATATCACATAGTGGTCAAAGTTATGGTAACATTCTAAGATCATTATACATAGGTAAAGAAATCTACACAATTTCAGACAATCAAATAAAAACCTACAATGTAGACACAGAAGAAATGGTTTCAAAAGGAATTTAAATTCCTTTTTCTTTTTTTATTTTTCTAATTTTGTGAAATTGAAATTTTCACATATCTAATTCTCAAAAAAACAACAAAGATTTATATACTCTGCACTGGACAGGTGGCCCTCCGTAAATACCCCCTCTTTTTGTTACCATTATATTATTGGTGACTATTAAATGCAAGAAAAGAATGAAATTGCAATTTTTGAAAGTAAAAAGATAAGGAGATTATGGCAGGAAGAAGACTGGTGGTTTTCTGTAGTTGACGTAGTTGGTGCATTGACTGATAGTGTTGATTCTAAAGATTATTGGTATAAAATGAAAATTAGAGTTAGGACAGATGATGGTTTTGAACTATCGACAATTTGTCGACAGTTGAAACAAATAGCCGAAGATGGGAAATTAAGAGAAACAGATTGTGCAAACTTAGAAGGCATATTTAGAATAATCCAATCAATCCCTTCTCCTAAAGCAGAGCCCTTCAAATTATGGTTAGCAAAAGTAGGTTATCAAAGAATAGAAGAGAATTATGACCCTGAGCTTGCAATTAATAGAGCCCTAAATAATTATCTTAAGAAAGGGTATTCAAAAGAATGGATAAACCAAAGACTAAAAACCATTGAAGTTAGAAAAGAGTTAACAGACGAGTGGAACCAGTCAGGAATAGATAAACCCTCAGAGTTTGCATCATTAACCAACACTTTAACAAAAGCTTGGTCAGACAGAACAGTAAGAGAATATAAGGATTTAAAAAATTTAAAGAAAGAAAACTTAAGAGACAATATGACTAACATTGAATTAGTCCTTAATCTTCTAGCAGAAGCAACAACAACAGAAATTTCAAAAAACGAAGATCCAGAAGGTTTTCTCCCAAGTGAAAATGTTGTAAAAAGAGGGGGAAAGATAGCTGGAAACACAAGAAAAGAAATTGAAAATCAGTTAGGTAAAACAATTATCTCTTCAAAGAATGCAAAGCAACTTTTAGCAGAGAAAAAGAAGAAGTTAGTCACTTAATGTTTTTACCAATAGAACAATAATTGCGTACACCACAGATTTCACATTTAGGGTTTCTAGGCAAACACACATTCTGTCCCAATAGAACAAAAATATAATTTGTTTCAATCCACAGTTTCTTTGGCAAGATTTTTCGTAGTTCCATTTCTGTTTCAAGTGGTGTGTTAGTTTTTACAATTCCTAAAAGATTAGTAATCCTGTGCACATGAGTATCAACACAAATTCCTTGCTTTTCAAAAGCAATAGAAACAACTAAGTTAGCAGTCTTCCTTCCAACTCCAGGCAGTTCTAACAATTGTTCAATCTCCTCAGGAACCTTTCCATTAAATTTTTCTCTCAAAACAATTGGCAGTTCCTTTAAGTGCTTAGCTTTAGTTTTATAGAACCCAACCGGATAAAGCAGTTTTTCTAGTTTCTCCAGTGATATCTTCTCAAGATCATTGATCCCTTTAACTTCTTTAAATAATTTCTCACAAACCTTTGCAGTCGTTGTATCAAGAGTTCTTGCAGATAAAATAGTAGCAACCAAGATAAAGAAAGGATCCTTATACTTCTCATGAACGCTTTCAGCAAATGGCAGAGGATATTTCTTAACTTCTTTCTTAAGAATAGAATAAATTTCAGCAATGTTTTCATTCATATAGCACTATTAAAATGCAAATACTTAATAAATATTTGTAAAATATATTTATATTAAAATAGAGAGAAAACAACAAATATGGAAGCACACGAAAAGAAAACCATTATAAAAAATTTAAAATGGTTAACCATTTCTAAAATAATTGTATATTTGTTATCTATAATTTCAATAACTTTAATTCCTAGATATTTAGGCGTAGAAGGGTATGGGCAGCTTAATTTTATTTTATCGTTTGTAGGTTTATTTTCAATTATTGGGGATTTTGGGCTTACAACTTTAGTTTTGAGGGATATTTCTAAGAACCCAAATAAGGCAAAAGAGTATTTTGATAATTTAATTGTGTTTAAATTCATTTTATTTTTCTTATTTTTACTAGTCGTATCTGTTGTTTCTTTTGTAATAGACAGAAATAATCCGCAGGCACTAAAATTAATTATTATTTTCTCTTTAGGAGTGGGTTTTACATTAATATCTGGATTTATATTATCATTTTTTGATGCAATACAACAACTAAAATATCGTGCAGTTTATGAGATTTTATCAAAAGCAGCATATACCTTTGGAGTTGTTTTAGTAATTTTATTTAATTACAAATTATTTGGAATTATCATTGCAAGCGCAGTCTCTTTTTTAGTAGGACTAATTTATGTTTTTATTAATCTGCATTCAAAGTTTAAATTGCAAGTAACTATTAATCCAGAATACATAAAAGAGAAAATTTCAGTTGCATATCCTTTTTTATTAACTGCAATATTTTGGACAATTTATTTTAGTATAGACCGTGTTTTCTTAATGTATATGAAAGGGAACTACGAGGTAGGTTTATATTCTATCGGGTATACATTTATTGGATTTCTAATAGGGATAGTGGGGATTTTACATAGTTCATTTTTACCAGCAATTTCTAATTTTTCTGAAAATCTAAATAAACAAAAAACAGCTATAGACAAATATTTATGGTTATTATATGTTTTATGTGTGCCAATAACTATTGGGGGGATATATTTAGCTCCACAGATTATAAAATTAGTATTTGGTGCGATCTATTTACCTGGTATTCTTGCATTTCAATTAACATTATTTTTCTTTTTCTTTAATTCAATAGGCACAGTAAATTATAATGTCCTAATTTCTAATGGGTTTGAAAAATTTGCTCTAAAATTATTAGGGCTTTCAGCAATGATTAATATCATTTTCAATTTTATATTAATTCCTAAATATGGGATTATTGGGGCAGCAATCTCCACAATAATTGCAGAATTGGTTGTGTTTGTAGGGTGTTATAATCTAATTAAAAATAAAATCGTTTCAGTGGATTATCTTTCCCCAATTATATGCCCATTATTAGCAAGTATTTTCATGTTATTTGGATTGATTATTGGAAGCAAGTTATTCCCCAATATTTTATTAACCAAATTCGGAGTATTAATATTTGTAGTTGTTGGTAGTATAATCTACACTAGTTTTTTATATTTTTTTAAAAAAGAAGAAATAACAGAATTGATTAAATTGATAAGAAATAAATAGACAAAATTATGAAAAAAATATTAATTTGTTCTTGGCTTGCTGGAGAGTTATTTACAAATAAATCTGCGGGCGGTTCAGAATATAGATCTTATCTTCTATTTAATGAAATTAATAAATTCCATAGATATAATATCTCGTTTATAGTTAAAGGACCCAAAGAAGAAAATAGAAAAATAAACGGAGTAAATGTCAATTTTTGTAAAAATAACTTATTTTCAGCAACAAGCACTTTCAATAATAAAATTATATCTCAAGATGTCTTTGCAGGTTTTGCAATAAATCGCATAATGCCTTGGTTTTACGCACTAGCAAAATTAAATAATAAAAAAACAATTTATTTTTTAACTTGTGATGCAGATGTGGGTATTGGTCTTGAGAATGTTCCTCAATATTATAAATATCTTCCAAAAGTAATATTTTTATTAACCGACACATTTATTGCACAAAATAAAACCCAATATGATATTCTAAAAGATAAATATAAAAATAAACAAATATATTTACTAAAGAACCCTTGCAAGATTAAACCCGTAAAATATAAAGATGGGCAGTATATCTTGTGGGTTGGAAGAAATGACAAGACAAAGGGCATAGATATATTAAAAAAAGTAATTTTAAAAAATCCAGAAAAGAAATTTAAAATAATAGGAATAACGGAAAACGAATTGAGCATTAAAAATTCTAAAAACCTAGAGGTGCTTGGGCGCATAGACCAAAAGAATATTAACAAATATTATTTTGATTGTAGTTTTCTTATAAATACTTCCAAGATAGAAGGTTTCCCAAATATTTTCTTACAATCATTTTCAAATAAAAAGCCAATAATAAGTTACAGAACAAATCCAGATGACTTTTTTGAAAAAAGTCACGGTGGGTTTTGTGCTAATGGGGATATAAATCAATTTCAAAAGTATATAGATCAATTCTATAAAAATAAATTCGAGATTAAAAAAAAAGGCATAAACGGATACAATTATATAAAAAAAGAGCATAATATAAAAAAGATATCTAAAGAACTAAGGGAAATATTGAACAAAATATGAAAACTATTTTATTTTGGGGTGCAAAAGAATATCCAATAGGTTATAAGTATTCTGATAATCTTGCAGGCGGTATTGAAACCGCATTTCAAAGAATAATTTATAGTTTAAAACATAAATTAAAGATTAAAGTAATAACTAGAAAGTTTAAAGAACAACCAAATTTGGAAGTACAAGATAATGTGGGAATAATAAGAGTATCAACGCCTTCTTTCTTTAAGGGGTTTTTCTATAATTTTAATTCTTTTTTGTATTTACTATTTCGCAAAAGAGATTACGATACTATTGTTTGTTCTGGAATAATGTCTGCTTTTTTTGCTGGGGCCTTAAAATTAATTAAGTTTAATAAATTCAGACTCTATTGCAGATGGGATACTCCCGCATATATTTCTAAAACCAAATTACTCTATCCTTTAGAAAAATTAACTTATTCTCTCTTTGTGGATAGATTTTTATTAAAAGCAGAATTTGAAGCACAAAGAATAAAAAAGTTATATTCTTTAAAGAAATTAAATTATACAGTAGTTGGATTTGGCATAGATTATAAGTCTCCCAATTCTCAGAAATTAAATACAATTAGAAAAATTGCATATATCGGGAGATTAGATCAAATAAAGAATATATTTATAATGATAGATACGTTTTCTAAATTAAATAATAATTTAGAATTAAATATATATGGAGATGGGCCGCTAAAAAATAGAATGATAGCGCACATTAAAAAAAGAAATTTAAAAAACGTAAAATATCATGGTTTTGTTTCTGATGTAAAAGCAAAATTACAAGAAAATGATTGTTTAATTTTGTTATCAAAAACAGAAGGCCTACCAAATATCATTTTGGAAGCAATGATATTAAAAAAACCAATAATTATGTCAGATATCGGATTGTTTAGTAAAGATATAATCTACGTCGTTAGATTAAATGATTCAAAAACCATGGCAAAAGAAATACAGCAATATCTTAATAATAAACAATTACAAGAAAAACTAGTAAATAACGCAAATAATTATTGTCTTAAAAATTTTAATTTTGATAAGATGTTAGATAATTATGAGAATGTATTAAAGTAATAACAAATTAATATTTAAACTGTTGTTTACAAATATATTTGGGGGATTATATGAAATATTTAATTACAGGTTGTGCTGGTTTTGTAGGATATCATTTAGTTAAAAAGTTATTTGATGAGCAAAAAGATATAGAAATAGTTGGTGTCGATGATTTGAATAATTATTATAGTCCGAAGGTTAAAAAAAAGAGATTAAATCAATTAAAAAAAGATGCCAGATTTAAATTTTACAAAATGGACATTTCAAAATTTGAAAGTTTGTATAAAATTATTGAAACCGAAAGAATAGAGGTTATTGTTCATTTAGCAGCTCAAGCAGGAGTACGTTATTCTTTAGAAAATCCTTGGGTGTATGAAAAAACAAATTGTATGGGCACATTAAATATTTTTGAATCTGCAAAAAGATTAGGTATAAAAAAAGTGATATATGCTTCTTCTGCATCAGTTTATGGAAATTTAGATGGCAATTGGTCTGAAGACAAACCATTAAATGACCCTATTTCATTGTATGCGGCAACAAAACTCCATGATGAACAAATTGCAAGAGTGTATTATAATTTATTTGGATTTAAAAGTATAGGTTTAAGATTTTTTACGGCATATGGAGAGTATGGTAGGCCAGATATGGCATTTTGGACATTTACAAAAAATATTCTTAATGATAAACCAATAGACGTATATAATAATGGAGACATGGAAAGAGATTTCACTTATATTTCAGATATAATTGATGGAGTAATCAAAGCCATAAATTATGATTGTGATTATGAAATATTTAATTTAAGTGGTGGTAAAGAACATAATTTAAAATATATAATAGAATGTATTGAAAAAGAGTCAAAGAAACAAGCAATAAGAAATTATATGCCAATTCAATTAGGTGATATAAAGAAAACATCTGCAGATATTACAAAAGCAAGGACTTTATTGGGGTATTCTCCTAAAATTTCAATAGAAGAAGGAATACACAAATATGTATCTTGGTTTAAGAAAAATAAGAAGTGGATTGATAAATTGTAATTTTGTGGGTTGAATATTTTGAGAACGCAAATATTAAAATTGGCTGCAGAAGTTACAGGTAAGAGATTTTTTAATAATTATACAGAGATTATGTCTACAAATAACAATAAACAACTTACCAGTAAGTATTTGCATTTAATATTTGAAAATTCAAAACAAAACCAATTTTACAAGTCAAAAAATGTAAATAAATTATCAGATTATCCGATATTAACTAAAGATATAATTAGAAAAGAATATTTGCCATTATATGTAAGCAAACAATACCCAGACATTGTAAAAAACACATCTGGAGGATCTACTGGAGAACCTGTTTTAATATATCAAGATAGAAATTATATTGATTGGAGCTATGCAACCACAATGTATTATCTTCAAGATATAAGAAAAGTAAATGCATTTTGTAAAAAAGTAATTTTGTGGGGTTCTGAAAAAGATATATTTAGACAAATGAATCTTAAAGGAAAAATATATAATTTTCTTAATAATCAAATATTTCTTAATTCTTTTATGATGGATTACGATACTATTAAGAAGTATATTTCAATAATTAACAGACAAAAACCAATTTTTTTAAAAGGCTATGCAGGATCTCTGTACGAGGTTGCAAAAGTAATAAATAAAGAAAACATACAAGTATATTCCCCGAGATTTATATATTCTTCAGCAGAAGAGTTAAAGGACTTTATGAGAAAAGAAATAGAAGATGCATTTCATTCTTCAGTTTATGATTTTTATGGATCAAGAGAGGTTAGTGCAATTGCTGCAGAAGTAAATACAAATGAATACCTTGCATTTTCATTTGATAATTTTGTGGAAATATTAGATGATAATAATGAAGAAGTTGCTCCTGGAGAAGAGGGAAGAGTAATAATTACTAATTTACACAACAATTATTTTCCAATAATAAGATATGAGATTGGAGACGCCGCAATTAAAGGAGAATTCAATAAAGAATATAATCTTCCAACTTTAAAAAAAATAACTGGGAGAACAACTGATCATTTTAAAACAGAGGAAGGCAAGATAATACATGGAGAATATTTCACTCATTTATTTTATTTTAGAGAATGGGTTGATTTATTTCAAATAGTTCAAAATTCCATTGCCAATATTACAATTTTTGTGGTTTTAAATGATGGGAAAGAACCAAATGAAAAGGATAAAGAAGATATTGATTCAAAAATCAAAATGGTTATGGGAGAAAATATAATTATAGATTGGAAATTTGTAAGTTCAATTCCTAAAACAAAACAAGGAAAACACAGATATACAATGTCAAATATTTAAAAGGTACATTTATGTTAGAAAATAAAACAATAGTTATGATAGAAGGATTAAAGAAATATCCTGATTTTTTATTTGTTGGACTAAATTTTCCTGAGTTTAAAAACAAATTAAAAAATACAAAAGTTGATGAATTTTATAATCAATTAAGAAACGGATTATACGAGTACGGTCTTGATAAAAAAAATTTCAATAAAAAACAATGGAATCCATTTAAGATTTATATAAAATCAGGGAATACAATTGTGATTAAACCAAATTACGTATTAGATATAAATAGGACAGGAACAATTGATTCTTTGATAACTCATACAGCATATCTCAAATTTATATTGGACTATTCAATTTTAGCATTAAATGGTAATGGCAAGATTGTTATTTGTGATGCCCCTCTTCAAAGTTGTAATTTCGATAATTTAATAAAACTACAAAAAACGGATAAATTAATTTCTTTATATAAAAAAGAATATTCAAATATAAAATTTGAATTATTAGATTTAAGAAAAACAGTATTTGAGAAGAATCATTTTAATATTTCTCAAAAACAGAAATCAGGAGATAAAAGTGGTTATTACTTAATTAATGTAAAATCAAATAGTTTTTTAGAAGAAGTAACAGAAAATAATGACAGTTTTAGAGTTACAAATTATAATCCTGATTTGATGCAGAAACATCACAAAAGAGGGACTCACGAATATTTAGTAAGTAAAACCATTTTAGATGCAGATATTATTTTCAATGTTCCAAAATTAAAAACGCACATAAAATCTGGGTTAACTGGCGCATTAAAGAATTTTATAGGTATGAATGGTCACAAAGAATATTTACCACATCACAGATTGGGTTCTCCAAAGGAGGATGGAGATCAGTATATTAATAAAAGTCTTATTAAAAAAGAATATAGTAAACTTGCAGATTGGTTTTATAGGAATTATAACCATTTATCAAAAATTCAAAGAAAATTTACGGTTTTTGCGTTGAGTTCTTTATTTGTATTAAGTAAAATAACATCTAAAGATAAAACTTTAGATGGTGGGTGGTCAGGAAATGACACCATTTGGAGAACAATTTTAGATTTAAATAACATTCTTTATTTTTATAATACAAAAACAAGAAGATTTAAAAAAAAGCAAGTCAGAGAAGTATTTACTATTGTTGATGGACTTATTTGTGGAGAAAACAATGGGCCACTAAATCCAGAAGATAAGTTTTGTGGAATTACAATAATTGGAGAAAACCCTGTATTAATTGATGCAATGATTGCAAAACTAATGGGGTATGATATAAAAAAAATTAAGCAAGTATATTGTGGGTATTATGATGATAAATCAAGACTATCTCCAAAAAGATTAAAAAATATTAATGACGAGCAAATAATTTTAATAAATAAAACAAAAAAATTTAAAAAAATAAAGGAAATTTACGCTCTCAATTTTATACTTCCAGAATATTGGAGAGATGCTAAAGAGAAATAGTTATGCAAAAGATACTTGTAATCTGTCCACAAATTGGAAAGATATTAGAAGGAAAACCCGCTGGTGGCGCAGAGGGCCGTGCATTAATGATATTTAGAAATTATAAAAATACCAGATTTTTGATAAGTTCTAAGAAGAAATCAAAAAATAATAAATCTCAAAATAAATTTATATATATTAAAAATACAATTTCTGACTTTAACAATATTGCTTCTGTAATTAAACAATCAGATATTATTTTGTTTTTTGCATTATCTAAATTTTCGTATATTTATTTTTATTTAGCAAAATTATATAATAAAAAAATTATATATTTTATTGCTAGTAATGCAGATGTTGGATTGTACTTAAAAGAATCTTCTTTTTATTACAGGTATGTTCCCAAATTAGTATTTCCTATAGTTGATATATTTATTTGTCAAACAGAGTTACAAAAAAAACAGTTGAAATATAACAAGCCAACTTATGTTCTCCCAAATCCAACAAATATAACAAAAGTAATAAAACACAATAATCCAAATTATATATTGTGGATTGGAAGAAATAACAAAGTTAAAGGGGTAGATATTTTAGAAAAAACCATAAAGCAATTGCCAGATATTAAATTTAAAATAATTGGAGTAAAAAGTAAAATATTAGAATCATATAAAAATATTGAAACATTAGGTAGAATTAATCCAAATAAGATGCCAAAATATTTTAATTCTGCTGTGCTTTACATTAATACCTCTTATTCTGAAGGTTACTCTAACACAACTCTTGAAGCATTCTCAAATAAAACGCCCGTAATTAGTTATTCTGCTAATCCAGATAACCTTTTAGAGAAGAGCAACGGCGGATATTGCGCAAATGGAGACTTACAGAAATTTATTAGTTTAATTAAAGAGAATTATTTTAAAAAAGACAAACTTAAAAAAATGGGCGAATCTGGATATTTATATATTAAAAATAATAATAATTTAAAAACAATAAAAAATAAAATAGAAGATATATTTTACAAAAACAACATAAAACTGGAGAAATAATGAAACAATATAATTTATTTAGACTAGATGATGTTTGTGATAAAATGCCAAATTATCAGAACGTGTTTAAATTTATTAAATTATTAAATAAATATAATATAAAACCACTAATGGGGGTCATCCCTGCAGTCAAAGATGAATTAATTATAGATCAAAAATCAACATTTAAAATCAAAGAACTAGAACCATTTATTAAAAAGAATCAAATTATAATTGCATTACATGGATATGAACACAAATATAGTTATGGAAATAAAGGAATATTGAAATTAAATAGTAAAAGTGAGTTTTCAGGATTAAATTTTAATTCTCAGAGTCAAAAAATAAAAAGTGCATTGTCTATTTTAAAAAAAGAACTAGCTATAACTCCTAAATATTTTTTTGCCCCTTCTCACAATTATGATGAAAATACTCTGGCAGTTTTAAAAGAATATAATTTGATTAACGTAGATGGAATTTCCTTGTATCCATTTGAATATCTTGGTGTAAAACATATCCCCCAACAAAAAAACCAACTTAATCCAAAATTGGACCTGTTTAAAAACGGAATTTTTGTTAATCATTTTCATCCAGATGAAATTACAACGACTAAATTAATAGAAATTGAAAAATTTTGTAAAGAACATAAAAGCACACTAATTAACTTTGACGATTTAGATAATATTAATATCTCTAGAAATTCATTTGAGAATAGTTGTTTTGTAAAATATAAGGGCGCAACAGGAACTTTGGAAAAGATAAAATATCCAATTGATAAGATAAAGAAATTTGGATTTTATAATTTAGTTGCTGGTTTGATAAAAAAAGAGAAATTAAAAAAAGAATGTCAAAAATATAAATTTAATAAATGGCATATAAATCCAATAGAATTAAGGCCATATGCCCTTGATTGTGTTAAAGAAGTAAATAAAATTATTTCTAAAGAAAAATTAACATCTGTTTATGAAATTGGTTGTGGTCTTGGAGAGATATTAAATAAAATAAAGGCAAAGATTAGAGTAGGGTACGATATAGAACCAGAAGTATTAATTGCTGGCGCTCAGAAATTTAAAAAAATTATATTTAATTATGGGAGTTTCAATGATATCAAAAATAAAAATATAGACGTTTTGATTACTGTAAACTTTATTCATGAAATAAAACCATCAATTTTGAAAAAATATTACGCAAATTTAATAAAGTATAATCGAATTAAGTACATTGCTGTAGATTCAGTTAACTATAAGTACAATCATAATTTCAAACAGATATTGCCAAGAGAATATAAGTTGGTTTTTAAGAGCAAGGTATTTGAAAATAATAGAACAATACAAATATACGGTAAAAAATGAAAACAACAGTCGTATCCATAATCATACCAACAAGGAATAGAAAAGTTTTTCTTAAAGAAGCAATAGATAGTGTTCTTTCTCAGACTTATAAAAATATAGAATTAATAATTACTGATGATAATTCAACAGATGGCACAGAAGAGTTTGTTAAGGATTACCTAAAGAATAAAAAGATAAATTATAAATTTGTAAAGAACAAGAAATATCTTCCTGGTCCAAACGGCAATAAAAATAACGGTTTTGATTACATGACAGGAGAATTAATTGCAATATTGGATGATGATGATAAACTGTTTCCTCAAGCAATTCAATGGTTAGTTAGAACTTATTATAAAACAGGATATCGGCAAATTATTGCAGATCAGATATATTCTAGTAATAATAAAGTTGCAGGAATATCAAATGTTAAAGGCAATATAATTACGTTTAAAGATGTTTTAACTGATCAAATCTCTGGTCATTTTACGGGGTTATTTCATAAATCGTTATTAGGTAATAAAAGATTTGATGATAGACAGTGGGGTGCTGAATGTAATTTGTGGTGGCATTTTAATAAAGAAGAGGATATGTATTATCTTAATAAAACTGTATATTGGTATAGAATTCATCAAGGCAGTGTGTGTTTTAAATTAGATAATATCCCCCGAAGAATTATAAATTACAAAAATACAATTAAAGATTTTAGTCAAGACTTTTTAAAATATAACCCTCAAAAGTTAGGTCAAAGCTATTTTAGTTTATCTTTATTATATGCTATTGAGAAGGAGTATAAAAATGCAAAAAAAAGTTACACACTTAGTAGAAAATATCTTGGATTTAATGTAATTAATTTAATTAAATATGTTATTTGTTTACACACACCACGAAAACTATTTTCTAAATTATTTAATATTAAAGAAAAAGTTAATTTTTATTTAAGAGAAATGCTCAATTAAACAAATACACATTCGTGTTTCTTATTTCCTATATTTACTTTTATTCCGTTTCTTTTAAATTCTTTTGCAATCTTTTTTTAATTATATTAATTTTGCTTTTGGCATTATCATTCCCGGCATTAATGCTGAACCAAAGAACTTTTGCTCTTTTGAAAGATAAATGTCTTTAAAGATGGTTTTACAGTTTCCTGTAAAGTTAAGGTTAGTAATTGTGTTATTATATTTTCCATTTATAATTTCTTTTCCTGAGTTGATTACAAGAGAGAATTCTCCATTTGTCATATTACTTGTGTGTATTCCCATAACGTCGTAGATGTATATCCCTTTTTTGGTTTTGGAAATGATGTCTTTAAGTTTTTCTTTTCCTGGAGTAACAATAAGATTTGTAAAGTCGCAAGAAACTGGAGAATAAATGCTTTCTCTAAATCCATTCCCGGTTTGTTTTTTTCCAGAAAGAACAGAATATTCTTGATCGTAAATAGAAGTTGCAAATTTTCCGTTATCAATAATATTTTTCTTATTTGTCTTAAATCCTTCATCATCAAGAGTTTCAGATCCTCCAAAGTAATCTATGTGTGGATTTTCTGTGATTGTTAAGTTTTTTGAAAAAATTGTTTTTCCAAGATACTCGGAAAGATATGTTTGTTTCTTAAACATAAGTTCTCCAATTGTGGGGTGAACAATAAAATCAGAGATAATACTTGCACTTGCATCTGGACTAAAGATAAGCGTGTATTCTCCTTTAGTTCCTTGAACTGGATTTAATGTACTGTTTGCATTAACTTTTGCTTTATTTATTGTTGTAGTGATATCTATGTCTTTAGCTTTAGTAAAAACTTGTGATTCTCCACCACTTGATGGTTTTTTGTCTTGTGTGTTTACTTGTGTGCTAAAGATGGCAGTTCCAACTGTTTCTTCTTTAGAAGTATGTGGATTAATATAAAATCCATAACTTTTTCTTGCACCAAAATGTCCTTCATAGGATTTAAAGTATTTATCTTTTGTAAGATTTTTCTTAATTTCATTAAATTTCTCAGAAATATCAAAATCAATTATTTCTTTGTCTTGTTTTATTTTGATTGAGGATTTATCACTTCCAAATTCTCCAATTTTGATTCCTTTTTTCAATTTTGCAATTTTCTTTGCTTTTTCAATTGCTTCTTTTATGTTTTTTTCTGTGATGGTTGTAATTGTCGTGTAACCAGAATATCCATTAACAATTGCTCTAACAAAAAGTCCAGATGATTCTTGATTACTAACTTTTGAAATGTCAAATTTCAAGAACCTAACATTATTAGAATAATTATCTTCAAATATAAACTCTACATTTTCTTTTTTTGCAATTCTTTGACATAAGTCAAAAATATCTTTATTCATGTTTAGTTCCTCCAATCACTGCATTGTCAATCTTTAAGTGCGGGCCAGAACCAGAAACAAAAGCAGTTTGTCCTTCTTTACCACAAAATCCAAAACCAAACTCTCCAACTTTGTTTGTAACTGCAGAGACATTCTTCAGATAATCAAGAATGTTTCCTGAAATGGATGCTTGTTTAAATGTTCCAATAATTTTTCCTTGTTTATATTGATAAGCTTTCTTAATTCCAAACATGAAAGTTCCCACACTAGGATCTACTTGTCCTCCAGCAAATCCGTCAAGTAAATATCCATTGAAGTCTTTAACAACAGAATCAAGTTTTTCTCTTCCTTCTAAAAAGTAGGTATTACTCATTCTAACAATTGGTTTACAATTAAAGCTTTCTGCTCTAGCTGAACCGTTTGATTTTTTTCCAAGAATTGTCGCAGATTCAATATCTGTTAAGTAATCATTAACAACACCTTTCTTAACAATTATTTTCTCTCTTGCTTTGATTCCTTCATCATCATAACTAAAGTGCCCAAATTCATTTAATAGAGGATTATCAACAATATTTATTTCTTTATTTTCACTTAATACTTGTCCGATCTTAAGAACAGAAGAATCATTAACTACAGCATCTGCTTCGCTAGCGTGACCAATTGCTTCGTGTGCTAAAAGGTCAACAAGATTAGGAGTGAGTATAATTTCTGCTTTGATTGCAGGACAAGCTTTTGCCTTAAGTAATTCAGAAACGTTATTTACATTTTTCTTTGCTAAATTTTCAAGTTTTCTAAAATCTAATTTTTCAAGACCACCAGTTTCTCCAAATCTTTCCATATAATTTTCTGTAGTGTTTCCAGATTTTCCAGTAATTGAACTATAGAAGATTACATGTGGATCATCTTGATAAACAAAAGAATCAGGATTAATAAAATATTTTTGTTTGATTTTCTCAAGATAAATAACATTTGATTGTAATATCTTGTAATTTACTTTGGATTTTAAGATATTATTATTAATTTCCATTAACTCTTTGACTTTCTTTTCCAGAGGAAGTTCTTCAAAGTCTTTAAATTTAGTTTTTACTAGTGAGTTGTTTTCTGCCCAGTTTTTAAATTTCGTTTTTGTTGAGATTTTAAGAGTCGATTTGATACAGTCATCGATTATTTGCTTATAATTCTCAGGATTGGTTGTTGAACAAAACCCAAGTTTTCCTTTTTCTAATATTCTTATACCAACACCAGTAACTTCATTAAGATTAATTTCTTTAATTATTTTATTTTCAATAGAAATACGATTGGTTTTAGTGGTTTCAAGTCTAACATCATAGTAATCAAGATTTTTAGATTTAAGATAACTATTAATATTCTCTAAAATGCTCTCAAAATTAGTATTCTTCATAAATATAATATAATAGAAAGTATTTATATTCTTAATTTAATTATATAATATAAGCAAAAACAAAAATTACGAAAATAAAATGTTCAAACGAAAAAAGATTTCATTTAAGGATACTCTTTTAACAAAGAAAAAGACAGATCCCTTACATGCAATATACTATCAGTTGGTAAGCTATTCCTTATTTTATGGAAATAAGATGTTTCTAAAATATGCAAGTTTAGGAATAATAGGAACATTAGTTGATTTTGCAATTCTTTTAGCATTAACAGAATTTGCAGGAATAAATTATATTTTATCTTCAATAATAGGAATAATAATCGGAATTTATGTAAATTATCTTTTAAATAAAAAATATATCGTTAGAGAAAGAGGATATAAGCAAGAAAAGATTAACTTTTGGTTTGCTTTTGCATATTTCTTTACTTCTTTTTTAAGTATTGTTTTTGCAATAATGTTCATGATAGTTTTAGTTGAATATTACTCAATAGGATATTTTCTTGCAAATGTTATAGCATCTTTTGTTTTTTTCTTAATAAGATACTTTGCTCATAGGGTTCTTTTTAAGAGATTCGGGCATTAGGGTAATCTTTATATACTCTTTTTATTATATAATATTTTAGTAATAATTATATTTACAGGGTGTAAAAAAATGGAAATATTAACAAGCGATAGAGGAAAATTAATTAAAGTTTTAAAAACAAAAGGAAAAGATAAAATTCAATATCTTGGCCACATTGTAAATATTTCTGGAAACGAATTAACAGTAAAACTTGAAGATAATGGTTATAATATTTCTATAACTCTCGATAAAGATGTAACTTATGAAATACTTGCAGAAAGAAAAGAACTTGGTAAAACTCATAAGCTTGAGATTAAACAAAACCCAAAGTTGCCTTCAGTGTGCTTAGTGGCAACAGGTGGAACAATAGGAACTCATGTTGATTATAAGACTGGCGGAGTAAACATGTCAAGAACTCCAGAGGAAATCCTTTCAACAGTTCCTGAATTACTTGAAGTTGTTAATATTAAAAAGATAGTTCCTGCAATTCAGAAAGCAAGTGAAGATATTTGTTATAAAGATTGGCAAGTAATTGCTAAAGCAGTTTATGAGCAATTAATCGATCCAGAGATTGATGGAATAATTATTTCTCACGGAACAGACACTTTAGCTTGGACAGGAACAGTTCTTTCTTTCATGATTCAAAATATAAATAAACCAATTTTGATGGTTGGTGCTCAGAGATCTCCAGACAGGGCCAGTTTTGATGGCGCTATGAATCTTGTGTGCGCAGCTCATTTCATTAAGGAAAAGATGCCCGGCGTTTATACAGTAATGCACGGGTCAATTAGCGATGATTTCTGTCATATAATAAAAGCAGTAAAGTCCCGAAAGATGCACAGCTCAAGAAGAGATTCTTTTAAAGCAGTTAATGATACTCCAGTTGCAAGAGTATTCTCAAATGGCCAAATTGAATATTTAAAGGACAAAAAGTTATTTGTAATACCTAAAGAAAAACCAAAGTTAGATGTTTCTTATTCAGACACAGTAACAATACTAAAAGCATATCCTAATTCTAATCCAGAAGTTATTGATTGGTATATTAATAAAGGATATAAAGGAATAATTATTGAAGGAACAGGTTTAGGTCACTGCCCAACAGATGATGAAACAAAAAAGCTTTCAGATCCAACAAAAGACTGGTTACCATATATTGAAAAAGCAACAAAGAAAGGAATAATCGTAATAATGACCACTCAATGTTTGTTTGGGAGAGTAAACGGTAATGTTTATTCTAATCTTAGAAACATAACAAAAGCAGGGGCAGAATACTTAGATCAGCACGATATGCTTCCAGAGGTTGCATACATTAAATTATCAATTGCTCTTGGGAGATTTAAAACAAGAGAAGAAATAATGAAGTTCATGGAAAAGAATCTAGCAGGAGAAATTTCAAAAAAAGAAGTTCCTGCAGATTTTGATGGTTTTGAATAGAAGTGAAAAAAAGCAATGCAAACACTAAAAGAAACAGAGAAAATAGAATTAAAAAAATCAACCTCTGAATTAAAAGAAGCGATGATATCTATTTGTGCAATTCTAACTAAAAATAAATCTGGCCAACTATATTTTGGGATTAAAGATAATGGAGAAATAATCGGTCAAGAAATTGGCAAAGATACTTTAAGAGATATTGCTAGTGAAATCTCTAGAGCGATTGAACCAAAGATTCATCCAATAGTTAAAAAAGTTATATTGAATAAAAAGAATTGTATAGTTGTGGAGTTTTCAGGAAATTCCAATTTCTATTTTGCATACGGCAGAGCTTACATTCGTGTAAGTGATCAAAATCAGCAATTAGATATTGAAAATTTAAAAGAAAGGATTATTAGTCAGAGTAATGTTATTTGGGATAAACAATCTTCAAATAGAGTAGTTAAAGATGTAAACACAACTCAACTAAGAACATTTATAAAAAAAGCAAATCAAACAGAAAAAATAAATTTTAAATTTACAAATTCAAAAGAAGTATTAAATAAATTACATTTATTAAATAAACAAAAATTATCAAATGCAGGAATGGTATTATTTTCAAAGACCGCAAATATTGAATTACAATGTGCAGTTTTTAAGACAAAAGAAAAATCTGATTTTCTAGATATTGATTTAAAGAAAGGAAATATTTTTGAATTAATAGATTTTTCTAAAAAATATCTTTTTGAGCATTTAAACTGGAGAGCAGATTTAACAAAAACTAATAGAGTAGAAGAATTAGAAATCCCTGAAAGAGCATTATTCGAAGCAATAATTAATTCTTTTTGTCACAAAGATTATACCATTAGTAAAAGTAACGAGATTGCCATCTACCCAGATAGAGTAGAGATTTATAATCCTGGCAAATTTCCTAAAGAATATTCCATAAATGATTATCTTTCTGGAAAAGGCAAATCCATTTTAAGAAATCCAGATATTGCTCAAGTTTTATATTATTTTGATTACATAGAGAATTGGGGTTCTGGGCTTAGAAGAATAAATGAATATTGTAAAGTACAGAAAATAAAAGTAGAATATAGATTAGAACCGAACGGATTATCCATAATATTTTATCGGCTAAATGTCTCTGTAAATGAAGGTGTAAATGAAGGTGTAAATGAAGGTGTAAAATTTACAAAAACAGAATTACAAATTATTAATACATTAATAAAAAATAAATTTATAACTTATGAAGAATTATCTAAAAAGTTAAAATTAAGTTCTGCGACAGTATTTAGAAATATATTTATATTAAAAAATCAAAACAAAATTAAAAGAATTGGTTCAGATAAAAATGGTTATTGGCAAGTATTAAAAAAATGAAGTGAAAATTTATGAAATTACAAGATATAGAAAATATTGATTACAAAAAGACAGGGTTATGTTGTGGTTTAGAAATACATCAACAATTAGATACAAATAAACTTTTTTGTAAATGTAAATCTAAATTAATAAAAGATGGAACAAAACCAGACAGAATAATAAAACGAAAACTAAGGGCCGTTTATTCAGAGACTGGAGAATTTGATGAAACTGCGTTAATGGAACAGAAGAAAGCAAAGACAAACATTTATTATTTTTATAATTCTTGTAACTGTCTAGTGGACGCGGATTGTCAACCACCAATAAGAACAAGCCCTGATGCACTAAAGATTGCGGTTATTATTTCCAGTCTTACAAATTCTCATTTGGTTGACAAATCAATAGTTATGAGAAAGCAAGTAATTGATGGGTCAAATGTTTCTGGTTTTCAAAGAACAATGATGATTTCAACTGATGGCCATCTTGATTTTGATTTTGGGAAAATACGAATTGATAAGATTCTTTTAGAAGAAGATGCTGCAAGAGCAATTGAAAGAAAAGAAACTGAAGTCATTTATTCTTTAGATCGTTTAGGCATACCATTAATTGAAATGGTAGTTTGGCATGATATGCACACACCCGAAGACACAAAGAAAGTTGCACTATTTATTGGACAACTTTTCAGAACCACTGGCAAAGTGAAAAGAGGACTTGGTTCAATTCGTCAGGACATTAATATTTCAATAGCTGGCGGTTCAAGAGTAGAAGTAAAAGGGTGTCAGGATCTTGATATGATTCCAGAGATTATAAGACGAGAAATTCTAAGACAAATAAATCTTTTAGAAATTAAAGATGAATTAAAGAAAAGAAAAATTATTGAAATTAAATTAAAAGAAAAAGATCTAACGAGTATTTTTAAACAAACAGAATCAAAAGCAATCAAAACTGCATTAGATCAGAAAAAAGAAATTTTTGGATTTTCCGTTTCTAGTTTTTCAGGAATTTTAGGTACAGAAATTCAACCAAACAGAAGAGTAGGAACTGAACTTGCAAGTATTCTAAAAGCAAAAACTACATTAAAAGGATTGTTTCATTGCGATGAACTTCCAAATTATGGAATAACAGAAGCAGAGGTTGTAAAGATAAAGCAAGAGCTAAAAGTAGCAGATAAAGATTCGTATATTATAGTTATGTGTGATAAAAAAGAAATACAATGTGTTAGAGAGATATTAGAAGAAAGATTGAATCAATTAATAATTGCAATTCCAAAAGAAACAAGGCTAGTAAATGTCGAAGGAAACACAGAATATCAAAGACCGCTTTCGATTGGAGGCACAAGAATGTATCCGGAAACAGATCTTCTACCAATTGTTTTTACTGAAGAACTATTAAAAGAAGCAAAACAAGAAATGCCTTTGTCTTTAGATGAGAGAAAAGTGCTTTATGA
>JBBABY010000007.1:0-66327 GCA_041657425.1 archaeon
AATATAAAATTAGAGACTAATTCTCTACCAAATAGTTATACGATGACTGCTAAGATGCTTGTTGGTCAGGAAACAGTTGTTCCAATAATTGAAACCATTGCAGGAATATATTCTGAAAATACTCCAATTATTATTTCTGCACCATCAGATACAAATATCTATTATACAATAGATGGAAACACTCCAACAACCTCTTCAACTCAATATTTTGATCCAATTACCAATTTACCAGTAGGCAATATTACTTTGAAAGCAATTGCAAAGAAACCAGATTCTTATGTTAGTGATGTGGCAAGTGTAAATTACACGATAACTGGGACAGTTGCTGATCCAGTTGCTTCTCAACCACCCGGGAATGTTGCTTATAATTCTCAAGTAACTTTAAGTACAATTACAGAAAGTGCAACAATTAGATATACTCTTGATGGCACAGAGCCTAATGAAAGTTCTCTAGTTTATTCTAATTCTAATCCAATTGTTATAGATCAAAACTTAACATTGAAAGCAAAAGCTTACAAGGCAGGATATGCTGCAAGTGCAATTGTAGAGTTTAATTATACAGTTCAAATTGCAGAACCACCAGAGGCATCTCCATCACCAGGAGTTGTAAATTATAATTCTGAAATTGTATTATCAACAACAAGAACTGAAACAATAATAAGATATACTCTTGATAATAGTGAGCCAGATGAAAGTTCTACTATCTATGAAAATCCAATAATAATTACTGATGATACAATATTAAAAGCAAAATCTTATAGAGACGGATTTGCTCCAAGTACAACGGCGGATTTTAATTATACTGTTCAAAAAGTTACAACTCCAACAGCATCTCAACCGAATGGCAATGTTAATTATCTTTCTCAAGTAACTTTAAGCACAACAACAACTGATGCAACAATTAGATACACTCTTGATGGCTTGCCTCCAAATGAGAGTTCTTTAGTTTATTCTTCACCATTAATAATCGATAGTAATAAAACTATAAAAGTAATAGCTTACAAAGATGGCTTTGCTCCAAGTGGAACAATAACTTTTAATTATACAATTCAAACAGTTATGACTCCAACTTCATCTTCGCCTCCTGGGTTTATTGATTATGGCTCTCAAGTAGCTTTAAGTACAACTACTCCAGGAGCAGTAATTAGATATACAATAAATGGTTCAAATCCAACAATCGGTAGTGCAATATATCATTTTCCAATATCAATTGGTAGTTATCTAAACCTAAAGGCAAGAGCTTACAAGGATGGTTTTGCTCCAAGTCCTGTAGCAAGTTATATTTATAGAGCCGGAGTTACAACTCCTAGAGCAGATATTCATGGGGGAAATTATGAATCTCCAATAGAAGTAGTACTTAAAACTTCAACAAATAGAGCAGTTATAAAATATACTCTTGATGGAACAGACCCAACATTTGCTACAGGCCTAACATATACTTTTCCAAACCCAATTCCAATTTCGTCAACTACAACTTTAAAAGCAAAAGCATATATCTATTCACAACGCCCTCAAGTAGTAGCTTATGATACTGCAGAAGCAGTTAAACCAATAAGATTAGAAAGCGAACTATTAACTGAACATTATGTGTTTCCAGAATAATCTCTAAATTTTTTCTTTTTCTATTTTTCCTAATTTCTGTACTTGTTTAGCAAATGCGTCATTGTATTCTTGTTTGTAATAAACTTTCTTTATTCCAAATTCTATCATATACCTAGAACAAGAAACACATGGACTATAAGTAGAGTATAACTCTGCGTCTTTAAGATCACAACCCTTCTTTAAAGCATCAATCATGGCCCTTTGTTCTGCACAGATGCCTGTACATAGTTCATTTCTTAGGCCTGACCTAAACAAAAAATAGTTCTTTGCACAACCAATAACTGAGCAAGGGGAAATATTAGTAGAGTTACCATTATGTCCTCTACCTATGATTTTTCCATTTTTAACAATAACTGCGCCTATTTGCTTTCTTAGGCACAAAGCAGCTTTTTCTTCATTTTCTAGTACTCTTTTTATGGAATTTAGGTTCATATTAAAAACAAAAGATGAATCTATTTAAAAAGCTTACTAGGGATATAATATATTATATAATATACTTTTTTCTATAAGTGAAAAAAGCCGATGAAAAAACAGAATTTTGGAGGTTTTAGAATGGCAGACTATGTTAAGTTTCAAATACCTGAGGATCTTAAGAATCTTCAAGCAGAGGTTATTTCAAAAGTATCTAAATCAGGAAAGATTAAGGTAGGAATAAATGAAGTAACAAAAATGGTTGAAAGAAATACAGCAAAATTAGTATTAATTGCTCAAGATATTTCACCAGCAGAAATCGTAATGCATGTTCCAGTAATATGTAAGGAAAAAAATATTCCATTCAGTTACGTTTCAACAAGAGAAGAACTTGGAAAGATTTCAGGAATAGGCGCAAAGGCAAGTGCAGTTGCAATTGTTGATGAAGGAGTTCTTAAAAAAGAATTTGCAGCATTAATTTCAAAGATTGAAGAAATAAGTGGTGTAACCGCTAAATCAAAGCCAAGCGAAGATAAACCAAAAGCAACAGAACATAAAGTTGCAGAACATAAACCAGCAGCTGAAAAGAAACCTGTTGAAAAAAAAGAAAAGCCAGTTGTTAAAAAAGAAGTAATTGTTGAAGAAAAATCAGCAGTTGCTGAAGAAGAATAGGTGAATTAAAAATGGCAGAAGAAGGAGTTCCAGCAGAAATTGTTGAAATTGTTGGAAGAACAGGTTCAAGAGGCGAGGCAACTCAAGTTCTTTGTAGAATTTTAGATGGCTTTGAAAAAGGAAGAATAAAGAAAAGAAATGTTAGAGGCCTTGTAAAGAAAGGCGATGTTTTAATCTTAATGAATCCTGAATCTGAAGCAAAGGACATTAGAGGTCGCTAAAAAAGGTGAAAACAAATGATATGTACATTTTGTGGTAAGGAAATAAAAAAAGGTATGGGAATAATCTATGCTAAAAAAGACGGAACAATAAGTTACTTCTGTACAAGTAAGTGTAAGAAGAATCAATTGTTAAAGAAATATAAGCCACTAAAGACTAGATGGACAGACACTTATCACATAGAAAAAGCAAGACATCAAAAAAAGCACGCAAGTGCTTAATTTTTTCTTTTTTATTTCGACCAAAAGAAAGTGTTTGTTAGTTTTTAAAAAAGAGAGTGATAAAAAATAGTATACAGACAACCAATAATCACTGTGATGGGTCATATTGATTCCGGAAAAACAACATTTTTGGATAAGATTAAAGGCACAGCAATAGTTGATAAAGAAGCTGGAAAAATCACACAGCATATTGGCGCAACAGAAATTACAATTGATGTAATAAATAAGTTTAGCGGACATTTAGCAAAGAAATATAATTTTGAATTAATGCTTCCTGGTTTATTATTTATTGATACTCCAGGGCATAATGCTTTTGATAATTTAAGAGAACGAGGCGGAAGTCTTGCAGATTTAGTAGTACTAGTAATGGATATAAATAAAGGATTACAAGTACAGGATATTGAGACGATTAATATTCTAAAGATGTATAAAGTTCCTTTTGTAGTAATTGCAAATAAGGTTGATCTAATCAATGGTTGGCACCAAGAAGGAAATGATATCACAAATAATCTAACAACTCAAAGCAAACATACAGAAGAGAAGTTCGATGAATTGTTATATAGAATTGTTGGACAATTGTACGATAAAGGATTTCAAGCAGAAAGGTTTGATAGAATAAATGATTTTACAAAACAGATTGCAATAATCCCTGCAGCTTGTGTGAAGTCATGGGGACTTGCGGAAAGCATTTTGTTCTTAACAGTTTTAAGTCAGAAGTTTTTAGGAAAGAAAATTACAATTGATGAAAATGATTATATGCAAGGAGCAGTCCTTGAAGTTGGAGAGTTAAATGGAATTGGGGCAACTGCTGATGTTATTGTCTATCAAGGAAGTTTAAAGGTTAAAGACGAGATTGTTTTTCCAACAAGATGTGGCTTACAAACATCTAAAATAAAGATGATGTTAAAACCAAACTTCATGACTGCAGTTGATAAGAAAGGCGCATTTGATAAGATTGAAGGAATCAGTGCAGCAGCAGGAATAAAGATTGTAGCTCCAGAGATTGACAAATGTCTTCCAGGAGCAGTAATTGTTTCAGCAAATGATAAAGAAGCAATTGAAAATCTAAAAACCAAATCATATAGTTGTTTTATGAAAGGATGCACAGGTGCGTTTGTTAAAGCAGATACATTAGGTTCCCTTGAAGCATTACAGAAACTTCTAGAGAAAGATGGAATATGTATTGCAAATTCAGATATTGGGGAATTTACAAATAAAGATTTAACAGAATTAAAAATATTAAATGAAAAGGATAAACTTCAAGGAGTATTATTTCTCTTTAATGTTAAGATATCAACAGAGTTTGAAGACGAAACCAAGAAGTTACAAATCCCTATATTTAAAAATAATATCATATATAAATTAATTGAAGATTACCAAGATTGGCTTGGTAAAACGAAGAAAACAGATAAAGATAAATTACTAAAGGAAATAATTTATCCATGTAAGTTTAAAATTCTTCCAAATTTCATATTTAGAAGTTCTAAACCTGCAGTTGTTGGCGTTAAGATACTTGATGGCCGCCTTATTTGTGGCGCAAAGGTTTCCTTAAATGGAAACAATATCGGAGAAATTGAAGGCATCCAAACAGATGGTAAGCAAGTAGAAATTGCAAATAAAGATCAAGAAGTTGCAGTGTCAATTAAGGAAGCAACTTATTTAAAGGACTTTAAAGAAGGAGATGTTCTTGAAGTATCATTAAATTTAGATTTAATTTCAAAGCTTGAGTTACTTGAAGGAGATTTAAGTAATTCTGAACTTGAAATGATTGAAGAGATAAAACAGGAAATATACAGAAAGCAAAATCAAGAATAAAAAAAAGAAATAAATAATAATAAGAAAATAGAAAAATGAAAATTAAAAAAACGAGGTGTATGAAATTTGAGACTAGTATTATCAGAACCAAAAACAAAAAAGAGTTATAACGTAGAAGCAGATGAAAAGATAAAATTACATTTGCTTGGAAAGAAAATAAAAGATGAAGTTGACTTATCTAGTATTTCTACAGGATTAAAGGGAGTAATTACAGGTGGATCAAATAAAGAAGGATTTCCAATGCATATAAAACTTGATTCTGAAAACTCTAAAAAGATTCTAACTACTAACGGTATTGGTTTTAAAGCAGATAGAAAAGGAGAAAGAAGAAGAGTTAGAGTTGCAGGAAGAATTGTTACACAAACAACCGCTCAAGTTAATATTAAATTAACAGCAGGAGATACAACTGGCTTCTTTGAAAGATTCCCTAAAGTTGTTAAAGAAGAAGAAACAAAAAAGAAAAAGAAATAGTTGATGAAATAAATGGAAAGCATACAATCAGTTTTAAATATTGGAGTTGTGGGTCATGTTGATCATGGAAAGACCACATTAACTTCAAAGATAACTGGCACTTGGACAGATAAACATTCTGATGAAATTAAACAAGGAATATCTATTAAGTTAGGTTATGCTGATGCTTGCTTTTATAAATGTAAAAAGTGTGTAGGAATACAAGCTTACGGAGTTACAAATAAATGTAATTTGTGTGGTGGAGAAAGAGAACTAGTAAGAAAGGTTTCTTTTGTTGATGCCCCAGGTCATGAAACATTAATGGCAGTAATGCTTTCTGGTGCAACTCTTCTTAATGGCGCAATACTTGTTATTGCAGCAAATGAAGAATGCCCACAGCCAAGAACTATTGAACATTTCTCTGCATTAAAAATGCATGGAATAAAAAATATGGTTGTTGCTCAGAACAAAATGGATCTTGTAACTAAAGAAGAAGCATTAGAAAACTATAAAAAGATTAGGAATTTTTTAGATAGCGAAGGTTATAAGCACGTTCCAATTATTCCAACCTCTGCGCATTTTGATGCAAATATTGATGCTTTAGTTTATGCTCTTTTAAGTGCAATACCTGTTCCAGAGCTTGATACAGCTGCTCCATTAAAGATGAGAGTAGTAAGATCATTTGATATCAATAAGCCAGGAACAATAATTGATAAACTAAAAGGAGGAGTACTTGGTGGAGCAATACTTTGTGGAACACTTTCTGAAAAACAGAAAGTGTGGCTATATCCTGGGATAACAAAGCCGGTTGAATTAACTATAGAATCATTAAACTCAAATGGAGTTTCATTTAAAAAAGTTCATGCAGGTGGACTTATCGCAGTTGGAACAAGTCTTGATCCTTTTTTTGTTTCTGGAGACAAGATGATTGGACAATTAATTTGTGAAGAAAGTTCAAAACCATTAATGAGTCAAGAATTAGAATTAAATTATATTAAGATTGAAAGATTATTAGAATCAAATAAAGACAATATAAGAATTGGAGAAAATGTTGTTTTAATTATTGGTACAGCCGCACATTTAGGAACAATAAAGAGAATTAAAGGAGACCAAGTATCAATCTCTTTGAAGAACATTGCAGTTTATTACAAGGATGAAACAATTGCAATTAGCAGATTAATAAGTGGTCGTTGGAGATTATCCGGATATGCACAAATCAGATAGAATTGCAAATATCATAGTTGATACAAATGTATTAATCTACATGTATGAACTGAAAAGAGACATCTTTGAATTTGCATTAACTGTTCTTCCAAATGGCAAGTTTTTTGTTCTTGCAAACTCAATAAAAGAAATTGAAAAAGTATATAAAGATAAACCAGGCAAACTAAAAATATTAAAAAATTATTTAGAAAAGCTAAAAGAATTAAAGAAATTTGAAATTTTAGAACCAAATATGGAATTACCAGAAAAATACAAAAAAGTGGATAATTTATTAATATATTTAAGTAATAAATATATAATATACACTAATGATAAAATATTAAAATCAAAAATTAAGAAAAAAGGAAATAGAGTTTTAACATTAAGGTTACATGATGTTTTCTTAAATTAAAAAAAGGAGTACTGAAACAAAATGGGTTATAAAAAATATAATTTGGAAGGAATTGTTAGTATTGCTCCACAAAGATTATCTGGAGAGTTAAAGGATATTATTCTTAATCAATTATGCAATGATTATGAAGGAATGATTGATAAGAATATTGGAGTGATTGTTGCAGTAACAGACGTACTTTCTCATGATATTGGAGAGATTGTTCCTGCTGATCCAAATGTATTTTTTAGAGTTAAGTTTTCAGTTATTACTTATTTACCAAGATTACATGAGATAGTAAATGGTTTAGTAACACAAGCAACAGATTTTGGGGCATTCATTAAGATTGGTCCTTTTGAAGGATTATGTCATGTTTCTCAGGTTATGGAAGATTTTAATTCTTATAATGCTGAACTTCCAGGATTTACAGGAAAGGAAAGTAAGCAAACACTTGTTGTTGGAGAAACAGTTCTTGCAAGAGTGGCAAACGTTAGTTTAAAGCCAAGTATTGCAGATACAAAGATTGGTTTAACAATGAGACAATTTGGGTTAGGAAGACCAGATTGGCAAAAAGCAACTGTTAAGAAAGAAAAAGTTGTAAGAAAGTCTTTAACAAATACAAAAGGAAAAGACGAGAAAGCAGATAATAAATCAAGATCTAAAAAGAAGTGATTATTTATGGTATACAAAGCATGCAGAAAATGTAGAAAGATTGTAGAAGATGGAGAGCAAGATGAAGACAAGACTTCTATAAAAGAATGCCCAATCTGTGGAGGAAATACATTTACTACATTTTGGAAAGGAAATGCATTAATTGTAGATCCAGAGAATTCAGATATTGCTAAAGCAATGGACGTAAAAACCCCAGGAAGATATGCATTAAGATTAAGTAGATAAAATCAAAATTAAAGGAGATTAATATGAATATAGAAATTGAAAAACAAAGAAATGAATTATTGCATAGAACTGCAGTAGTTGCAAAGATAAAAGGTCCAAAAACTCCAAGTAGACAAGAACTTTTAAAGAAAGTTGCTGCAATGCTTGGTTGTGACGAGAAATTACTTGTAATAGATAAAATTAGTCAACAATCAGGACAACAATTAGTTATTGCATATTTGAAGTTATATGACAATTCCAAATTTTTAAAGGAATTAGAATTAAATTACAAGATTAAAAGAACAGGAAGTCTTGAAGAAAAGAAAGAAGTAAAGAAAAAAGAAGAATAAATTAAAATGGTGATTATAAAATGGGTAAAAAGAAGGGCGGCGGAGTAAAGAAAGGAAAGACAAAGCATAAGCCAACAGTTAATATTAAAGTAAATAAATTTTACAAAATAAGCGGAGACACAGTTGAAAGAATTGGAAAAGATTGTCCAAAGTGTGGAACTGCAGTCAAAATGGGTTTACATAAAGCAAAAGATGGAAAAATAAGATACGCTTGTGGTAAATGTGGAATGAATGTTTTTGATTAATTTTAAAAACATCTATTTTTGATAAAACATGCAATACATCCCAGAAGATTTTTTGTTGGATGTTTTCTTATTTCTTATTCCTTTTTATTTTATATTTTTAGTTGATAGAATTACTATTATTTCTCAGGTTTTTAGATCACAAGGATTAATTAAAAAACCATTTTGGGAAATTCTTAAGCAAACAGTTATTATTTTCTTTTTGCTTTTTTGTTTAAGCTATGCTCTTGGATTATTTTCTTATTTGTTTGGAGTTTCTGATTTAGAACTTGTAGGCGAAGAAATACTAAAGATTTCTCCAATACTTATTATTTATCTTTTTGTTATTAGAGTATTTATGGAAGAATGGTTCTTTAGGGGATTTCTTACACCAAGGATTGGAGCGATATTCTCTAGTGCTTTATTTGCAGTTGGGCATTTTGCTTATGGCTCATGGGTAGAAGTACTTGGGGCCTTTATTCTTGGGTTATTTCTTGCAAAAATGTATGAGAAAACAGGAAATCTTTGGCCAAATGTGTTTGCGCATACACTTTATAATTTTGTAATTTATTTATTTATGATTGCATTATAAATTAAACTAAATTAACTGATTTTAGTTAAAAATAACTTTTTCTCGTTAATCGTTTGCTAACTACTCAATTTGGGGGCGCTTAATCACTGCCCAAAATATGTTACATTAACTTGAATTTAAGTATTCCAAAAGATACATCAAATCGCCACCAGTATATATATACTGCCATCTACATATATATTTTGGAATTTGGTATAACAATCCAAACAATTCTAGCAAAACTAGATAAGGAGCAAAAACGGATTAAAACCAACGTAATCTTCCAGGGGGGGTCGAAAAGATTGCTGTATAAAAACAAAATAACTCTGAAAAAAAAATCAGGGTCGGTATAGGCAAGAGAAATATGCTATTACCTGGCTTGAAGGTCGAAACAGAATATTAGTGTTGTTTTCTCTTGTCTTAAACTATTTCTTTCTCAAATCAAAACCTTTAAAAACATCTTTGGTATTATTATTTTTAATAATTAATGATTTGGTGATGTGTTTTGGTAATTAAAAAAAAGGCAATTAAAAAATCAACTACAACTGTGAAAGCAAATTCTAAATTTAAAGTAGTTGTAAAATCAAAAAAGCAAGTGCTTGCAAATAAACCATTTTCTATTTTAAATAAAAAAATTACTTCTAAACCAGAATTTGGCAAATTTGATTTACACATTCATTCAAAGTTTTCTCCATGTGCAGTTATTGAACCAGAAACAATTGTTAGAAAGGCAAAGGAAGCGGGACTTAGAGGTTTTGCAATAACTGATCATAACACTATAAGGGCATGGCCAGAATTAACAAAACTTGCAAAAGAAAATGATTTAATATTTGTTCCAGGGCAAGAAATTGATGTGACGTTTAATGGGAAAAAATTAGGACACCTTTTAGCACTTTTTACTTACGATAAAATTACTTCTAGTGATATATATGAAGTAGTAGATGAAGCAAGATCCCAATCTGCTCTTCTTTCTCTTCCGCACATGTTTGATTCAGGGAGGTATTTTAAAGGAATAGATATTTTAATGTCTAATGGTCCACTTTCTAGATATGTTCCCGCAGTTGAAACATTTAATTCAAGAGTATTAACTTCGTGTGCTAATGATTTAGCAAAAGATTTTGCACATAAGCACGGATTGCTTCAAACTGCAGGTTCTGATGCACACATGCCATACGAAATTGGAAATGGTTATGTTATTGCTAAAGCAGAAACAGAATTAGAATTATTAAGAGAAATAAAACTTGGCAGAGTAGTTGTTAACGGGCAACTTTCCGGTATTGGCCCAAGAATACACACACTTGGAGCATATCTTAATATTGTTAAGGATAAGATGTTTAAATAAAAGATTTATTAGATTGTCAATATCTTTCTTAAATTTATATTTCTATTTTCTAGATTCTTTATAATTCCTTCCATGTGTCCAGCGCCAACAACAACCACGATTGTTTCTTCTGGAATTACTTGCAAATTATATGCAATAAATTCATCTCTTTCATCAATTAATATTTCTTTAAGTTTTTTGTGTCTTTTAGTAAACAACTTCATTATTTCTTCAATGATTTCTGATTTCTCTTCTTCATTTTCAACTTCTGACATAAGTCTATCGATATTTATTTTTTCAACTTCTTTTTTTGGAATAAATAATCCTCCAAAGATTACTTTTACTTTCTCTCCAAATGTTAATCTTTTTAGTAACTTTTGAAGAGTGATGTTTATATCTCTGTCTACAAGATAGATTTTTGCTCCAACTTCTTTTGCACCCTCAACAGCAGAGAGCATTTCCTCTCCTGGAGTGATATTAAACTTCTTTGCAATTCCTTTTTGTAGTCCACTTAAGATATAGTTAAGAAGAAAAACAGACTTTTGTTTAGTTTTAAAAATGTTTGAAAATTTTGGTTTCTTTTGCTCTTCAGGATGCATAAGGGCATATAATCTATTAGTATCAAGCTCTACACACACAGCCGTTGGTTTCTTTTCAAGTATGATATTTTTAACTTGATCTCTGTTTTTAGAAGACACATGAGCAGTTCCAACAATAATAATATGTTTATTTTCAAAATCAATTTCTTTAATCATATTTAATCTTTTCTTTAGTAGAAAGGTTTTAAAACAAAAGCTTTAAAATATATAATATATTATATAATAGTATAATAAACAATTAAAAAATGTGCTAAATGATGATAGGTAAAAAACTATTAATTATATTCGTATTTATATTACTATTAAATGGAATTTTTGCAGAAGTTACAAGTATTACAATTTCTAAAGAATATGCAAGAGACACAGGCACTATAATTAATTTTTCAGGAACTTCTGATGAAGCTTCGGGGGTTGCACAATTGACTATATTTTCTGGTAAAAATTCAACAGGTATAGATTTTAATGCAAATATTGTAGGTAGTGCATTTGCTGGAGGATTCTATATTGATATAGATGGTGAGCCAGTTTCAGGAACAAATCCCACAATTGACACAGATAGTAATGACACAGTCACTGTTAAAGATAAATTTAATGACACAACTAATGATACGATATGGGTAGATTCTATAGAACCAAATAATGTCGCAGTATTAACAATAGCTGGAGATAATAAATTTGAAGATTATTTTTCTGGTAAAATTAATGTGAGTTATAATCCTACACTTATAACTGACTCTACATCTTCTGGAGTCGACAAGCACATTATTTATATAGTGTCAGCAGGAAGTCCAGAAAGTTATTCTAGTTCTACAAAGAAATTCATAAATAATAATGATGTAGGCACAAAAGATATTAATTCTTTGTCTCCAGTAATTGCAGATGGAAATTATTATGTAGTCGTTGATGCAAATGATTTAGCAGGAAACGTATCAACATCTCTACAAGTTCTTGCTACAAAAAAGAATGTTTATTTTGATAACACAAAACCATCAATTTCCTCTGTTAAATTAGATTCCACTACTGCAACAATAGCAAGCAATAAAATTTATACTGGGGATACAAATTTTAGTTTAACAGTTCTATTAACAGAAGTATCTGGTGTAAAAGCAAGTAGTAGTTTAACTTTAATTCGTCCAGATTCTGGGTCAAGACTTAGTAATTACGATATTACAAACGGATTTGTGATAAATTCTGAAGACATAGCAGGTGTATGGGTTACAGGAGATATTTTTAAAATTTCAATTGATGCAAATGATAATGTAAATAACAGATATACTTCTGATTTTAATATTATTGTTGATCTTAATGCGCCACCAGTTCCAGTAACAACTGCAGTAATAGAAGATGTAGATAAAAATGTTACAATTACTTGGACAGCAGTTACAGATACAGGTGGTTCTCAATTAAAAGAATATAAAGTTTATAGAAGTTCTTCTTCTTTTACAACAACACTTCCATCAACACTTATTTGTACAACGACATTATTAACTTGTATGGATACAACAGAGAAAGATTCAGATGAAAGTTATTTTTATGGTGCTGTTGCAATTGATAATGCTGGAAATATCAGTTCTGCAAATACCGATTCAGTAACTACTGGTCCAGAATGTACTGTAACAATTAATGATGATAATGATTTTACAAATTTAGCAACAGTTAATTTAGATTTAACTTTCTCAGAGGATGTTAATGAAATGTCTTTTAGTTGTAACGGAACTACGTTTTCTACATATGTTGCTGAAGATGATATAGCCACTTTTAATATAACTTCAGGAAATGGTTGTAGTACTACAAATGAAGAAAAAACTGTTTATTTTAGAGTAAAAACTGATGATGAAGATGATCCAAGAACAACAATTTGTACAGATGAAATATATTATGATACAACGGACCCAGATGTGCCAACAGGATTAACTGCACAGACATTAATAAATGGTGCCATAAAATTAACTTGGACAGAATCTGATGATGAAAATACAGATTCGTTAATTAATTATAGGATTTATTACGCAGACACAAATGTTACTACTTCTTCAAGTTATAAAGAAGTAGAAGATTCATCAACCTATACTTATCAACCAAATGCAGATGTAAATTTATATTTTAAAATTAGTGCAATTGATGAAGCAGGAAATGAATCAAATTTAAGTTCAGCAGTTCTTGGAATTGCAAAAAAGATTGGAGCGGATTTTACAATAACAATAGGACAGTCAAATGATCTTAATAACGTAGTTTATGTTGGCGCAGGATCGCAGACCATTACTTTTGAAAGTGATGAATCGTTAACAGGAAATCCAGTAGTAAGTGTTAAACAAGCAAGCGATGCTTACACAACAATAACGTCTACTTATGATAATACCACCAGAAAAGGAACGGCATCATTTAATTTTACAAAATCAGGAGTAGGGATAATTAAGATTACTGCCACAAATACAAGTAGTGAATCATCAATTACCGAATATACATTTACAATTGATGCAAATATTCCAGATTATAATTTTGGACATACTAATCCTAATCCAGCAACCTACCATTTTTATTTATCAAATCTTCCAACAGATATCTATAGAGTAAGATATATACTTGATTCAAAAACTGAAATTTGTTTTAAAGAATTAGTTACTGATTATAATTGTACATATGACGCAAATACAACTGCAGATGGTAATCACATAATAGTAATTCAATTATATGATAAAGCATTAAATGTTAAAGAAAAATCATTCTCATTTGTTTTAAATCTTGTTGATGAAGACCAGGTTACTTGTGATGAATTAAAAATTGTTGTTGCAACTAAATTAGGAAAAGTATTAGAAGATTTAGATTTATTTACTGCTGTTGGAATAGATAAAGATTTAGATAAGACCATTCCTGAAAAATTAACAATAGTTACTGCAAAGAAAACTACGGGAGATGGAAACTATTCTGCAAATAATTTTGCAATAGCTAAAGACGAATACACATTTGCAAAAAATGAATTAATATTAATTGAAGAATTATTACCTAAGATTAGTATATTTAAAACAACAACAACAACAACAATTTTTGATGAAAATACCGTAGTTCCTGAAACCATGATCTTAGATGCAAATATAATTACAAAAACTAAGGCATTATATACTGAAAAATCAATTTCTGTAGATAGAAACTTTGAGATAATAAAAATCGGTGTTCAAAATTTCTTTTCAATAACTTTATCTGTTAAAAATACAAGTGCAACAGAAAAAACAATAACCATAATTGAAGAAATTCCAAAATCATTTGCAGGTAATATTTCTCAATTATCTTTTAATAATAAAATAGATGTATTAGTTAAAGATCCAATAATTAAATATACAATGAAAATTCCTGCAAGTTCTTCAAAAGAAATAACTTATAGATTATTAAAACCAGTAACTGAAGTAGATATGGTTACGAAATACAATACTATTAAATTTGCAAGCCCATTAATTATTGATGGAAATATAACTAGCGCTCAATTAAATATTAAACGCCCAGTAAATACTAACATTTTGATTTATTTAATATCAATAATTATTGTATTTATAATTATTGTTGTAATAATTGGAGCAATATCAAATTATAAACAAAAACTAAATGTTACAGTTAAGCCTGATTCTAAGAAATTAATGTACGATTATTTAGGAATTACTGATAGTAATAAAACTGCTGCAGAAAACAATACGACTACACAAAATACAAAAGATCAAAAATCACAATCAGAAACTAAAAAATCAGACTCTGGGGAAAAATTTCAAGAAGATTATGATTATATTCTTTCTGCAATTAAAAAAAGGTAAATACAAATGATTAAAGGATTAGAGACAAAAGTAGTAATTGTTGGAGGGGGCCCAGCAGGGTTGTATTGTGCATATTTAATTAAAAGATTTAATCCGCAGATATATGTAACACTTATTGAAAGCGATAAAGAAATTGGGGTTCCAGTAACTTGTACAGGCCATGTATCAATTGTGGGTTTAAAAAAATTAAAATTAACTCCATTTCTAGATATTGATAAATTAGTAGTAAATAGAATAAGAGGAGCAAGAGTTCATGGTTCTAATAAAGCCGAATTGGAATTTAGAACTAAGAAATTCCAAACAGTTGTTTTAAATAGAGAAATCTTTGATAAAGAAATAGAAAAGCTTGCCAGAAATGTAGGCATAGAAATATTATTAGAGCATCAAGTAGTTGAAGTTAAAGAAGATTCAATTGCAGTTAATATCTTAGCAGAAAATAGATTGATTTATCTAGATTATAGTTATTTGATTGGAGCAGATGGTCCAAATTCTATTGTGAGAAATAGTTTTTTTGAAAAACCAACAACTGATGATTTTATTACAACTTATCAAGTAACTGCTAATGGGGATTTTACAAAAGATTTGGTTGATATTTATTTTGGAGAATTTTCTAAATCTTTCTTTGGTTGGGTGGTCCCAGAAAGTGCAACAGTTGCAAGAATTGGAATTGGCGTGCCTTTGGGGAAAAATCCAAGAATTGCTTTTGATCAATTTTTAGAAAAAAAAAATCTTAAAATTACAAATTTAAAATTTAATACCGCTGGGGTTATTCCGATTGCTAAGCCAATGAATAGCTATATTGAAAAAAATAAACTGCTTATTGGAGATGCAGCTTGTTTTGTTAAAGCAACAAGCGGTGGCGGGTTAATCTTTGGACTTGCAAGTGCGGAATGCGCTGCAAAAGCAATAACTGAAAGATTAAAAAATTTTAAGGACGTAAAAAGCTATAATAAACATTTACGCTCATATATTATGGAACTAAATATACATTATAAACTTCATAAATATATAAATAAGCAAACAAATTTTGAATTTGATAATTTATTATTAAAGTTAAAAGATGCAGGAATAGAAGAATTTTTGAATAGCAATGGAAATATTGATTATCCAAGCGAATTTATTCCAAAATTAATATTTTATCCAAAGTTTTTATTATTCTATAATGAAATAATCAATATAATTAAATCTTAAATTGGAGGAAAAAATATGAGAAAAATAATATTAAGCATTTTATTGCTTTTATGTTTAAGCATGACTGGATTAATTTATGCTGATGGAGAAGGAAATGGAAATGGAACAGGCGCTGCTGATGATTTAGCGGTTTGTCCAACAGACATGTTTACGTGTCCTAGCGGGATGTTAGTTCCAAGAATTCAGGAACTGAATTGTGAATTTGCACCATGTCCTGAGTATGTTGGTCTTGAAAAAATTGATGAAAGTATAGATACAGGGGCAGACGAGGTAGATTTTGAAACTCACGCAAGTGATAGTTCTACAACTGATAACTCCATTTCAGAAACTCCAACCATGACGTTGGCAGTTGAAACAGAATGTCAAACAAAAATCCAAGCAATTAATGAACAAATTATTGCAAAAGATAAAAATTATAAAGATGAATTAAAATTATTATTGCCTGGATATTATGCAGCAAGAGCAAAATATCTTAATGCAGTGGTTGCATATAAAGAATGTGTATCTAGAAAAATTTCTGATAAATTAAATTCAGTAACAACTTCTGCAAGTTCACAATCTGGCGGGTCAGGAATGACTGCAAATGTGGTTGTTGCAAATGCAAACGCAAATATAAATCGCAGATTGATTGCACAAAATGCAAGTGTTGTTCCAAATCTACAAACGGCTACTGCAACAAGCGCAATTATGCCAGTTGATACAATCAATGTAGATGAATTAGATTTAGAAATTATAGAATTGCCTGATACTAATGCAACTTATTGTAAGGATCAAAGAGCGGTATTAAAGACAGAACAAACTGAATTAAAAGCAGAGATATTGAAAATAAATACATTAAGAGAAAAGTATAAATCAGATTATACAGAAATACAAACTTTAGAAACACAAAAAAAAGAATTAGTGAAAAGTTGTTATCCTGAAAGAGCTTTACCAGGTATGATGGCAGATTGTAAAGTTTCAAAGGAATTATTAGAAAAGAGAAAAGAATTAGAAAAACAATTAATGAAATTACAAAATGAATTCACTTCAGAAAATAGTGCAAATAAAGAAGAATTCATTGCTACATATAAACAAGTAAAAGAAGAACACAGAATGATTTCTGAAAAAATTAGTTCCATAGAAAGTACATGTAAGCAAACTGCAAGAATAATGACTCAAGAAAATAGATGTCAACCAAATGAAGGATTGATGCAAGAAATAAATAAAATAAAAAATAGTTTATCTATAGAAACAGATCCTGATAAGATATATCAGTTAAAAACTGCATTAGAGTATGCTCTTAAAAAGATGAATAATGGATGTGGGATTAGTAATCTTGGAGATGTTTCAACAACTGCAACTAATGCACAGCCAATTTCTGAAGCAGAGATGTTAAGACAAGAAATTCAAAGATTAAAATCACAGATTCAAGATAAAGATAAAGAAATTAACTCTTTAAGGGAATCAATGAGAGCATTTACTGGCGAAATGAAAGTCGCTAATGCGGAACAAAAGACAAAGTTATTAGAAGATAACTTTGAAAAAGTTTTAGAACATACAACGGCAGTAATCACCAGTAGAATTGCAAAATTAAAAGAAAAGATTAATGAGATAGAAACTTCAAAAACAATTTCTGAAGAAAATAAAGTGAAGATAATTTCAGATCTAAATGATAGAATCGCTTCATTAAATCAAATCTTAGATAAATTAGCTAATGCTATAACCGCTGACGAATTAAAACAGATTATGGCTGATTCAAAAGTTATTGATGAACACGCAATTCTTGAAGGAAGAATTACTTCATTAAATCAAAGTATTTCAAAGTTAAATGAGATTTTAGAGAAATATTATGTCACTTCAGATAAATATGAAACTTATAAAGCAAGTATAACTGAATTATTAACAAAAGTTTCAACATTAACTGAAGATACAACTAAAGACGAATTTGAAATCGTAGTTAACGAATATAAAGATTTAAAGCGAAAGATAATTGATGAAGGAAAAAACGTGAAACTAAAAGCAGAGGTGAATAATTAATGGATAAAAAATTATTAATTATCGGAGGAGTTGTTCTTTTGGTGTTGATTGTTGTAGGACTATTTGTGTTTACTGGTAGTAGTGAAAGTAAAGACAGTGCAGATACAACAAACATCACAAATCCAGCACTTCAAGCAGATTTAGATGCATTAAATCAAGGCGATATAGCTCTTGATTCTAATGAAATTTCAGAAATTATAGAAGTAAACTAATCTTTTACATTCTATTTTATTTCTTTTTTATTTTAATTCTATTTATAAAAATAACTGTTTATAAATTATATATCAGTTAAGACCTTTAATTAATAGCCCGATAGTGTAGTGGCCAAGCATGCAAGGCTTTGAACCTTGCGACAGGAGTTCGAATCTCTTTCGGGCTATCAGTAAAGGCATTTAAAACAACCAAAAAGGGAGTGTAGCTTAGTCTGGTTGGAGCACCCGACTGATAATCGGGCGGTCGCAGGTTCGAATCCCGCCTCTCCCACTTTTTTTTAAATCTTTTCTTTATAATACTATTTAACAGTGATAACAAATGCCAAAAGAAATTGAATGTTTACTAAACAACGGATATTGTTTTAGGGATTCTAAAAAGAAAGAAATTGCTATATTAATGATACATGGTTTTGCGGCTTCTCCAAAGGAGCTAGAACCACTTGCTGATTTTTTAAAACCAGATTTTGATGTGTTTGTTCCATTGTTACCTGGTCATAAAACAAATATGGATGATTTCA
The DNA here is from genome assembly GCA_041657425.1 of archaeon. Taxonomy (GTDB): domain Archaea; phylum Iainarchaeota; class Iainarchaeia; order Iainarchaeales; family CSSED10-239; genus JAKQTP01. The sequence continues at coordinate 18,660 of JBBABY010000007.1, forward strand.
GTAAGAAGAAATATACTGATTGGTTAGATTTTTCTGAAGAGTTATATACAAAATTACAACAAGATTATCCGAAAGTAATTTTATTAGGCTTTTCAATGGGGGGAACCATTTGTTTAAATCTTGCGTCAAAGAAAAATCCATATAAGATAATAACAATATCTTCGCCAATTGATTTCTTTGATATTAATTTCACAAAAGGAATATTAAACGAGCTTCGAAATACAAAAATAAGTCTTGCAACAATTGTTTCTGAAATACAAGCGCTTTCAGTTAAAGAAAAGCAAGATAAAGAAAAAGACAAGGCTGCAAAAGTAGATAAAATAAAAACCGTATTTCAAAATATCTATAGTAAAATAAGAAAAGATTTTATTAAAGTAAATAATGATATGTCTGATTACATAGACACATATGAGGAAATATCTTATGCTGCAGTTCATGAAGTATTTATGCTTGCGAAAAACACTAAACCTAAATTAGGAAAAATAAAAGCAGATATTTTAGTAATTCACAGTCGTGGAGATACATTGATACCAGTAAGTAATTCTTTTGAAATAATTAATGGTGTATCAAGTGACAACATTGAATTGTGTTTAGTAAATAATTCTAAGCACCACGTAATTATTGACAGTGATCACGATATTGCATTTAAGAGAATAAAAGACTTTATCACTCGGACATTCTAATTCCAATTTACTTTATCTTAGTATTAACAAAAGAAAGATTTGGTTTTATCATTTGTGATTGCTTATCAAAGTTTGCAGTTCCAATTATTTGAGAATTGAAAATGCAAATAATATACCCACTGGAAAGAGTATTAATTTTAATTGCATCTTTTGAACTTATGTCTTTGCCTTTAAAATAATCATTTGCTTGTTCTCTTGAAAATGTTACTGAATTGTGCATGATCTCTCCTGCTTTAAATAATCCAAAACCAAGAGACGAAGGAGTGTAGTCTTTGAAATTAGAAAACAATTCAATTCCAAATCCATTAACATAGTTTCTGTAAAGTAGTTGTTCAATAATCTTTCTTGTTTCTCTTGATTGAGAGATAATGGAAACAGAATGCCCAGATATTGTAAATAAATAATCACGAAAAAAATCCTTTTCAATTCCAAATCTTGAATTAAGATAATTGATTAGTTTTTCTCTAGTCTTTGTATCAAGTAATTTTGTCATGTGTTTATTCCTTTTTAATCTTACAAATAAAGAAACCTTCAATGTCTGATTTGTGTGGCCATATCCTTATTGCTTTTTTAATTTCTGGATTTAGTTTCTTTTTATTGAATTCAATAATTCCTTTATCGTGGACAAGACCAGGAATTGAAATTTCTTCAATTTTTGCATTTGTGTTTTTCTTAAGAAGATAATCCACGACTTCTTCATTTTCTTCAGGGGAAAGTGTACAAGTAGAATAAACAAGTGTGCCTCCAATTTTAAGAAGAGAAAAAGATTTCTCAATTAGCTTCTTTTGAAGCTCTGCTTTTCCGGAAACATCTCTTGTTGACCAACCCTTAAGACTATCAGCTTTCTTTCTAACCATTCCTTCACAAGAGCAGGGTGCATCAAGAAGAATCTTATCAAATCTAAGACCAAGATCAAATTTGCAACCATCTTGGCAAGTGATGACTGTGTTAGTCACTCCAAGTCTCTTTAAAGTAAACTTTAGTGTCTTTAATCTGTCTTTATCGACGTCATTAGCAATAATTAACCCCTTATTGTTCATAATTTGAGCAAGTATTCCTGTTTTGTTACCAGGAGCTGCAGTTAAGTCTAGAATAACATCTGTTTCTCTTGGATTTAACACAAAAGCAGGAAGCATAGAAGAGATTTCTTGCATTTGAAATAATCCAATGTTTTGTTCTATGGTGTTACCAAGGCCAGAAACCTCAGACTTAATAAAGTATGCCTTCTCTAAAAATTTAGTTTGTTCAATCTCAATTCCTTGTTCTCTAAAGAAGGAAGTATCTTCTCCTTTAAGAGTATTCATAATTAATGATTTAGTTAATCTAGTCTTACAGCTTTCAAAGAACTTCTCTGATTCTTCTTCTCCAAGTATGGATTTATACTTATCCATAAATTCTTTAGGTAAATAAACTTCGCTCATAATAAGATTAGTCTTACAAACATATTTAAAAGAGAATTAGAGAGTAAAGAAATACATATATAAAGCTAATCCTTCATAAATTATTTATATAAGAACTTTTTTTAAAACAAGGTAATCAAGTATGTTTGTGTTTATGGTAACAAAGAAGGAAGAGAAGGACCAAGACTACGATCTTGATGACTATGACTATGATGGTGATGAGACATTAAGAGAAGAGAAAGAAGACATTGAGACCGAATATACTCCTGAAGACTTTGAAGATGAAGACGAAGAAGAATTCGATACAGATCATGATTTTAGCGATGACTAGAATCATATTTTTTTAAAACACAAAAGGTGAAAAAGAGAAATGTACGTAATAAACAACGATTGTGCAGGTAATTGTTACAAGTGCGATGCAGCTGAAGAAGATGATGAAGACTTTGAAGACTTTGACGAAGAAGACACAGAAGAAACAGAAGAAGGCGACGAAGACTTTGATGATGAAGATTTAGATGAAGAGGAATAAATTCCTTTTTATTTTCTATTTTTAAGAGTAATTTTTTTAAGAAAAAAGTGTTAAAAAATACCTATTTAAAGGCTTCTATACCTAATATATAATATACTAATTTTACAAAAAGTGGGGTTTTAAAACATGAGTCAAGAAGATATGGAAAATCAAGTAACAGAAACTGTTGATGAAGAAATTGCTGATGCAGTTGAAGATGAAGACATTGAATTAGATGATAACAAATTGCCTTTCCCTAATGCTACAGTTGTTAGATTAATGAGAAAGAATCTAGACAAGCATAAGCAGATTAAAGGAATAGTAAAAAAAGAAATGAATCTTTTCTTAGGGAGAATTGTAGAAACAATTTGTAAGAAGATGAATGGTCAAGAATATAGTTACGTTGATTATGGAATGTTTAAGCAAGCAATTGAAACATTCGAAAACATACAATCAATTGAACTTGAAAAAATTAGAATAATTAAAAATCTAGAAAAGATAAAAGCAGAATGTGATATCTTAATAGATGATGTTGAAAGAAAATTCCATACATAAGTTTTTCTTTCTTAACCCCAATTTAAAATAATATAAAGGAGATAATAATCATGAGTAATAATCAAAGTCAAAATACTTCTTTCTTACCAGACGGTACTCAAAGAGATAGAGGAAAAGATGCTCAAAGAATGAACATCATGGTAGCTAAAGCAGTAAGTAATGCCGTTAAATCAACTCTTGGTCCTAGAGGAATGGATAAGATGCTTGTTAATGATATGGGAGATGTCACAATCAGTAATGATGGTGCAACCATATTAAAGGAAATGGCAATTGAACATCCAATAGGAAAGATGCTTGTTGAACTTGCAAAAAATCAAGATGATGAAGTAGGCGATGGAACAACTAGTGCTGTAATAATTGCTGGTGGTTTAGTTTCAAAGGCTGAAGGTTTACTTGATGAAAACATCCATCCATCAATAATTATTAAAGGATATAAGATGGCTTCTGAAAAAGCAGTAGAGTACTTTACAGAAATTTCAGAAAAGATAACAATTAACGATAAAGCAGAATTATTAGATATTGCTAAAACTTCAATGACAGGAAAAGCTTCCGAATATAGTACAAATTTAGGAAACATTGTTGTTGATGGAATACTTAAGATTTCAAAATCAAATAAAGAAATTGAAAGAGATCAAATAAAAATTGAACAAAAGATTGGTGGTAATCTTTCTGATACAAAATTAATTGACGGAATTGTTCTTGATAAAGAAATTGTTCATTCAGAAATGCCAAAGAATATTAAGAATGCAAAAATTCTTTTAGTAAGTTCAGCATTAGAAGTTAAAGAACCAGAAACAGAAGCAAAGATACAAATCACTTCACCTGATCAACTTCAAGCATTTATTGACCAAGAAGAACATGTTCTAAAAACAATGGTTGATAGAATTGTTGCAACTGGTGCAAATGTTGTTGTTTGTCAAAAAGGAATTGATGACTTGGCTCAACACTTCTTAGCTAAAGCCGGAATTTTAGCAATCAGAAGAGCAAGACAAGGAGACATTGAAAGACTTGCAAAAGCTACAGGCGCAAAGATTGTTAATAGGTTAAAAGACGTAACTGCAAAAGACTTAGGAACAGCAGAACACGTTTACGATAAAAAGATTGCAGGAGACTTCATGTTGTTTATTGAAGGTTGCCCAAACCCAGGTTATGTGACAATACTTCTTAGAGGAACATCAGAACAAGTCTTGGCAGAAACAGAAAGAACATTAACTGATGCAATTGGCGCAGTCATCTCTACTCTTAAAACAGGAAGATTTGTTGCAGCTGGCGGTTCTTCAGAAATTGAAGTTGCTTTAAGATTAAAGGAATTTGCAAAGACAATTGGCGGAAGAGAACAACTTGCAATTGAAGCATTTGCTGAAGTTCTTGAAATCATACCAAAGACTCTTGCAGAAAGTGCAGGCCTAGATGCAATAGACACAATTGTTTCTTTAAGAAACAAACATCAAGATCCAGCTAATAAACACATAGGTGTTGATGTTGTTAATGGCGCACTTGCTGACATGAAAAAGAAGAAAGTAATTGAACCAATAGCAGTTAAGACTCAAGCAGTCACATCAGCTGCAGAAGTTGCTGAAATGATATTAAGGATAGACGATATCATTGCAGGAGCATCCTCTCGCCCAAGAGGCCCACCAATGGGAATGCCTGGCGGCATGGATATGGGAGATATGTAAAATATTATTTAACAATAATATTTTCCTTCTGCTTTCATTTTCTCAATTTCTTTTTTTGAATATATAATTTCAGTTCTAAGCGCAATTTTTCCCGCTTTTTTTTCTGTCCAAATTCTTGCAAATTCGTTGTAATTTTCGTAATTTCCTGTTTTTGTATTGAAGGTGCGTTTTTTAGTAATAATTAGTTCTTCTCCATTTATTGGAAAATCTAATGGTATTCTTTGTATTTCCATACCTGGACCAAAATGTTGGCCCATTCTATAGCCATTATCTAAAACCGTAATTCCTTCAACAAAGTATTTCTCTTCAAAACTTTTAAATGGTTCTCTATTGTACTTTCTTTGATTTAATTCTGAATTTTTGGAAAGATATTTTATTGGTTTTGATTTTTCAGGTCTTTCACTAATAATTGCAGTTTTTTGTTTAATTAATTTTTTTTTTATTCTTAATCTTGGTTTTGGGATAGGCATTTTAATTATTCCTCCATTAATTTTAACAAATTTATAACTAATAAATGTTAGAACACATTTTTAAATATAAGTTTATCTCTAATCTTTTCTTTTTCTTTTCTTAAATACACTAATTCTTGGACGGAGTGTGAGCCAACTCGCCGAAGGATATATATCGCATCTTTGTTTTTATATTAATTAAATTAATTAACTTAAAAAAGGAGATGAAATAAAAAAATGGCAAAAGAAAATAATACAAAATTAATAATTTGGGCAGTAGTTGCTTTAGTTATTGGCGTAGTAATTGGATTACTAATTACAAATATTGTAACCACGGGGAATGCAAAATTCAGTTTACAACAGAAAGAAGTAATAGATCAAGCATTAGATAAACTACAAGAAGGTGGAGAACTTATTACGGCTGCTGATGGTTTATGTTGTGCAAGAGGAGCTAAAGCTTCTTCAGTAGGATATACTTACAACACAGATGGCGCCTCTATAACCATAGTATTAACTCCTGTTTGTAATGGTTCTGCCTGCGTCTCAGTTAAATAAGTTTTAATTTGGGGATTAATTAAATCCCTTTTTTCTATTTTTTTCTAAAATCGCAAGGTTTTTAAATAACTTCTTAACTTAAGTATATAATAAAAACCAAACCTTTGATGAGAGATGATATTAGAAAAAATACAAGACATAAAGCATTTTCAAAAAAAGGTAGATTTAGTAGCTAAGGTTATCGAAAAAACAAACATCAGAGAAGTTGTTTCTAAACTCGATGAAACAAGACATAATGTTTGTGAGATTCTAATTGGAGATGAAACTGGAACTGTATATCTTACAATGTGGGATGATGCCATCAACAGAATCCAAATTGGAAAGACATATTTGTTCAAGAATTTATTTTCTTCAGAATTCCAAAAATCAATGAGACTTAACATAGGTAGATTTGGCCAGTTTGAAGAATTCTCAAAAGATGTAGATGTTAATTCTGGAAATTTTAGATCCCAATTATAATTAAATAACCTTTAAATAGATTTCTACGATTATATTATTTAATAGACCAGTTTTTTTAAACACTTTTTATAAAAGTACCAAATGTAATGGGGGTATAGCTCAGCCTGGTCAGAGCAGTGGTCTTATACACCAAAGGTCGCAGGTTCAAATCCTGCTTCCCCCACCTTTGGAATTTTTCTTAAATAAATATCTTTAAAAACATATTTCTAATCTATTTCATTAATATGATTGTACAAGATACTAAGAAAATATTTTTTTGGATATTTGGGGTAGTCTTCGGGCTATTAAATTATCTCTTATTAAAGAATCAGTATATTTTTTCATCAACAGAATCTGCATTTATTGTTCCTGCAATTTCGTTAATTATCTTTATTTTGTTTTTTATAGTTGGAATATTTGTATCTAAGATATCTCAGGTTAGTTATTTATCAATTACTAGAGAGAAAGATATTCAAAAAATTGAAGACACAATAAATACAGAAGAAAAAGCAAAAAAATTAAAACAATTAATAAAAAATCTAAGGAAAACACTAAATTATGTGTTGTCTAAAAATTGTTCTAAAGAAGCAATACAAGTTTTATCTGATTATATAGGAATCGATAAAGACGCTTCAGAAAAATTAATTTATAGTTTTAAACATTTAAGACAAATCAGATATATTTATTGGAGTGTTGGAGTAGTTCTGTCTATTACAAGTATAGTTTTAATTTTTAATCTAAGTTTTTTTGAATCATTAAGACAACCGTTAATTATCCCAATTTTAATATCTTTGATTATCTTTATATTATTCTTTATTGAGGGATTTTTAATTATGAGAATGCCAGAAAAGATATATATTGATCTTTTAAAAATAAATGAAAAATCAAAAGAAGAGCAAAAACAAAAAATACAAAATGAAAAAGAAATATTAGAAATAAAAGAGAAAACAACGCAGAAATCAGTTGACAGTATTAAAAAAGCAATTAAATATTTAATAAAGATGAATGGGAATAGATCTTGGATTTTAGAATTATTAATAAATAATGGTTTTAGTAAAGAGGCATCTGAAGACATTATTTATCAAACTGTTAAAGAGCAAGAATTTGAAAATAAATTGAAAATTGATTTGGCATCTTCTAAAGCTACAAAAGAATTATTTATTTCAAAGATTCATGATGATTTTATAATTTTAAAAGAAATCTATGCAGAAATGGTTTCGCTTAAAAGCTATGTTTCTCATTTAGAGGATAGACAAAAGAAAATGGAAATTTTTATTGCAAAAAATATTAAAACCGAAAAATTTGAGAAAAGTAAAATTTCAGAAAAAGACATTCAGAAATCATCAGTTAAAGTAGTTCCTCCATTACCAAATTCTACAGAGATTGATCCTAGTAAGCAAGTTGATTTTTTATATTTGATAATCAAGCCATTTACTTATAAATACACAAAAGAAGAAACTCAAAGTATCTTATTATCTTTAGGATATACTGAATCAATAATTGCTGACGTTTTCATTCTTCTTGAAGAAAATAATATTGAATTTAGAAAAGAAAAAACCCAAAATTTTGCATCAACAATAAATGATTTTTATGACGAGATTATAGGCAATAAATAAAATTAAACTATTTTAAAAACTTTTTCTTATCTTAAATATATATTAGTTTGGTTCTTTTTGTAAGAACTGGTATTTCTAATTAAAAACGGAAAATTAATATGTCAGAACAATTTAGTAATAAAACAGAAAAAGAAATTAAAAGTTATTGGGAAGTAAATGGAATTCCAGAAAAAATAAGAAGTAAGAAATCAACAAAGAACTATTACTTTGTAGACGGCCCACCTTATGCTTCTGGTCACTTGCATTTAGGAACTGCAATGAATAGAATCCTAAAAGACTTAATTATAAGATACAGGAGAATGTCTGGGTATAATGTTTTAGATATACCTGGTTTTGATACTCATGGAGTTCCAATTGAAGCAAAGGTGCAAAAAGCATATGGCTTAAAATCAAAAGAAGATATTGAAAAGTTTGGAATTGATAAATTCACAATTGAATGTAAGAAGTTTGCAACTGAGCATATTGATGATATGTCTAAAGAAATTTATAATCTTGGACAATGGATGGATTGGGTAAATCCCTATAGAACACTTGATAAATCATATATGGAAACGGCGTGGTGGGTTTTTAAGAAGGCAACTGAAAAAGGGTTATTGTACCATGACAAATACCCAGTACATGTTTGTCCAACTTGTGAAACTGCAGTTTCTTTTAATGAGATTGAGCATCAAGATTTAGTTGACAATTCTATTTATGTAAAGTTAAAATCAGTTGATGATCCAAATACTTACTTTGTAGTTTGGACAACAACTCCTTGGACACTTCCAGCAAATTTAGGAATTATGGTTCATCCTGGTTTTAAGTATGTTGAGTTAATTCACGAAGATACAAAATACATTGTTGCAGAAGAACTAGTTTCTAAACTTGTAAAGGAATTTGGTTGGCAAGATTATTCTCTTGGAAAAATCTTTTTAGGAAAAGAACTTGAAGGCAAGAAATATGAACCAATCTTAGGCGAATGTTTAGAGAATATAGAAGAATTAAAAAAAGACTCTTACAAAGTAATTCTTTCTGCAAGGTTTGTTAATTTAGAAGACGGAAGCGGACTTGTTCATTGTGCACCAGGACATGGTAGAGAAGATTATCAAGTTGGAAAAGAAAATGGGCTTTCTGCTTATTGTCCAGTAACAATTGTTGGAGTTTATGATAAAACCATTAATTGGCACAGTGGAGAAAAAGTAAAATCTCTTGATCCTAAAATTATAGAATATTTAGAAGAGAAAGGAGCAATTCTTGGAAAAAAATCAATTAAACATTCTTATCCTGTTTGTTGGAGATGTTCAAGTCCGTTGCTTCAAGTTGCTTTACCACAATGGTTTTTAAGAATTGAACCAATGAGAGAGAGATTAAAAGAAATAAATAAAGAAGAAGTAACTTGGTATCCGGAATGGGCAAAAGAAAGATTTGATAATTGGTTAGATTCAATTTCTGATTGGCCAATTTCAAGAGCAAGATATTGGGGAACACCAATACCAATATGGCAATGTGATAATTGTAAAGAGATTGAAGTATTTGGAAGTCTTGAGGAATTAAAAGTTAAAGCTCCAAGTGTTGATTTAGAAATGGATCTTCATAAACCAGGTATTGATCACATTACTTACAATTGTAAATGCGGAGGAACAATGAAAAGGATACTAGAGATCTTTGATGTCTGGTTTGATTCAGGAATTGCTTCTTTTGCAAGTCTTGGCTATCCAAAAAAGCAAGAATTATTCAATCAATTCTGGCCACCAGATATTAATCTAGAAGGTAGTGATCAGATAAGAGGTTGGTGGAATTCACAGATGATAGTTTCAGCAATTTGTTTTGATAAATCTCCATATAAGTTTGTGGCTCTTCATGGAATGGTTTTAGCCGTTGACAAAAGAAAACTTTCAAAATCTCTTGGTAACGATAAACCATTGTCTGAAAGATTTTCAGAATTATCAATCGACTATTACAGATATTACTTTGCAAGAGAATACAATGGAATGGATGTTGTAATTGATGAAAAGAAGTTTTTAGATATTAAGAGAGTATTTAATCTTCTTGAAAACATTTATTCATTGATGTCATTAATGGATGACAATTTAAGATTTAATCCAAGTAGTGAAAATGATAAACTAGAAGTAGAAGATAAATGGATTCTTTCTAAGTATAATTCTTTAGTTGAAAGTTATCATAAGAATTATCAAGGTTGTAACTTTTCAAAAGCTACAACAGATATTGAGAAGTTTATCTTAGAAGATTTTAGTAGAACTTACATTAAGTTAATAAAGAAAAGAGAAAATAAAAACAATGTTTTAAATCACATTTTCTCTGGTCTGTTATTGTTACTTTCTCCAGCAGCGCCACACTTAACTGAATATCTTTACTTAAAGTTTAAAGACAAGAAAGAAACAATACACTTAGAGGAGCTTCCAGTTGCTAATCTAAAATTAATAGATAAGAACTTAGAAGAAAACTTCACAGTAGCTCTAGACATTGTTCAAGAAACACTAGCTGCAAGAGAAAGAACAAAGAAAAGACTAAGATGGATTCTTCCAAGACTTGTAGTTGTAACTGCAGAAGCGAATAAACTTGAAGGAATTAAAGAAATTGTTTCTAATATGGCAAACGTAAAAGTTGTTCTTCTTCAAGAAGATGTTCCAAAAGGAAACTATGAAGAAGGAAAAGTTTCTGAAACTCTTTCAATCTATCTTGACTTAGATATTCCAAAAGGTCTTGAAGAAGAATGGGAATTAAGTGAACTTACAAGAGCCATACAATCAGAGAGAAAGAAAAACAATCTCACTCCAAGCCAAGTAGTAAGCCTAAATATTGCTTGTTCAGACATTGCATTTATTGAAAGCAACAAAGCAGCAATAGAAACAGGAACATCAACCAAGCTTTCTGTTGTTCCATTTGATGCAAGTAACACAAGCAAGCAAAAGTTAATAGAAAGAGAAGTTTACTTCTCTTTTTCTTTTTAATTTTCTAAGGAAATAAAATATGCCAAGACCAAAACCCGGTTGTGAAAAAGTACCACTAGGGAAAGGACATTTCATACAAGGCAAAGATATTTTTAAAACAGAAATTGCAACAATTGAATTACCTGAATGGAATAGACATATTGAAATATCAGAAAATAGAGAAAAAGATGTAACAAATATTAATTTTGAAAAATTAAAAAGAATAATTGTTGCAATGGCAAAGAAGAAGGGAATGACTCCTTCTGAGTTTGCTTCAAAAACTGTTTTTGAACATTCTCATATCGGAAATATTGTTCCAAGTGAAGGCGACCTTGCTACACTTATTGCATTGAATTTAACTTGGGGTTTTGAAAAAGCGAAGATCTATAGAGTTGACGGAAAAACAAAAAAGATAATAGGGCATTTGGAGTTAAAATTTAATTTTGATAAAAACATACTTTCTAAATTAAAGCATGATCCTGCAGATATTAAAAAGAATTTACCGAATCTAAAACAAATAGGTATCCCAGTAAATACAATGGGGTTATATGTTGGTATTTGTGAGGCAGTTGATAATTATGTAACTGCAGTAAAATTACAAAAACCAAGTTGGCCAAAAGATTACACAAAAAAATATGCAAATATGCTAGTTCTTCAAAAATTAGGATTTGAATATAAGTTTGTTCCAGCAGAAGGATATAATATTTTAGATGAGGATATGGATTTTCATAAAATCTAAGTATTGAGTTGTACACAATATGTGTACAGCTGAAATTAATGAAACTGTGACAATTTGTCACGAGTTGTCCCCAATTTGGGTACAACTGAAACTAATTGTTAGATAGCTTTAAAAAAAAGTGAGTTGTCGACAATTTGTCGACGGTTGTGATTAAGGATTATAATTTGAGTTGGTGACAATTTGTCACCAGCTGTACGATAAAATCGTATAGTTGATTTTTGATTTTGTGAAATCTCGATACCTTTAAATTCAAATTTCAAAAATACAAAGAAAAGTAGATAAAACCCGCACTGGACAGCTACCCTCCCGAAAATAACCCTTCTTACAAAAACAATATATTTGCAATGGGAGGTTGTTTTTATGGAGGTAAATAATTCAGTTGCTATTTTTGAAAGCAAAAAAATAAGAAGATTGTGGCAGGAAGAAGATTGGTGGTTTTCTGTAGTTGATGTGGTTGAGGCGTTGACTGATAGTCCTTTTCCAAAAACTTATTGGAGGAAATTAAAAGATAAAGAATTTAATGAAATTCAACCGTACCCGATTTGGGTACCGTTGAAATTAGTAGCTGAAGATGGAAAATTAAGAGAAACAGATTGTGCAAATCTAGAAGGGATATTTAGAATAATCCAATCTATCCCTTCTCCTAAAGCAGAACCTTTTAAACTATGGTTAGCAAAAGTAGGTTATCAAAGAATTGAAGAAAACTATGATCCAGAACTAGCAATCAACAGAGCAATGAGTACATATTTAAAAAAAGGATATTCAAAAGAATGGATAAATCAAAGATTGAAAACAATTGAAGTTAGAAAAGAATTAACTGATGAATGGAATAGATCAGGAATAGATAAACCCTCTGACTTTGCATCGTTAACAAATACTTTAACAAAAGCTTGGTCAGATAGAACAGTTAAAGAATATAAAGAATTAAAGCATTTAAAAAAAGAAAATCTAAGAGATAACATGACTAATATTGAACTAGTTCTTAATCTTCTAGCAGAAGCAACAACAACAGAAATTTCAAAAGTTGAAGAGCCGAAAGGATTTTTTCCAAGTGAAGATGTAGTTAGAGCGGGTGGAGAGATAGCAGGTAACACAAGAAAGAATATAGAGAAGAGACTAGGCAAAAGTGTAATCAGTTCAAGAAACGCAAAACACCTTTTAGAAGAAAAGAAAAAGAATCAAAATTTAATTAAATAACCTCACTAATTATGGGGCGCGTCTTGCGCCAACCCGCCGAATGATATATATATATATATATATCGGTTCTCTTTTTTATATTAATTTAATTAATTAACTAATGGAGATGATTAGAAATGGTAAAAGAAAATAATATAAAATTAATAATTTGGGCAGTAGTTGCTTTAGTTATTGGAGTAGTAATTGGATTGTTACTAACGAATTTAGTTATTACGGGGCAGGCTGTAAATTTGAATGAAAGTAAAATGGTAAGGAGCGAAATAGATCCAAGATTTGGGACGGAAACATTTGAATCTACTTTAAATCTTAAAGACCCATATCTCATATATGCAAATAAAGAAATAGAGGACTATATTATACAAAATAATATTGATCTTTCAAAAGGAACAATTTTTCGTGAGAGTACTGATGGCAAATTAGAGAAAAGTTCAAATATAGTATTTTATCCTGATACAGATTATATTTCTGAATTTAATGGAATAGATATAACTATTTTAAATAGAGCAACAGGAGAAAATGTTACACCAAAAATGCGCAATTGTACGATTTATAATGGCAGCGGACGTCGGTCCTTACGTCATCAAAAATGGTTTAGATTCTGGAATTGGTTTAGGTAGTAAGTAGACTAAAAGAGGAGAACCCTTCTCTTTTAAAAACCTTTCTTTGCATTAAAGTATTTATGATATACAAAATAGTTTTAGAGGATTCTGATTTAAAATCAAAACTTTCTGTAATTATCAATAACATTAATGGCCAGTAGGCCGTAACATCTTTATTCTGCAGTGTAGCTTTTGTCTTGTGTGATCTTTGGACATGCTTGACATTAGTGGTTTATTTTTAATATATTTGTTAGTCATTATTTAATAATTAAAATGGATGTGAATTAAAAAAATGGAAAAAAAATATTTAAGTGTTAAAGGAGTTTTAGAAAGTAAAACTGAAGATATATCAATCAGAGGATGGGTATATAGAATAAGAGATCAAAAAGACAACATCTTTATAACAATTAGAGATGAAACAGGAATAATTCAATTAGTTGCTTCTAAAGATAAACTTAAAGTTGAAGAGTTTGCAACAGCAAAAGCACTAGGAATTGAAAGTTCAATAATTGTTCATGGAAAACTAAGAAAAGAAGAAAGATCTCCACAAGGTTATGAAGTGGATATTGATTCTTTAGAGTTAGTAGGAAAATCAGAAAACTATCCAATCTCTAAAGACTTCTCTGAAGAGTTTCTTCTAGATGTAAGACATTTATGGCTTAGAAGTAGAAAGATGACTGCAATCTTAAAAATAAGATCAACAGTTATTGGTGCAATTCATGAATACTTTAGAAAAGAAGACTTCTATGAATATCAATCGCCAATACTTCAATCTGTTCAATGTGAAGGCGGTTCTTCTTTATTCAAAGTAGATTACTTTGAAGAAGAAGGAGTTTTCTTAGCTCAGACTTGGCAACTATATGCTGAACCAGCAATCTTTTCTTTAGGAAAGATTTATACAATTGCTCCATCTTTTAGAGCAGAGAAAAGTAAAACATCAAGACACCTTACAGAATACTGGCATGCAGAGATGGAAGGGGCATGGATTGATTTCGAGCAACTTCAAGATTATGGAGAAGGATTAATCAAGCATGTAATCAAAACAGTTCTTTCTAAACATAAAGAAGATTTAGAAATATTAAAGAGAGACACAAAGCTTTTAGAAACTGCAATAGGAAAACCGTTCATTAGAATGACATATACAGAAGTCTTAAAACTTTTAAAAGAAAAAGCAGATATGGAAGTTGAATGGGGAAAAGACTTGAGAACAATTGAAGAAGATAAGTTAAGTAAAATGCACGACACCTTTACAATTGTTACAAGATATCCAAAAGTTGTAAAAGCTTTTTATATGAAAGAAGATCCAGTAGACAGTAAAGTAGTTCTTGGCTTTGATTGTATAGGTCCAGAAGGTTATGGAGAAATTATTGGAGCAAGTGAAAGAGAGCCAGACCTAGAAAAGATAAAGAAAAGATTATTAGACGATGGAGAAGATCCAAAGCACTATGAGTTTTATCTAGACACAAGAAGATACGGTTCAGTTCCACATGCAGGTTTTGGTATGGGTGTTGAAAGACTTATCGCCTACATCACAGGAGTAGACAACATCAAAGACACAATTCCATTCCCAAGAACAATGGTTCGTTTCAAACCTTAGAAGATAAAGATTTTTTTTCTTTATTTTTCTTTTGCCCTAGTAGCTTAGCTGGTTAGAGCAACCGACTGTTAATCGGTAGATCGTAGGTTCAAATCCTACCTGGGGCGCATATAAAAAAAGGAGATGAATAACTTATGAAAAAGTATCTACCCAACATATAAATCAAAATTGGATTATTTTCAAACACAAGAAGCAATTCAATTTATAAAAACTGATTTTGAAAAAAACTTATCAAAAAAACTTAATCTTTTGCGTGTAAGCGCACCGAAATTCTTGAAAGCAAACACAGGATTACTTGATGATCTTGCAGGAACACAAACTCCAGTTTCTTTTAAAGTGAAATTTTTAAAAGAAGATATAGAAATTGTACATTCTCTTGCTAAATGGAAAAGATTAATGCTTGGAGAATTTAAGTTTCCAATAGGTAAGGGACTATATACAGATATGGACGCCATAAGAAAAGACGAAGATGTTGATTCTACACATAGTGTTTATGTTGATCAATGGGACTGGGAAAAAGTTATTACAAAAAAACAAAGAAATATTAAGTTCTTAAAAAAAATAGTTAAACAGATTTACTCCAGTATCTATAAAACAAAATTAAAGTTAAATAAAAAATATAAACAACTAGAATATACAATCCCAAAGGATATACAGTTCATACATTCAGTAGATTTAGAGAAATTATATCCCAAATTAATACCAAAAGAAAGAGAAGATAAAATTACAGAACAATTCGGTGCAGTTTTTATTATAGGAATTGGTGCAAATCTTTTGAACGGTAAACCACACGATATTAGGGCAACAGACTATGATGATTGGTCAACTTTGGAGAAAGGTAAATCTGGACTTAATGGAGACATTCTTGTTTGGGATAAAGTTAGTGATAAATCACTGGAATTATCATCTATGGGAATAAGAGTTGATAAAGATTCTTTGTTATTTCAACTAAAAGAAAAAGAAGAAACACACAAATTAAAATTGGATTATCATAAAAAGATAATCTCAAGTAAAATCCCACTTTCAATTGGTGGAGGAATTGGACAATCGAGGCTTTGTATGTTTCTTTTAGAGAAAGCACATATTGGAGAAGTACAATCTAGTGTTTGGCCAAAAACCGAAATAAAAAAATTAAAAAATAAATATTATATTTTATAATTGAGTTTCATTTTTAAAGTTATTGATTTACAATATAATTATAAAATAAAAATAAGGTGATTATAAATGGCATTAATAAAACCAACAGTAAAAAGACTAGCAAAAAGAATAATTACAGAAAAACGATTTCAAACAGGTGTGAAATATTTAGAAAATAATAAAGGAACAGTAATTCCTGCAAATAAAAAACCACTTGTTCAAAAAACAATAACTGAATTACAAAGAAAATATGGAATTCTTGAGAAAAAAGCAAATATTTTAAAAACAAAAATAAATAAATTAGATCTAGATAAAGACATAATTAGTGAAATTAATGAAAGTAGAAAAGCGGATGTTTTGCTTATTAAAAAAAGAATTAAAAGGCATATGTTTGAAAGTGTAAAGGACAGATTAGAAGAAGGGTTTTCTCCTGCAGAAATACTTGCTGCAGGGTATAGCCCACAAGAACTTGCACTTGGTTATTTTAGATATGAACAAGCAAATAAAGCAAATGTGAAAAAACCAAACTATAAGAATTTATGAACAAAGCAATCTGTTATGCAAACTTGACTTTATGTCACAAAAAACACCCCTTACAGTTTACTGTTGGTATTGGTTTTCAAGGAAAACTAATTAATGGTAGAGTTAAAGGGGTGGACCTAAATAAAGAAAGAGAATCACTTGAGAAATTTAATCAAACAATAAGAGATGAGGAACTTTTTGTTTTAATTAAAGATTATAAAGGAATGGAATCTCTTGCTCAATTTTATTTTAAAGAATTTAAAAATAAAAAAATAGATTTTGTAGTAATTAAAGAAAATAACACTGAAGAAGTATTGATTGAAAGAAAAGAATTAAAGTAACTTTTTATTTATTACTTTATGTCTATTGGAAATAAATTATACTTGAACTCTTTGTGATAATTGATGGTTTCATAATTTTTAATTATATCTGAGAACTTACTTCTAATATCATTTAAAAATTTCATATATCTCTCTTCATCTTCAATGTATACATCTATCTCAATATCGTCTCCGCCAATTAAGTGTGTAGCGGACCATATATTTTCTTGATATTGACAATAACCAAGAAGATCATTATATCTCTTAAGATTGAAATCTTTGTAATTCATATGTAGTTTAAAATAATTATAGCCTATCTTGTTAATATCAATTCCAATATTGTAAGCTAAGATAATCTTTTTCCTCTCAAAATCTTTTATTCTTGAAAGAACTGTAGTTTCTGAAAGATTGACTTCTTTGGCAATATCGATAATCCTTGCTCTTGAGTTCTTAGCAAGTATTGACAGTATTTTAAAATCTGTTTTATCTAGTTTAATGTTTTGATCTTCAAAATTTTTCTTATAGTAATTATAAACTGGTATTTCAGTTAGATATTTAGGCAAAATAAAAGCTTTAGGATAAATATAGTACCAATCAGTTATTGTTGTTGATTTATTTTCTATGTGTTCTCCAAACTTAATATAAAATTGTCCCCAAAAGGTAGTAAATTCATAAATATCTCTACACCAAAAAATGAAATTAATATCCCACCTCCCAATAATTGTCACTCCCCAACCAACTTGCGAAGTTTTTTTAAGATAATTAATTATCTCTTCTTCTTTAGTTTTATCTAGGTTACATAATCTTAAGAAAGTTCTAAAAGCAATAACTCCAAGTCTTGAGTAATCAATAATACAGGTGAAATTTGTAATTATTCCTTCTTGTACTAATTTAGTTATTCTATAATTTACTACTTCTTTACTTAAGTTTACTTTCTTAGCTATAATTGAATAGCTTTGTCTTGAGTTTAAGTCTAATTCTAGTAATATCTTTTTGTCTTTCAAATCTATATCCATATTTTATCATATGATTAAAAGTATTTAAAAATATAGTGTTTTGATAAAAATTAATAAAATTACTTTTATTAATACTAAAAAATATAAGTTACTTATTAATGAAATAACTTAATTAAATGAAAAGGAGCGATTTTATGAAAACTAAAAATAAATTGTTAGTTGTTTTAATGGCTTTAGTTGTTGTAGTTTTAATTGGATTTTTAATAACAATTAATTCAGGAACAACTGGTTTATTTTCTTTAAATAAAAAAGAATACATAGAAGTTGGTTATATTTCTGCACTTTCTGGAGATGCGGGAATTTGGGGTCAATCTTTAAAGAAAGGTTTTGATTTTGCTGTAGAGGAAATTAATTCAAAAGGAGGAATTAATGGAAAATTAATAAAACCAGTTTTTGAAGACGATATGTGTGATCCTAAAACTGGAATAAATGCTTATACAAAAATTATAGAAGCAGATAATGTAAAAATAATTACAGGAACAGTTTGTTCATCAGTTGCTTTGTCAGTTGCTCCTATTACTCAAGAGAATAGGGTGCTTTACTTAGCATCAGGAGCAACCCACCCAGACGTTACTAAACAAGGAGATTTAATATTTAGAGTGTGGGTTTCAGATGCTTATGAAGCAAGAGCAGTAACTGAGTATGCAATTAATAACTTAGGAGTAAACAGTTTTGGAATAATATATATGAACGACACTCCTTCAGGAGTTTCTGTTAAAGATACAATTGAAAAAGTAGTTGCCGAGAATAACAAAACAATAACAATAGAAGAAGGATTTTTGTCAGACACTAAAGACTTCAAAAGTATTGCAACAAAAGTAATTGCCAACAATCCAGAAGCAATATACATTATGAGCACGCCAGAGAATATGCCATTAATAATAAATGAATTAAAAACATTGAACTACAATGGAAAAATATTTGTTTATGGCCCATCAATATTGTCTGAAGGAACATTAGCAAAAATAAATGATAAGACAAACATCTATTACCCTTTGCCAATAACAAAACAAGAAACCGATTTTTGGAGCAATTATAAACAAAAGACCGGAACAGAGGCAGATATTATTGTTGCCGGTGGTTATGATTCAATGATCTTAATAGCAGACGGATTAAAAGAATGTGGAGAAGATAATGATTGTATAAGAAACTATTGGTTATCATTAGAAGACTATAAAACAACAAGAGGAGACGTTTCTTTTGATAAAGAAAGAGAAATAACTGGAGTGGAATATGAAATAAAAGAACTTAATTAAAAGTTATTTATTTACTCATAATGCCAAGTAGTTCCTGTTGTTGAATCACTTAAGATAACTCCTTTCTTTTCAAGTGTGAGTCGAACATTATCTGCTTCTTCCCATTTCTTTAATTTTCTAAATTCATTTCTTTTGTTTATTTGTTCTTCAATTTCTGGCTTTTGAATTTTTTGTTTTCCTTTTGGAACAGTTTCTTCAAAATTAAAGATTTTAAAAACAAGATTTACTTTTTGTAAAAAATCAAGTATTACGTTTGCTTCTTCTTTTGATAATTGATTAAGATCCATTAATCTATTTGTTTCTTTAACTAAAAACCAAATATTAGCCCATGCAGAAGGTGTGTTAAGGTCATCATTCATTGCATTTTTAAAATTCTCAATTGTATTATCAATTATTTCTTTTCCGTAATGTGTATCTTTTTCAATTGCAACTTGTTGTAGTCTTTTAATATATTTATTTAATCTATCAATTGCAATTTCAGAATCCTCAATTGCTTTTTCTGTATAGTTTTGTGGTTTTCTATAATGTCCAGTACTGAAAAGATATCTTAAAGATTCTGCAGAATGATTTTTCAAAAAATTTTCAATAGTAATGAAATTTCCAAGAGATTTTCCCATTTTTTTTCCATCTACCATTAATAAGGCAGTATGTACCCAGTAATTAACAACATCTTTGCCAAAGTATCCATAATTTTGAGCAATTTCATTTTGATGATGTGGGAAAAGATGTTCAATTCCTCCGCCGTGCATATCAAATTTTTCTCCTAGATATTTTGTACCCATAACAGAACACTCTAAATGCCAACCTGGATATCCTTCTCCCCAAGGAGATGGCCATTTAAGTATGTGCTCTGGTTTTGCTTTAATCCATAATGCGAAGTCTCCTGAGTTCTTTTTTTGTGGATCATTCTCAAATCTTGTATTCTTTTCAAGTTCTTCAATATTTCTATTTGCAAATTTTCCATAATCTTTAAATTTAGAAATATCATAATAAACATTTCCATTTACTTCGTATGCAAAACCATTTGCTAAAAGTTTTTTTATCCACTCTTGCATTTCTGGAATGTGTGCAGAAGCTGTTGGTTCTAGATTTGGTCTTGAAAGTTTGAGGTCATCAAAATACTTCCACATTCTGTGACTATATTTGTAAACTAATTCCATTGGGTGCATTTTTCTTTCAGTTGCTCTTTTCTCAATCTTATCTTCTCCAGAATCAGTTAGTCCATCATCAGTTAAATGACCAACATCAGTTATATTTCTAACATAAAGTATATCAGAGTCTAAAAAATATTTAAAATAATTAATTAATATATCATAATAAATATATGAAAAAGCATGACCTAGATGTACGTCATCATAAATAGTTACTCCACAAACATAAATCTTCAAATGGTTTGGAGTTATTGATTTAAAAGATTCTTTCTTTTTAGTTGCAGTGTTATAAATTTTAATACTCATAGATAATTCACATATTAATATAGAAATTAGATAATATAGTTATTAAAAATATATCTTAATTATATATATTTATGGTAAAGAATAAAATTTGTCTTGGAATTGAAAGTACAGCTCACACGTTTGGTGTAGGGATAATTGATTCCAAGGGAAAGATTTTAGCTAATTGTAAAAAACAATATGTAGTTACAGATAAAGCAGAAGGACTTAAACCTTTTGATGTTTCAATACATCACTATAATTGTGCAGTTGATGTTGTTAAAGAAGCTTTAGTTGTTGCAAAATTAAAGATGAAGGATATAGATGTTATTTCTTTCTCAAAAGGTCCTGGACTTTCGCCATGTCTTGCAGTTTCGGCAACTGTTGCTAGATGCTTGTCTGATAAATACAATAAACCAATAATTGGAGTTAATCATTGCGTGAGTCACATAGAAATTGGAAAAACAATCCTTAAGTGTAAAGACCCATTAGTGATTTACACTTCTGGAGCAAACACACAAATTATTGCTAAAGATAAAGGATACTATAAAATACTTGGAGAAACACTTGACATTGGGATTGGAAATTTATTTGATTCATTTGCAAGAGATATTGGTTATGGTTTTCCAGGCGGGCCAGTTTTGGATAAAGCATATATGGAAAACAAAAATAGACGCTATATTGAACTTCCATATTCTGTTAAAGGAATGGACTTAGCATTTTCTGGTCTTCAAACTGCAGCAAAAAGAAAGATTGCTACAGAAAAAAAAGAAGATCTTATTTATTCATTTATGCATACGGCTTATGCAATGCTTCTTGAGGTAACAGACAGAGCATTATCGTACACCAAGAAAAAAGAAGTAATTGTTATTGGCGGAGTTGCTGCAAGTAGGGCCTTAGGAGAAATGCTTGAAAAATTATGTAAGCAAAATAAAGTAAAATTGTACATTCCTCCTGCAATTGTTTGTCTTGACAATGGTTTATTGATTGCAGATCTTGGTATTAAGCATTATATTCACACATATAAAGGCAAAGGCGGAATGAAACTAGAAGAAACAATAATCAACCCCAAGTTTAGAACAGATCAAGTGAAAATAGATTGGTGAAAATGAAATGGAATCAGAGGATTTAATATTTGATTTAATATATGATGCTCTTAAAACAAAAGATAGAAGGAAAAAGATATTATTTAAAGATAGAGAACATAATATATCAGAATACGAATTAGAATCTATTAAAAAATATTTACTAACAATTTCACCAAATTATTCTAAAAAATTTTATTCTATCGTTAAGGAATTTAATGCAAATCAATTGGCTGTATTATTAGAGACAATAAGAAGTTTTAGAAAACAAGAAAGGCCCGCAAATCAATTGATTAGGGAGATAAAAGATATACACAAGGGAATATTTCCAAGGCATATAAGTTATAAAACAGAATATACTTCTGGTTGTTTAGAAACATATTCTGGTTTTATTAGAGCACTAAATTCAGGAACATTGTATACTGCAAAAGTTAAGATAAATGGAGAATTAAAAAGAGTTTTTATAAAAACACCAATTGGGCACGTATATAAAAATAGCTCTAATAACCAAGGATTTTTATCATTTGCAATAGATCCAGAAACAATGAATGTTTATTCTTATAGATTTAACGAAAAAGGGAAAATACATAATGGTTCTTTAGAAGAAGTTTATAATTTTAAAGAATATGAAACACAAATGGTCGAACAATATTCTGATGAATCAAAGACGAATTTTAAACAAAATTATCTGGATTTCAGAAAAGAACTTCTTGATAGAATTGATGCAGTTTATGGAATTGAAAGGGTAGTAGATACCTTTTTAAGAATGGGTGGAAAGGTTGATCCCGAAAAATATTCTAATCCAGAATTTAGAGAAGAAATGATAAATTATCTTGAAGAAAAGTTTGGAACTGATAAACTTCTTAATTGGGTTTCAAAAATTAAAGATTCAAAAAAGGCAGCAGAAGTAAAACTTGAGATTTTAAAAATTCTTTCTATGAAATTTAGACCAGAATTTAGGAAAGCATATAACTCTGAAAATAAAATTGCTGCAAAAGAATATATCAATAGTTTTTCTAAAAGAAAGATTATTATTAAACCAAGAAAACCTCTATAAAGAAATCTCTTTTTAAACTTATTTGTCTTATTTTTATTAGAGATAAATATATTTTAAAGAATATTAAAAATGAGGAGTGAAAAAGAATGAAAGCAAAATTTCATATGGTGAAAAAAGTAGTAGATATGGAAAATCCAAAAAAGAATTCTAAAGAAGAAAAAGATATAGTTGTTTCAATTGATGAACAGTTTGAATTAGAGGGTGGAATTTATGTATTTAAATTACTTGCAGCTAGATCAAATGGCGCACAAGTAGAATATGATAGACATTTTCTTGTAAAGGAAGAACACAAAGGTTACGAGTTTAATACATTGTTTTATATGGGCGAACCAAAACAAATAACATCAATGTGGGGAAAGAACCAAATCACCTACACAATGACATATCAAGGAACAGTTTTAGACGGTTCTCCAGAAAGTACAGAAAGATTCGAATAGAAGAGTAAAAACAATTTTACTCTTTTCTCTAGTTTTAATAATAAAGGAAAAAAAATGTATAAACAAGTTATTATTTTTAGAAACGATTTAAAACTTGGTAAAGGAAAGATTGCTGGTCAAGTAGGCCATGCAGCAGTTGAATCTTATATTCTAACTTCTAAGAAAGACCCTAATGCCACAGAATATTGGTTAAGAGAAGGTCAAAAGAAAGTTGTTCTAAAGATTGATTCCAAAAAAGAACTACTTGAATTATATCAATCTATAAAAAATAAATTTCCTTGTGTGTTAATCAAAGACGCAGCATTAACTCAATTACCAGAACCAGACATCACTTGTCTTGGGATTGGCCCAATTAAGGAAACAGAAATTGATCAATTTACAAGAAAATATAAGCTTTTGTAAATCTTCTATAGTTGTTAACTATTTCTTCAGAATTACAAAAAATTCAATAGGTAGTTTATTATTGTTTAAAATCCTTTATTGTATATATAGATTCCAAAAAGAAAAGAATATAAATACTTATTCATATATATTATTTACTAAATAGTAAATAAGTGATACATATGAATAAAGAAAAAACAAAGAAAATAATAAAAGAGAAAGTAACAAAAACAATTAAAGAGAAATACTCTCCAACATTAAATACAATCTTGATGGTAGAGAAAACATTACAGGAAATGCCAGATAGTGTGATTAAGATTTCAGAATTAAAAAGGTTATTACCAAAGCAAGTAAACCATAATACTCTAAAAAATATATTAGAATATTTACAAGAAAGCAATAAGATATTTATTGGAGTAAAAGGAATTGTTTGGATACACAACGATAGTCCTAAATTAAGAAAAGCAATACTAGATGCTGAAAGAGATGGGCGAATACTATGACAAAACAAGTAAAAATTCGTTATTCAGAAGAAGTAAAAATTGCATTAAATTATTTAATAAAAACAAAAGAAAAAAATAAAGTTAATAAATCAATATACAATTCCTTTCTTAAAAAAATAGAATTGATTAAGGAAAATCCGGTGTGTGGAGACCACATCCCTAAGACCCAAATACCTAAAGAGTACATAACTAATTATGACATAAATAATCTATTTAGATTAGAGCTTGCAAATTATTGGAGGTGCCTATATTCTTTGACTGATAAAAAAGAAAACAAAATAGAAATTATTGCATTTGTAATTGACTTCTTAGATCACAATAAGTACAATAAGAAATTTAAATACAAATAACACTAATTCTTGGACACTTTGTGAGCCAACTTGCCGAAGGATATATATATATATATCGGTTTTCTGTTTATTTATAAATTAATAATTAAAAATGGAGATGAGCTTAGATGGTTAAAGAGAATATAAAATTTAAGGTAATATCTACTGTAATTAAAAGATTAGAAGAAAGAAAAGCAGAAGACATTTTAAGAGTTAGAAGAGCTGAAGAAAGAGCTGAAGAAAACGCAAGAGTTAGAAAAGCAGAAAACATTTCAAAAGCCAGAAGAGCTGAAGAAAACGCAAGAGCCAGAAAAGCAGAAGACATTTCAAAAGCCAGAAGAGCTGAAGAAAAAGCAAGAGTAAGAAAAGCTGAAGACATTTTAAGAGACAGAAGAGCTGAAGAAAAAGCAAGAGTAAGAAAAGCTGAAGAAATAATAAGACAAGAAAAAGCAAGACTAATAAAAAAACAAGAAGAATTAGACAGACAAAAATACGAATTTCAAGCAAGACAAAGACGAGAAGAACAGAGAAAAAAGATTATTAATAGAAGATTATATAAATAAAAACTATTTATTTATCATTCTTCTTTCTTTTAATTCATTTAGTGCTTTAAGAGCAGATTCGTAAAGGCATCTATTTCTTATTTTCTAAAAATAACATTTAAATATCTGTCGCTTTATCATTTTAGTATAAATAATTAAACAATTTTAAATGGAGATGATTAATGATGGCAGGAGCACCAAAACCAAAAATAGGCATGGCTAAAACACAAATACCTAAAACAGGATCTAAATCAAAAGAAATAGTTGATCGTGTTAAAAAAGGGGCGGTTACAGGAGGTTTAATTATTGCAACATTATTAGCTAGTAATACTCTAAAGCGAGTTATTGTTAATGATGAGATTGATAAAAAATTAGGATCCAAAATATTTCAATATGCCTCTGAATATAAAGCTAAAGGAGATCCTATTTTATTTAGTAAGAATGAAATAGATAAAGCGGTAGAAATATTAAATCAAAGAGCAAAACCAAACGTAATATTTTTCTTTGATGGATCTAATATAGATAGAATAATCTTGCCAAAATATGTAATAACAACTAGGAAAGCCTTAGGAATATTACCGCAAAAATCCCAAGAAAGAATTCAATTAATATTAAAAAAAATAATTTTTGAAAATCTTCATTCTAAAACACAAGATTCTACACAAACTATGGTGGATTATTTAAAAATTTTACAAACTGCAGATTATAATAAATTAGAAAGAAAACTTGGTAAAGAAAATGCATTATATTTACAAAAAGCTATAAAAGAAGAAATTTCTAAACTTTCAACAGATAAACAACTGTACTTAAAAAATATATGTAAAGATTCAACCGCTACCGGAAATAAAATGATGGTTTTTTCTTTTTTAACTTCGGTGTTTTTGGGGATTTTGTTTAAGCACGCCGCAAAAGATGGAAGTGGTGGTCATGGTGCTGTTGGAGTGTTTGATTAATGAATTTATAAGATTTAAAAATCTACATTTAGAAGAAGGTTAATAATTAGAAATGTATTAAAGTAAATAATTTATTTATTTATCATTCTTCTTTCTTTTAATTCATTTAGTGCTTTAAGAGCAGATTCATATAGGCATCTATTTCTTATTTTCTAAAAATTATATTTAAATATCTGTCGTTTTATCATTTTAGTATAAATAATTAAACAATTTTAAATGGAGATGATTATGGCAATCGCGGAAAAAAGTTTGGCTGATAAAATAAAGTTTTTAGAAAAAGCCGGAGCTGGGTGGGAAGACATATTATGTGGAACCACAACTGTAGGCGAATATGAGAAAGCTAAAGAAATTATCCTTAAAGATCCAATTATAAATAAGATTTTAAGAGAACATATAAAAGATTACAAAAAGATGACTGTGGCACAGATTGCAGGAAAATTAAGAGAATTAAAATTAAATAACAGACCAGCAAGAAGAATTCAAAAGCCTGTAATTAGAAGTAGAGCAAAATAAGTGAATTATTTATTTATCATTCTTCTTTCTTTTAATTCGTTTAGTGCTTTAAGAGCTGCTTCATATAGGCATCTATTTCTTAAACTTTTTTCTTTTTTTGCTTCTCTGTCAAGAGAGTTTATTATGTCTTCAAGTTCTAAGTATGCCATATTTCTTCACGATTAAAAATATATTTTATTAATATATATTTATGAGAGAAAGAGTATTTAAAGACAACTATTTACTTTCAAATTCAGCTATGAACTTATCAAAATGAGTGCCTTTTTCTTTAATTTCTTCTCGTTTTATGGAGTAGGCTTTCTTTGTTTTGTTAAGCTTATCAATACCAATAAAGAACCATTGGCCTTTTGTTAGCCTCCAAGCAACAAGTGCCTTTAGGCCACTAAGTTTTTCCCAAAGTTGAAGTTCCTCTACTTGTTCTTGCCTAATGTTTAAATATTCCCCCTTTTTTGTCTTGCATTCAATAGCTATCGCTTTACCTGCTTTAAAAGCTAAGACATCAGGCGTAGGAAGCTGAGAAGAGCCAGACCCTGCCACTCTAGACACTGCAAAACCCTTGTTAAATAGGTCAAATAATAGTTCTCTTTCAGCGTTTGAGCCTTTTTGCTTGTTTTTCATAGTAATTTTCCATAATTAAAAGATTATTATTAAATAAAAAATAAGGGTTTTATTTATATACTTTTTCATATATTAATATATTATAGTAATATAAACAAACAATAAATTTATATTTATATTCAAAAATTAAAAGATTAGAAAATTAGAATTAAAAGAAGATTTAACTTTTATAAGGAATTTGAGATAAACAAGATGTTTACAAAGAGCCAAATAGTAAATTTACAAGTTATTTGTAATACAGATAAACAAGAACTACAAAAGATTGATGATAATACTTATAAACTAAAAATAAGAAGCCAAGCGTTAAAAGGCAAGGCAAACAAGGAAATCTTTGAGTTTTTCAAAGAGAAAGGATATAACATAGAGATAGTAAAAGGCGAAAAATCAAATAAAAAATTGATAAAAATCCTTTAAATTTATGTCCTTTTAAAAGTTAAAAGTCTTCTATTTTTCTAGTGTCTAGTCTATTTTTGAATGTTACAAAAACAGAAAGGAGACATTTTAAAATGGGAAAAACATATATAGAAACAATCAAGTACATGATTGTTGCTGATTTTGAAGTTAATGGTTTAGTTGAAAGACCAGATATAATTGGAGCCATTTTTGGACAATCAGAAGGTCTTTTAGGAGCAAACTTAGACATTAAAGAATTACAACAAAATGGAAAGATTGGAAGAATAGAAATAGAATATACACAGAATCAAAATAAAGTTAGAGGAATATTAAAGCTACCATGTAGTGTTTCTATGGTTGAAACAGCAATCATTGGTGCTTCAATTGAAACTATTGAAAAAGTTGGTCCTTGTGATGCTTATTTTAAAATTAAACAAATTGAAGACACAAGAGGACTTAAGTGACAACAAATTAAAGAAAGAGCAATTGAGTTACTTGGAAGATTAATGCAAGAAGAAATTCCAGACACTAAGGAGTTAATGGAAGAAATAATGGATACTTTTAAAACAAAAGACATTATTTCATTTGGTCCAGATAAATTAGCAGCAGGTCCAACAGTTGAATCAAGTAAAGAATTAATTGTTGTGGAAGGAAGAGCAGATGTTTTAACTCTTTTAAGATATGGTTTTACAAATGCAATCGCAACAGGTGGAGCAAGAATACCAAAATCTTTAGAAGAGATATCAAGACTTAAGTCAGTAACCATTTTCTTAGATGGAGACCATGGTGCAGATATTCAACAACAACAATTGTTAAAGTCAATTAAAGTTGAATACATTGCAAGAGCTCCAGATGGAAAAGAAGTTGAAGAATTAACACAGAAGGAAATTAATCAGGCTTTAAGAAGAAGAATAAAAGCAAGTTATGTAACCAGTGGTAATGGTACAAACAATAATGGACATATATCAACTAACCATCAAAGTACAACAGAACCTTTTGAAAACAAACAACAACCACAATTCAATCAATTAACAAAGCAACCAGGAATTGTTAAAGCCACAAAGTTTTCAACAACAAATGATCATAAAGTTGCTCCAAGAACTTTTGAACCAAGAGGATTTGAAAACAATTCCAGATCTTTTGATAGTAAGCCGTCATTTGAGAATAGGCAACCTTTTGAAAATAGATCTCAAAATAAATTTTCTCAAAATTCAGGAAGTTACAGACAATCACAAGAACATAGTCCTGTAGCTGACGTGTTTAGTCAATTACTTTCCGAAATTCCAAATATCGAAAGAGTTGATATGAGTAGAGAAGATAGAGGCGGTTCAAGAGATCGCGGATCTAGAGACCATGGTTCAAGGGATAACCAAAGAAGAAATGGAGGAAATGATTTTTCAAGATCTCAAGGAAATAATCGTTTTGAAAATAATACAAGACCATTACAAGAAAAAACCAATTTCAACAGACCAGAAAAGTCAATTGTAGATATGGTAAGAGAAGAAACTGAAAGTTTCCATTCTAAATTAAATTTACCAATGGATAATTTCAAACCACAAGAAACAATTGTTCCACAGATAAGAGCAGAAAACTTACAAGTAAAATTAGATGTCCCACACACAAGAGGAATGGAAGTTCCAAACAAAGTAATGGACACTTCAAAAATACAACCTGCTGAGCAAATACAAGAAACAAGAGTAATTTCAAAAACTACAATAAGTAAATCAGATTCTTCTGTAAAGCAAGACATTGTAAAAAAGATAACTGAGATTATTGAGAAGAAACAAATTGAAGAAAAGCCAATAATCAAAGAGGAACCAAAGAAGAAAGTAATTGCTCCTCTTTCAAAAATTACTGATGAAATCAAAACAAATCTTGGTAAGATTGTAGATGATATTAAGGATAAGAAAGAAGCAAGACTCTTAAATGAAAAATTCAGAAGGATAAGTAGCTGTAGTGCTGCTGATCTTGAGCACAAGCTAAGAGACTTTACTTCTGATAAGTTATTTGCTATAGCAGTAGATCAAGATATGAATGATACAATTAAAGACTTGGCAAAAGAAAAAGGTGCAAAGATAATAGTTGTAAGAAATTCAAATGGAGTAAAAGATAGTCAAATACATGTTCTTACATATCAAGAAATAAATAAATAAAAAAATAAAAGAGAAATTTATCTCTTTTTCTTTTTTACAATTTTCTTATTCTCAATAACTTTAGGAACTGGTTTTGTTTCTACATGTCTATGATAGAAAGCAGTACCAACTATTAGAATTGTGATTGCTAGTAGTGTTTTCATTAATGAATTTAAATATATCATTAGATACTGGCTTGTTGATAAATCTAATTGATTTTCTCTAATTTTAAAACCAAGTCCTGTTGATGCATTTTCTTTACATAATGCAAGTGTTGCGTCTGTATCTGAAATATCAATACAAGTTCTATACTCTGTAATGTAGTCCACTCTATTGAAAAGATCAACAAGTGAAAACACAAGTAGCAATATAGACAGAGTTATAATAAACGCGCCAATTGTTTTAGTTGTATTTAATTTATTCATAATTTCCCCCTTTTAATTAAATATAATAATATTATTATGGTGTTATGTATTTAAATATTTTTTTGTTTTAGTATTATATATAGTTTCTAGTTTTTTAGAAAGGATCTGTGGTCTAGCGGTTATGATACCACCTTTACAAGGTGGGGGTCGGCGGTCCGATTCCGTCCAGATCCATTTTTATTTAACATTTGGTTTCGTATCAGTGAAGTGTAGTCAGTACCATATAAATTCTGGCTGGGCGCGATCTGACCGCAACCGGCTCATGCAGGAATTCCCGAGTGGCCAAAGGGGCACGGCTAAGAACCGTGTGCTTAGTGCTTCGCAGGTTCGAATCCTGTTTCCTGCATATTTTATTATTTAAATGGCTATTTTATGAATAAAATTTATTCAGTCTATACTACAATGAATCTTTCTCGAATAAAGAAATATTCTAGGGCCAAATTTGGAGAATTAGATATTAACTTTTATTTTGCAGAAAAAATAAGTAAACTAATTTATAAGAACGTACTTTCTAAAAAAAAGAAATGCGTAATTTATTTTACAAAAAGAGAACCTAGAATTTCAATATATACTAATAATTCTGAAATTCTCGCAAAAATGGTTTCTAAAATTTTAAAGTTACCATGTATTATTGGTAAATATAAAAGAAGATATAATAAGAAACATTTTTATGATAATCAAATAAAAAGAAAAAGTATTGCTACAACTAGAATTAATGCAGAAATTAAAGAGAAATATAAGAATTATACTGTAATTATGGTTGATGATTCAATACTTACAGGAACAGTTTTTAAAGCATCATTAAACGCACTTAAGTCTACGACTAAAGACGTGTATTTATTTACCATCGCGAATTTAAAAGATTGTAAATTTTCAGAAAAAGAAGTTAATAACTTTTATTATTCTTTGAAAGGTATAGATTATTTAATTTTTCTTCTTAATCTGAAAAAACCAATTATTTCTGGACAATTGTTGAGAACAATTGATGATTTGAATAATACAGAAGTAAAAAGATTATTAAAAAATATTCCCGTTACAGAATCCAGTTTACTTAAAAAAGCATTTAAACACTATATTGGAAGAAAATTAAATTAATTATTTCTTTTTCTTTTTATAGATTATATATGAGTAAATAAAGGTTATCAAAAGAACCGCAATGATTGCAATAAAGAAAATGATTGTAAAGTATTGAAGATAAAATACTGCAGTTAGAGTAACTATTCCAAGAATAATAAATAACCAGCCCCCAAGTTTGTGTGTCTTTTCCCAAACTTCTTGATTAAGTAATGTCCAAGGTGTTCTTATCCCAAAGAATGGATTTCTTTGTTTTATACCTCTAAGGATAATTCCAAGAGCAATAAATAATGCAGCAGTTGCAGGGATAATAAAATAACTCATATTAAATTTTATCCCAACATTGTAAATTAAAGAAAGAATAGAAACATAGAATAAAAATACCATTGTCATGATGATTGTCATATTTAGTTGATTCTTCATATCTTTGTTATCAAAGTATTCAGTTCTTGAAAACATTGCAAAAACCGCAAGTAAAATAATAAAGAAAATTGGTAAGATTGTTACTCCCCAAAACTTAGAAGAAAATCCATCAGCCACACCTTGGGCGTTCCAGTGTGTTGCAATTATTTCAGGCATTGCAGGATAAAGACTGATTGCAAGTATAGAATATATTACTAAAAGCACCATAATTAATATTTCAACTTTATTTATTTTAAACATATTTAGATTAAATATAATTAGTATTATAAAATGTTGTTTCTTTTATTTTATCTATAACTATAGAAAGTAATTATATATGAAAAAATTATTATTAATTGTATTATTATTAAGTTTATTATTAACTACGCTTTATGCAGAAGAAAATGATAATGCGTTAGGTTTTTCAGCAATGAAAACAAAGTATATATCTGTAGATATAAATATTGAACTACCAATCTATTTTTCTGGGTACACTAGTAATGATGAATTCACATATAGAACTGCAGTATTTTATGATTCAATAGCACAGCAAGCAGATTTTGAAGCTTATTATTTGGATAATAATCAAAATAAAGTTTTTGCTGAAATAGTTTCGGAAAATGGAAACAAATATGCAGTATTTAAGATTAAACCTATAACTAGAGAGGAATATATTTTCTATGTGTCTGGGACTATAATTTCTGAAAATAAAATTGTATTAACAAATAGTACAGGAAATTTAAATGATGTTCCTGAAGACACAAAAGAATATATTAAAGCAACAAGATTCATACAATCTGATTCTAGTGAAATAAGAACTGTTTCTAATTTTATAAAAGAAAGTGAAGATCCTTTAGAGAATTTAGTGGCAATTACTAATTGGGTGCATAGTTATGTTACTTATGATTTTGATTATGTTGAAGTTGTAAATGATTCAAAAAAAGTTTTAGCAGATAGAAAAGGAGTTTGTGATGAATTCGCGATATTAGAAGCAGCAATCTTAAGAGCCCAAGGCTATCCAGTAAAATATGTTGTAGGTTATGCAAATACTAGTCAAGAATGGGGGCCACACGCGTGGTTAGAGGTTTATGTACCAGGACAAGAATGGATACCTGTTGATCCAACATATAATGAAGTTGGATTTGTAGATTCCAGTCATATTGTTTTAGAAAAACTAAAAGATCCTGTAGAATCAAAAGACAGTGTTTCTTCAACAAATAAAGTGAGTGTAGTATTTGGAGAAAAAATTCAGGATTTTAAACACAATCAAACAAAAAATTTTGAAGAATATGGATATGGAAATGTAATTAATATGGATGTGATTGCTTCAAAAGACGCATTAATGGAAAGTCCATATATTGTTAAATTAAAATTACAAAATACCACCTCTAATCCTGTTGTAATATTAGTGGTTAGTCAATTAGCTGAAGATTTTGTTCAATTGTTTCCAGAATCTAGAAAAACTACGTATTACATTAAACCATTTGACAGTAAAGTTGTAGACTATTATTTCTTACTTCCAAAATTGGATAATTCTTATATTTATGGATTTGCATTTTCTTCTCAGTTTAATGGTGTTGAATAAACAGTTAATATTTTTAATAATAAAGGAGTATATCAAGAATTATTTTTTTCTTATAATCCGTTAGTGTATTATAAAAATAATTTGTTTTATTTTGAAGAAGAGTTTTTCAATTATACAAAAACAGATAAGCATATAGATTTCGAATTGGATTATAATGGAACAAAATATTCTGATAGCCGAACTATTCCTAAGGGGGCTGGTATAACATATACTAGATCATTTACACAGTTAGAAAATATAAATTTTAATTACTCTATTTTAGGAGACTATAATGGTGCTAAAGCAATAGAAGTACTTTCAACAATAGAACCAGTAAAAGTTATAACTGAAAATAAAGAGCCAAGAACGGTAATTGAAGATTCAGAAAAAGATATTAATGAACTATTTAAAAGAATTGATAGCCAAAAGATAGATGAAAAACCAAAGATAAATTATACAATTGTTGTTTTTATTTCTTTATTTATGATGTTTATTCTTTATTTGGTGATTTCTAAAAGCATAAGAACAGCAGGACTACAATAAAAAACAATAGTTTATAAACATTTTTTATATTTATTATATAATATACGCCCGTAGTATAGTGGTTAGTATGGGAGCTTGCCAAGCTTTCGGCTCGGGTTCGAATCCCGGCGGGCGTACTTATTTGGGAAAATATGAATAATAAAGACGATTACAAGAAAAGGATTTCTTTTTTAATTGATTTTGCTATTTCTGAATATAATTTAAAAACAGGAAATCCACACCTTAAAGAATATGTAGAACTTGCTTTTGATATTGCAAAGAAAATTAATTACAGATTTCCAAAAGAATTACATCTTAAAGTTTGTAAATATTGTTTTACAATAAGAACTACAAAAAATACAAAATATAGAACACAAGTAATAATCAAAGATCATAAAAAATCAAAATATATGAAAATACATTGCCTAGAATGTAATAAAATAAAAAAACTAAAAACTAAATTGTAATCTAGAGGCGAGAACATGAAAATTTCTAAATCCCAAATTAGAATTCCACGAGCTAAATTTTCTAAGTTGAAATCTAAAACTAAATTAAGTTCTGAAGAACAAATAAGAAAAGCAATTTCCGAAATTCCACACCCTCCTGAATTTGTTACTGATCCAGAACGAATAAAAAAAATTAAGATGGTGTTTATAACTGCAAATTTAAAAATGTCTAAATTAAAAGACATCACAGATCCAATAAAGGAAAAAATAGCAAGAACCAATATTTTTTCTCAATTTGAAAAACAATTAGAAAAAGTGGATTTTGTAATTTCTTATCAGAAAATTAAAAATTCAAAAATTCCGGCATCTGGATTATTTTTAAATATGCTTGTGAAAGACTACTATTATTTTGTTAATAAAGATTTTAGAACTGAAGAAACAATGTCTAAGTTGATAAGTGCAGTTAATAGAAAAATGTCTTTTAATAAATACACTGCCGATCAATTAAGAGAATATATAGAAAGATATTACTATGAATCAATGTATTTTATTCAAGGAAAAATAATACATGATAGTTTTAAAACTCTGGAAAAAAGAGTGACAGACATTCCCAAAGAAATAAGGGTAGTTGTTACTGAATATTTAATGGACAGATATATCAATAATTATAAACCTCAAATAATTGAGCACAATAATTCCCAGAAAGTGCGTAGTGATATAATTCCAAATGCAAATGCAAATCTGTCTATAAGAATATCTTTTTTAGAAGACTTGCTTTAAAACAATACATATTTAAATAAAACTAGTCTATAAATATATTATAATACTTGTTTTTAGACAAAGCATAAGGTTTTGTCAAAAACTCAGCAGAAATGCGAAAATGTTTTCTATAGATACCAAAAGGGTGGTAGAAACAAAGTAAAAAAAGAAAAACACTAGAGGTGAATATATTGGCTAATGTAAAGGACGTCCCTGCTCAGATAATGATTACAGAAATAGCAAAGGACTTAAAAACAAACAAAAAAGTTAAGATGCCTGAGTTTGCACAATTTGTAAAAACAGGATGTAGTAGAGAAAGAGCACCACAGGATGCTGATTGGTGGTTTATGAGAATGGCTTCTATTTTAAGAAAAGTTGCTATTAATGATAAAACAACTGTTAATTCTTTAAGA
The DNA here is from genome assembly GCA_041657425.1 of archaeon. Lineage (GTDB taxonomy): Archaea > Iainarchaeota > Iainarchaeia > Iainarchaeales > CSSED10-239 > JAKQTP01. The sequence continues at coordinate 53,837 of JBBABY010000007.1, forward strand.
ACATACTACGGTGGAAGAAAGAATAGAGGAGTTAAACCAGAAGAGTTTAGAAAAGCTGGTGGAAAGATAATTAGAGTATGTTTACAAGATTTAGAGAAATTACAATTAGTTTCAAAATCAGATGAAAAGAAAGGAAGAATAATAACTCCTGCTGGTCAAAAATATTTAGATAAGATGGCTACAGAGATATTAAAGGACTTTGATAAATATAAGATAATTAAAAAAGAAAGAGAAATTGTAATTAAAGATACTAAAGAAAAATCAACTTTTGATAATACTGCAAAAACAAAAGGAAAGAAAGATCAAAAGAAAAAGCAGGAAGAGGTTGAATAAATATGGCAAGAAATAAAACCAGAGAGAAGAAAGAATTCTTAATTGCTCAAAGATCTAAAGTTGGTCCAGGTTATTTAAACACTCCTGTTTGGATTATCCAAAAAGCAGGAAAAAGAATTTGGAATAGAAGACAAAAAAGAAACTGGAAACAAACAGAGTTTGGAGCAGAATTTACAAAATTACAATTAAAGAAAAAAGATGCTGTAAAGAAAACTGCAAGAATTAGTGGAAAGAAAGAAAAGACTTCAAGAAGAAGAGTAAGAAGTACAAGAAACACAACAATTGTAAGAAATCCAATAAAGAAGAAAAAATAATTAGGATGTGATTAATAATGCCAAGTGAAAGTTATATTATACCTTTAAAAAAGGTATATGACAATAAACCAAGAACTAGAAGAGCTAATCATGCAATTACTGAAATCTTTAATTTCATGAGAAAGCATACCAGAATGGAACCAAAGGATGTTATTATTTCAAAAGAAGTAAATGAAGTAATTTGGAAGAATAGCATCCAGAACCCTCCAAGAAAAGTTGCAGTAAGCATTAAGATTGATTCTGGAAAGTGCTATGTTTTCTTAAAAGATTCAAAAGAATTTAAAGAATTTGGAAAAGCTCCAGTTGAAAAGGAAAAGAAACCAAAGTTAACAAAAGAAGGGGTAACTAAAGCTGTTAAAGATGCAGTTTCTGGTAATACAGAAAAAGCAAAGAAACCTAAAGCAAGTACACAAAAGAAAATGTCTGCAAAAACCGAAAAAAGAATGGCAGCACAACAACAATCTGAATAAGGGGTAAATAAAAATGAGATTAGATAGAGCAACGATATACAATTCAGCTTTTCTTAATATCTATGCATATTGTACAGAGAAAGTCTGTCTAATTCCTCATAGTGTTTTTCCTAAAGAAGAAAGAAAGATTGAAGATATCTTAAATGTTAAAGTAATTAAAGCAGCAGTGAATCGTTCATCTCTTTTAGGGGTTTATTTTGCAGGAGTTGGCGAAAAGTTAGTTATTGAAAAAAATAGCATACATGCTGATGAAATGGAAATCTTAGAAAAAGAAGGTTTAAAGATAAAAACTATTTCAGATGATAACAATGCATTTGGTAATCTTCTTGCAATCAATTCAAATTATGGGGTGGCAAGTCCTTTACTTGCAGTTGAAACAATTGCAGAGATGAAGAAGTTCTTTGGAGTTGAAGTTGAACAAAAGCATTTCGCTGGTCTTGACTTACCAGGAAGTTCAATATTTGTTAATGATTCTTTATTTTTAATTAACCCAATGGTTGATTTAAGAGAATTTAATTATTTTAAAAAGAAGTTTGGTGTTCCTGGTAAAGCAATAACAACAAATTACGGAGATGTGTTTGTGGGAAATGACGTTATTGGAAACAAGAACGGAATGCTTGTTGGAGAAACAACCAGTAATATTGAAATGACAAAAATAGATGAATTAGTTTTAGATATTAAAGAGTGATAAATTATGGCAAAAACAATTTCTAAACCGAAAATAAGCGCAGTAAATGGAGAAAATCAAGCAAAGGTTACAAAGACAATTAAGCTTGATAAAAATCAAACTGTAAAGTTATATCAAAATAAAGAAAAAGAATTACAAGGAATTACTCAAAGAGTAGAGCAAGTAGATAGTATTCTTTTAGAAATGAGTAAAGCAGAAATTGCATTAAAAGAATTAAAGAAACTTAAAGGATCAGAAAAATTACTTGTTAATGTTGGTGCAGGAGTTTTAATTGAATGTGAAGTTACAAATAAATCTGCAATTAAAGTAATGCTTCCTGGTAACATCATGAACGAAAGAAGTGTTGAAGAAGTTATTGATGATATTGATAAGAGAAAAAAAGAATTAGAAGAGGCAAAGCAGAAATTAGTTACATCTTATAACCAAACAGCACAAATGCTTGATCAAATCTCAAGAGTATTTAAGGAAATGCAAATTAGAGATTCACAAAAACAACAAGCAGCTTCAACAGCAATTGATTAATTTCTTTATTTTCTTTTTTAAGAAGGTGTTTTAAAGTTGTTTGACTTATTAAAAAATAAATTTAAGAGTTTTACAGATAAATTATTTGGTAAAGCACAAGAAACCATTGCGCGCGAGCCTAGCGAAACAGGCTCTGTTGAAGAAGAAGTAAAAGAAGAGCAATTAACACAAACTATTTCTGAACAGGCTCAAGTACAAGAACCAACAACTCAAGACTTAATTGTAGAACCACAGCCAGAACTTGTTGTTGAAGAGGTTGCTCAAGAACCAGCAATTGTAGAAATTTCAAAATCTGTAGTTGTGGAAAAACCAAAAGAGAAAGAGGCAATTAAACCAGTTGAAGTCAAAGTACCTAAATTAGAGCCAATTAAATTTACAGAAGAAAAGAAAGAAATAGAAATTCATAAAATTGAAATTGAAGAAGAACCAAAGCTAGTAATTGCAGAAGTTCCAAAAGTAAAGAAAGAGAAAGACACACTAATTGTTGGACAAACTGAAGAAGTAAAATCAGTTGTGCGCGAGCTCAGCGAAACGGGCTCACCAAAGGAAAAGCATTCTATTTTTGATATTTTTAAACCAAAACCAAAACCAGTAGTTATTGAACCAGAAAAACCAAAGGTAGAAGCAATTAAAGTACAGCCAAAACCAATTATTCAAGAAGAATTAAAACCAGTAGTGGTTGAAGTTCCAAAAGAAGAATTGGAAGATTTAACTATTAAAAAATCAACTGAAATAAAAAAATCTTTAGTTACTTCCATAAAAAGCATATTCTCAAGTAAAGTAAAACTTTCTGAAAAAGAAATTTCTGAATTCCTTGAAGAATTTGAATTGTCTTTATTAGAAGCAGATGTTTCAATAGTTTCTGCAGAAAACATATGTAAAGATTTAAAAGAAAAATTAATACAAAGTTCTTTTTCTAAAGAAAATCCATTAGAAGATATTAAAGAACATATAAGAGAATCACTTAAGACACAATTAGATATTGATTGTGATATTAATAATTATATAAATAAAACAAAAAAAGAAAATCAACCTTTTGTTATAATGTTTATTGGTCCAAATGGTGCAGGAAAAACTACAACTATTTCTAAGTTTGCTTATCATTACAAGCAAAAAGGAAAAGCAGTAGTTCTTGCTTCAGGGGATACCTTTAGAGCAGGAAGTATTGATCAACTAGAGAAACATGCTGATACGATTGGAGTAAAACTAGTTAAGCAAGCATATGGTTCAGATCCAGCAGCAGTTGCTTTTGATGCAGTAACGTCAGCTAAGTCCTCTAAAGCAGACTACGTCTTTATTGACACAGCAGGAAGACAAGAAAATAATATTAATCTAATGCAAGAGCTAAAGAAAATCAAAAGAGTTGTTAGTCCAAATCTTACAATTTACATTGGAGAAGCACAAGCAGGTCAAGCAATAGTGGACCAAGTAAGTGGTTTTGAAAAAGAGATTGGAGTTGACGGAGTAATTCTAACAAAGCTTGACACTGATCCAAAAGGCGGAGTTGCAATTTCAATTCTAAATGAATTAAAAAAACCAATCTTTTATGTTGGAACTGGTCAAACCTACAATGACTTAGAAGAATTCTCTCCTGAGTTCATAATTAAGAGAATTATTTAATTCTATATTTCTCAGTGCCAATGTTATAAAAATTATTTCCAAAAGAATCAATAATTACAATTGCAGGAAAATCTTTAACTTCTAATTTTCTGATTGCTTCTGTTCCAAGTTCCGGATAAGCAATAATTTCTTGTTTGATAATTGTTTTTGCAATTAGTGCTCCTGCCCCTCCTGTTGCTCCAAAATATATTGCTTTATTTTTTATTATTGATTCAATAACAGTATTATCTCTTTGTCCTTTTCCAATCATTCCTGAAAGTCCAAGTTCTAATAGTTTTGGAGTATAGGCATCCATTCTAACACTTGTTGTTGGTCCTGCTGGGCCAATTACATTTCCTGGTTTTTCAGGACATGGTCCTACATAATAAATAATTTGGTTTTTTATATCAAATGGAAGAGGTTTTCCTTCAGAGATTGTTTCAATTAGTTTCTTGTGTGCTGCATCTCTTGCAGTATAGATTGTTCCAGTAATAAAAACTTCATCTCCTGCTTTTAATTTAGTTGTTATTTCTTTTGTTAATGGTGTATTTATTGTTATCATAGTTTATCACAAAATGATTTCTGCATGTCTAGTTGCATGGCAATTAATATTAACAGCAACAGGAAGTCCAGCGATGTGTGTTGGAAATGTTTCAATATTAACTTTAAGTGCAGTAATTCTTCCCCCAAGTCCCATTGGTCCAATTCCAAGTTTGTTTATTTTCTCAAGTAATTCTTTTTCTAAAGTTTCTATGTGCTTTTCAGGATTATAAGTATTAATTGATCTTACTGCTGCAAACTTGGCAAGAATTGAAGCTTTCTCCATTGTTCCACCAATGCCGACTCCAACAACAATTGGAGGGCAAGGATTTGATCCTGCAGTATCGATAGTTTCAATTACAAAGTCTGTAATTCCAGTAACCCCGTCAGATGGTTTTAACATTTTAATTTTACTCATATTCTCACTACCAAAACCTTTTGGAGCAACAATGATTTTAATGTTCTCTCCAGGGACAATATTATAATGGATTATTGCAGGAGTATTATCATTGGTATTTTCTCTTGTTATTGGATCTTTAACAACTGAGTTTCTAAAATATCCGTCTTTGTAGCTTTCTCTTATTCCTTGGTTGATTGCGTCTTCTAGATTTCCAGAAATATGCACATCTTGTCCAATATCAATGAACACAACAATCATTCCAGTATCTTGGCATATTGCAATATTTTCTGTTTCTGCGATTTTATAATTTGCAATTATTTGGTTTAATGTATTTTTTCCTATTGGAGAAATTTCTATTTCCTGTGCATTTTCTAATGCTTGTTTAACATCATTTCCAAGTTTACAATTAGCAGCTAAGCACAATCCTTTAATTGCTTTTGTTATTTCAATGGAATTTATTTCTCTCATAATAATATTAGTAATAACAATTATTTAAAATCTATTTGTTTATAATTTCTATATATGAATCCGAAATATAATGAAGTCGTAGTATTAGTTCATCCATTATATGATTTATTAAAAAGTGATTTTGCAAAAAGAGCATTAAAATTTAAATTAAATAAATCTTTGCCTAAAGAATATTCAATAGAGTATTTAATTTTACATAATGAGGCAAAAGCATTTAATTACCAGTTAAAGCACACACTTCAAGCTTATGGCGAAGAAATAAAGAAATATGTAAATAAACCAAAAACACTTGTTGTAATGTATCCGCCACATCCTAGTAATTTAGAAACTTATTTTAAAGAACAAGATAGTGGAGATACAAGAGAAGATTTAGCAAGAAGAAAAAAGCAATTTGAAGCATTAGCAGGAAAATTTGTAAATTTCAGTAAAACTCAATTAAAGGAAAGATTTGTAATTGATAATATTTCTAAGGCATCTGATATCCCTAGATTCCCTGATACATTAGTATCAAATTTAGACAAAAATATTTCTTTAAAGCTTTTTGGGGAATATGGGGATTATTGCGTAATCAGGTGGAAAACAAATTTAGCTGCAGATTTAGAAAAGAAAGGATTTAATGTAAAATCAGAGATTATTTCTGAAAAAACACTATATAGAGAAGAATCAGTATTAAGAAGAAAAGGAAAATTAGATTTAAGAGTTCTACCATTATCACATGGGAGACTTTCAACAAGAACCTATAGACAAGATAAAAGAGAAAAAGGCAAATTGCCTCTAAAGCCCAAAAAGTGGGTTGCTAAATAAGTCTAAGGTTTTAAAGCTTTACTCTTCAATAATATTCTTATAAAGTAAGTGAGAAATTATGAATAAAAAATTATTAGTACTAGGGATTATATTTTCTATATTTATTTTAGGACTATTTATGTCAAATATAAATTTAGATAAAAATTCAAATGTTAGTTCTACGAAATATTTAAATTCTGTTATCGAACAACCAATACTTGAATTAGGTTGTGGTAGATGTTCAACTACTTTTATCAAAACCTCAAGTGGAGGAATGATTGCAGTAATGCTTAAATAATTTTATTTCTGTAATTTGATTTTAATTAAAAACAAAGCAATAAATATATATTGTTCTTCTGTTAGTATGGAGATTTAGGATGTCAAGACAAAAGAAATCTATATTAAAAGAAAAAAAAGCAATTGCTCCAATTATCGCAGTAGTCTTGCTTGTTGTAATTGCAGTAATCCTTGTGACAATAATTCTTTCATTTGGTAAAGGATTTGCAATAAAGTCATTAGATAAAGCAGGAGATATAAAAGATTTTTCTAAATCAGATGCTGGAAACTTTATTTATCCTAAAACTTTTAGTGATGGAGTTCTTCAAATAAATTATAATCCTGTGGGAGCTATAGGTCCTGTAGTAATTACACATTATACCATACTTGGTTCAGATTTGTCGCCAGTTGAATTAACAACTCCAATAACATTAACTGCAGGTCAAAATATTATTAATCTAGAAAGTTTATATGGTTTTAATTCAATAAGTCCAGAAGTAGATATACAATTGATTACTTCAGATAATACCTATATAGATATAGGTGGCCAAATAGATAATGATCTGGTTTGTACTCCTGGAGGGACAGGAACACTAGTTGATCCAATAATTATTTGTGATGCAAGTGATTTAAACAATATAAGAAACGATTTAGATGCAAATTATGTTTTAGGAAAAGATATTGATCTTTATTCATTTTCAAGAATAGATGTTAATGGATGGTTACCAATAAATTCATTTACCGGGTCGTTTAATGGGAATGATTATGTAGTAAGCAATTTATATATTAATAGACCAGGAACTGATTATGTAGGATTATTTGGAAGTATTAATGGGTATTTAAGCTATGATGATGAGATTTGTAATTGTTCTATAACTACTGGCGCAACAATACAAAATTTAGGTTTAGAAAATGTAGATGTTATAGGGGGAGAATTTGTTGGGGGTTTTGCAGGATCTGTTGCTTATTTAATTATAGATAATATTTATGTTACTGGAGAAGTATCTGGAGTAAATAATGTTGGTGGATTTTCCGGATATATCTCTTTTTCACAGATTTCTAATAGTTATTCAACTAGCAATATATCTGGCATTGGAGGGGGATTTGCAGGAATAATTTATGGAAAGAGTACAGCTATGAATAACGATGATTCTAACATTACTAATTGTTATGCTACAGGAAATGTTGATAGTGGTGGAGGTTTTGCTAATTTTTTGTTAGGTGGGACAATCACAGATAGTTATGCAACAGGTTCAGTTGCAAGTGGAGATTATGTTGGTGGTTTTATAGGAAATATAATGGAATTGTCAGGAGAAACTGGTTATACTGTTATAATTACTAATTGTTATGCAACAGGAAATGTAATTGGTGGAGAGGGCGTTGGTGGTTTTGCAGGATTTATAGATGGGACAATATCTAATTGCTATGCAACAGGGAATGCAACAGCAACAGGAGATTATGTTGGAGGATTTACAGGAGTATTTGTTCATATGGATAATGGAGCAGAAGATACATTGTCAAACGTTTATTCTGTAGGTGCAATTTCAGGAAGCGGGGATAATGTAGGTGGTTTAATTGGATATAGTGGTGGAGGCGTTTCAAATTCTTTTTATGATACAACAATTTCTGGTCAATCAGATAATGACGGAAGAGGTGTTCCAAAAATAACAGCATTAATGAAAAATGAAGATACGTTTACAGGTTGGACATTCCCTGGAACTTGGAGTATAACAGAAGGAACAACATATCCTTATCTTACAAGTAATGTTCAGTCACCATTGCCACAGTGATTTTCTTTTTCTTTTCCTTAATATTTATATTCTATTTGTTTCTTTAATTTACATAGTGATAAACATGCCATTAAAGAGTTTAAACTATTCTCAAAAGCTAACAAAGAGAGTTCCAAGAAACTTGGATAGAATGAAAGAGCCAAATCTTGATAAAATTGCGATATTAGATAAAGAAGGGCAATATCGTAGGAAATTCCGAGAAATGTTAAAACTTGACTTAAGAGTATTGCGATCTCTAAATGGCGAAGTTAATTCTGTATATGCAATGGTTCAATTTAATTTTATGGTTTCAAAATTATCAAAACACACAGATGGTCGGGACTTACATATTTATTTACCTTTTACAGGGATGGAACCTGTTGGTTATTTCTATAAAGGTTATCTTGAACAACATTATCCAAAAGCAAGAGTTACATTTTTAGTAACTCCACAAATGAACACCATGGTACGTTCTTTTTCTAAAGAATCTGAAGAACATTTAAGAAATCATCTTAAAAGATCACTTAATGTTAATGACAAATTATTTTTTGTTTTTGATAGTATAAGTGCAGGAACAACTTTAAAAAGAATAACTGAGACATTAGGCAAAATAGTTTCAAACCCAAAAGTCATGGCAATCGGTATGAGAGAATTGGGACACGGGGATCTTTTTTCACCAAAAAATTTTAAGAAAGAGGAATCCGGAAAGGAAGTGCGCCCATTTTCAAGTTTAGATTTATCTGATAGAGGAAATGAATTTGGTGAAAAGTTTGGAAAAAATAAATTTACTCCCAGAGAACTCGAGAAAATAAGAAAGATTACTCAACAGTTTTTCTATTATCATGGAAGTAAGTTACAAATAGATTATAAAGATAGAAATATAGTTGGATTTTTAAAAAAATTAAAATCTGAAAAAACAGTTGAAGAAATTGAGCCTTATGCACACGAAGATTTTAGAAAAACAACTATACAATAGTAAAAAGGCAGAAAATACCATTTATATTTATTTCTAATTTAAGATATATATACTAAAATATATATTTGATTAATTATGGGTTTTGGAGACAAACTAAGAGATGCACTTGATAAAATCAAGAATTCAATGCATGTCGATAAGGACTTGATTAAGGAAGTCATTAAGGAGATTCAAAGAGCTTTAATCTCTTCAGATGTAAATATACAACTAGTTCTAAACATTTCAAAAGAAATTGAAGAAAAAGCTTTTGAGGAAATACCAAGTGGGATAACAAGAAAAGAACATATCGTTAGATTATGTTACGAAACTCTTCTCAAGTACATGGGAGGAGAAGTTAAAACTCCACTTCCAGAAAACCCAGAAACAATTTTATTATGCGGTTTGTTTGGTTCAGGAAAAACAACAACTGCAGCAAAGCTTGCTAAGTTCTATAAGAAAAGAGGATTAAAGGTTGGTTTAATCTGTGCAGATACTTTTAGACCTGCAGCTTATGAGCAATTAAAACAATTAAGTGAAATGGTAGGCGTTGCTTTCTATGGTAACCCTAAAGAAAAATCAGCTTTCAAAGTCACAAAAGAAGGACTTGATGTCCATAAGAAAAACGGATGTAATTTAATAATTGTGGATTCAGCAGGAAGAAGTGCTCTTGACGATGAGTTAGTTACAGAGATTAAAGAAATTGATCAGGTGTTTAAACCAAAGTTTTCTTTCCTTGTGATTTCTGCTGATATTGGTCAAGCAGTTAAAGATCAAGCTACTGCTTTTAATAATGCCATAGGAGTTAATGGAGTAATAATAACAAAGCTTGATGGTTCAGCAAAAGGTGGAGGCGCATTAACTGCTTGTTATATCACTAAGTCTCCAGTGTACTTTATAGGAACTGGAGAAAAAGCTGATGATTTTGAAATATTTGATTCTAATAGATATCTTTCAAGAGTATTAGGTTTTGGAGATCTTGAAAGTTTAATGGAAAAGATAAGTGAGATTTCTCAAGAAGAAGAAATGGAAAAGATGAAGGATTTAAATCCTGAAGACATCTTGAAAGGAAATGTAACGTTTGGTTTATTCAAACAACAATTAGAGTTTTCAAAGAAACTTGGACCATTAACAAAGGTTATGGGTTTTTTAGGCGTAGGAAATAAACTATCTGCTGAACAGCAAAACTTAGGAGAAAAGAAACTAGGTAAATACAGAGCAATTCTTTCATCTCTAACAAAAGAAGAATTGAAAAATGGTCCAGATTTTTTAACAAGATCAAGAATGGACAGAATTGCAAAAGGTTCTGGAACAAAATTAGAAGACGTTAAAGAACTTTGTTCACACATAAAGAAAATGAAAAAAATGTTTAAAGGAATGGACACTAAGAAGATGGAAGGAATGGCTAAGCAACTTCAAGGACAAAATGGAGAGACGGATCCAGAAAAGATGGATCTTTCAAAGATAAACATGAATCAATTTGCAAACATGAAAGGGATGAAAAAACAGAAGTTAAAAATTAGATAAATTAGAGAACTATGTTAAAAACAAGTAGAAAAACTTCCATTAAGCCAAAAACATTAGATCATCAATTTGTAGACACCGATATTTCTAAAATCTGTGAACTTGACGAGAAATCTCATTATAAATTAGGTGGTGTGTCCTTTGTTTTAGATTTAAAAGAAAAAGGTTTTTCAAATAAAGACATTAACGATGTAGCTAATTTCTTAGAAAAACATTTCTTATTTTCTTTTGGTAAGACTAATTATCCAGAGTACATTAGAGATTTGCTTATTGGAACAAATGGAAAAAAAAGGTTTGAAACTTTAAATCAACTTCTGGATTTAGAATCAAGGCGAATAGATTTTAATAATTTAAATAATTTAAAATTATTTTTACAAATAAATTTTAAAGACACTACTAAAAGAAATAGGATTCCGAGTTTCAATTTTGAAAAATTAGATATCATAAGAAAAATCGGGGTTGAGAAATATTTAAAAAATCAAAGACTTGCTTTTTTTGAACAAAGAAATAAAGACAGTATTACTAAAAACAAAGATACTCACTATATAAAAGGTATATTCTATATTGGGCCTTCTAATTCAATGTTGATATATAAAGATAATTTTGTATATAGGTATATGAATAAAGAGAAATATGGGTTTTGGAAAGAATTAATTAATAAAAGAGTTCCTGTTGAAGAAATTGTAGAATTGGCAGAATCAGATAATTGGGTAAAACTGAAATTTAACTCTTTAGTTTTAACAAAAAATAAAACCCGTAAAAAACAAATTAATCCGTCAGAATATGTTGTTGTGAAATCAAAAGCCTCAGGGCAAACAATAGATAAGTTGGCAGATAAAAATATACTATATTGGTTACCTACAGATATACAATTAAATCTTGCAAGACAAATGGCAGAAGCAGTAGTTAAATTATGGGATGCGGGATATTGCCATTGCCATTTACATGCAAATAATTTTGTAGTAGATTTACAATCAGGGCATCCTGAAGTTAAAATTATTGATTTTGATTTGATTGAAAAAAGAACTCCAAAAGGCTTACATAACGATGAGGCCGAGGTAATTGGTATTTTTTTACACAACAGATCAACTGATTTTCTAAGAATTTTTAATCTCCCGGAATCTGCAAAAGAAAAGTTAATACAATATTTGGAAAAAAAGGCAAGTGTTTATAAAACTAATAGGAATTAATAATAGTATAATTAAAATGTGAAATGAAAATGATATTTGGATTTGATATAATATTTATTGTAAGAGTTTTATTGTTATTAGTTGCAGTTGGTTTAGCTGCTTACTTTGATTATAAAACTGGTTATATTTATGATTGGATAAGTTTGCCGTTGATTGGACTTGGTTTAATTTTAAACATTTTTACTTATTATTATATAGATGTTCTTGAAATTTGTTTAATTGCATTAACGATTTATATTGTAGGGTATATCGCTTATTATTTCGGAAAGATAGGTGGAGGAGATATCAAGTTGTTTATTGGAATACATATGGTCTTGCCTTACTTTTATAATCAAGTATTTATCCTATGGGTAATTATTGCTGCATCTTTGTTATCAGTGTTATTTGTTTCAATTTCATACATTATAAAACTATACAGTAAGATAAAACTAACAAATAAATTCTTAAAAGAAAAAACTTGGAAGATTATAAAATCTTTAGGACTATTTATTTTATTTACTGCTTTTTTAATTTTTTCAGTAGTCTATGGCGGTCTTCCTGCTTACGTTTATTTAACACTTCCACCAATGTTTTTCGGTAGTGTAGTTATGATATTTGAAGAGGAAGTAAAAAAATATATTTATTTAAGAAAGAAACCAATATAAATTAGAAGAAGGAGATGTT
>JBBABY010000008.1:0-49269 GCA_041657425.1 archaeon
AAATCCACATATTTTCTAGAGAGCGCATCTGTCCAAAATAAAACAGAGTGTGTTTGGATCTTTGGGTTTATTGCTTTTAATAATATTTGATATTTTTTAACCGCAGTTCCGCGTAGGCCACTATCTGTTACTACAATTGGTTTTGTTAAATCTAGTTCTTTTGAAATTATTGTTTTAAGATTTCTTAATTCTGCAGTATTTGGTAATTGTTCAGATATCTGTTTTAGTTTTTGGCCATTTGATTTTATAGATATAAATTGATATTCAAGATAATCTAGTTTTTTAAGATAATTAGATATCTCTATTTCTGCATTAAGTGTTATTTTTGCAGGTTTAAATTGTTCTTTTCTAAAACCGTATTTTGAGCAAAGTTCTCTAGCGATATACATATATGGTAAGGCGTCTCTATCTAGAAATACAAATTCTGCATTTTTCAGTTTTGGATTTATTGCAAATCTCTTAAGCATATTGTCAGTATGTTCAATTAAATATATTGACATCTTTCTATATTTTTTATAATTTATTGGAATTGTTTCTTTAAGTTTAATTTTATCTATTTTCTTGTCAGGTTTAATTCTCTTGAATTTTCTAACTAAGTTATCTACTAGATATTGGGTTCTTGTTTTTCCAATAACTTTTAAGGTTTTGATTATTGCCATAGTTGTCTAGTTTTTTAGTTTATTAAATGAGTTTGGGAGGATTTGAACCCCCGTCAGCAGGTCCGAAGCCAGCTGCACTATCCAGGCTATGCTACAAACCCATTTATAAAAATATTCTTTCAATATATATTTATATAAGGACTTAATTATTAAATAATTCGTTTTTTATGAAAAAAGGAGTGTTAACAAATGGATAAATGTACAAGCTGTAATAAAGAAGTTACAACCAACTATACACAATTTAAATGCCCATCTTGTGGTAAAAACAAGGTAATAAGATGTACAAGATGTAAAGCAACATCAAAGACCTACAGATGTAAAGAATGTGGGTTTATAGGGCCATAAGGGGAATAATTATGGGTCACGTTTTAACAGTTTATAAGCTATTTCCTGAAGAGATAGAAGATACAGACCGAATCCAAGAGTTCTTAAAAAGTAATTCTCCTGGAGAAGAGTTTAGATTAAATACCTTGGAATTAGAACCAGTGGGTTTTGGTTTAAGTGTAGTCATGGTATCTTATGTTTTTTCAGATAAAGTGGATGGTCTTTTAGAGAAAATGGAAAATTATCTAAAAGCAATACCAGGTGTTAACGAAATTGAAGTAATTTCTACAACTTTGGTATAAACACATTATTTAAAAACTATTTCTTTCTTTCTTTTATTATATGTTTAAAAATAAAGGCCAATTATCAATAGAGGTATTGATTATTTTAATTTTCTTAATTACATTTATATATGTCTATAATAATCTTGGCGAGCAAACCGTATATACTTTAGAAGTAAATAAGATTAAAGAACAAGAACAAGGAATTGCAATTTCTTTAAATGAATTTTTAGAGTCTCAAAAAAGTATTCTTTATGATTCAAGTATTATAGACTATAATTCAACTTATAGGCTTTCGAATATATCTATTCCAAGTAAAAAAGTGGTTTGTTACGTAGATATTAACTTAGATATTAGTCAGATGCTTGTAATTTCTGATTATTCAAATATCAATACAGTTTATAATTCTACAATTAGTAATACTGAGTTTATTCTCCCACATCGGATTAATTGTGGGCAAGAAATTATTTGTGATTTAAACACAGGTAAAATAGAGTGTAATTAAATATGATTAAAACTAAAAAGGGGCAGATAGTTATTTTAGATGTATTGTTTGCAGTAGTTATAATTATACTTATGTTTTTCTTGTTAATGAAACTTGCAGAAGTTCAGGTTTATAAGATTAATTCAGATAAACAAATTGAGAAATTAAATAATGTTGGAACTCTTGCTTTCAAGAAAGCACTAAACAATCCACAAATCAATTGTAAAGTTGTAGATTCAGTAAATTCTTTTTATTTACCAGGAACAATTCAGGAATCCGCGGTTATCACAAAAAAGACGTTAGGGATTCCAGGAGACTATAATTGTAGTTTTTTAATCTCTGGAGTTAGCATTTCTTCAAACGCTTGTAATCAAGTATTAACAGATACAAATGCAGAAAGCTATAACGTAGATTTCAATGTTATCACTTGTAGTGGAAATTATACTAAACAAAATTATTTTAAATATATAACAGGGGATAGAAGTCCTTCATCTAAGCAAGCAACATTAAAGATATGGAGGAGTTAATAAATGAAAAAAGGATTTATATTTAGTATAACTGCTTTGTATTTTGTAATGTTATTTTTATTATTCTTAAGTTTATTTCTGTTAGTTGTGCAAAAGCCAATCTACAGAACAGATATTTCAGTTTATGATAAAACCAATTGGAAAGTCTTGTCTGGGCTACCTTCAGAAACAGAACCTTCAACATCTAGTAATTATGTTTGTGTAGATTATTTAGTTTATGATCCAGATATGGATTCAAATCTGCAATCAACTATAGAAGTAAAAAAATATTGTGAAAATTATGGAATCCAAAGGTTTGTTTGAATTAATGTTTATGCTTGTAATGCTTGTTTTGTTGCTACCTGCAACAACTCAGACCACACATATTGTTACAAGTACTGTAGAGACTCAAGTAAATACTTTGGCATTGTTAAGTGATTACGCAATTTCAGATGCGTTAGCAGATCAAGCAGCAGTTGATTGTAATATAGATCTTCCAGATATACAAGTTAATCCTTATTTGACAACATTACTTACTGAATTTAATAAAACCTCTGGAGCAAACTGTAGTGTTTTAAATTCTGGAGCAATAGTTGGAGCAAATGATTATAATGGAACAATAGACATTGCCTGTAGTTCTAGATCAAATTCTAATGAAACAAACATCATTAAGAGATTAGCTTATAATAAACAAATAAATACAAATAAAGATACAAATCTGTATAGTTGTGAAGAAAAATGTGCAATAAGCATAAAAGATAATTATCAATCAGAATATATTCCTGCCGCATATAACTTTACAGAAACTATCGCAGACTGTACACCTAGTTCTCCTATTACTAATTTATTTGAGGACAATTTTGACAATTTATCCACTGATTGGAGCATTAGCAATTTATATAGTGCGATTATTGTTTCAGGAAAATTAGAGACCACTGCATTTATTGATACTTGGGAAGATACAGGTTATGCAGCAACATATGACTTTGCAACGCCTTTACAAGAAAATTTTGAAATCGTTGCAAATTTAACCTGGGATGGGAATGGTGTTGCTCAACATTTATTACAGATTCAAGATCAGAATGGCAATTTTATTTACGTAGGTTTGGTTGATGATAATGCTACTGATGAGAATATTACATTAATTTCTAGTCTTAATGGAGCAGATGTCTCTGCAAATGATCCATTACCTGTAAATATTTCTACAACAGGAGTTAGATTAATAATTAGAAGTTATAATCAATCAAATCCTCTATTCTCTCCAATGATAGATATTGAAATTGCAGCATCAGATAGTAGTAGTTCTTATTACACTAATTCTAGAAATTATGTGATGACTGGGATATCCCAAATCGCATTAATAAATACCACAGATAGTACAGGTAACGGAAAAATCGCGAAATGGGATTATGTTAAAGTTACTGGCTGATTATACTTTTAATTAAATAGTATAATAGTATTTATTTTCTTTCTTTTGTTCTTGATCTTTTCTTGAACCTAATTTGTTTGCTCTTGGTCTTTTAGTTTCTGGGTCTTGTCTAAATGTCATATCTTCTGCTTTTAGGAAACTATTAAATGCATCTTGGACTTCAGTAATGCTTTTTGCATTTCCATTAATCCCTGAAGTTCCATCAAATAATAACATACGGTCAGAGATGTAATCAAGTAATAAGAGGTCATGGTCAACAACAAATGCACATTTCTCTGTCTTTGTTATTACATTCTTGATTGCTGCAGAAACAGTTAGTCTTAGTTCAACATCAAGAAATGCACTTGGTTCATCAATCAAGTAAATATCTGCAGTCTTTGCTAGACAATGAGCAACTGCAACTCTTTGTAATTCTCCACCACTAAGTTCAGAAATCTTTTGATTAAATAAACTCTCTAAATCAAGTTGTCTTTTAAGCTCTGAGGCAAAGATTTCTTGATTAATTTCTTTATCCATAAACAAGTCTCTAATATTAGTTTCTGGATCATAATCAATATATTGTGGTTTATAGGATACTTTTAATTTTATATCCATTGCTTGTTCTGCAGAATCTGGTTTTTCTAGTCCTGCAAGTACTTTAATAAAAGTGGTTTTACCAATGGCGTTTGCTCCAAGTATTCCAATAACTTCTCCTTTATTGACTTTTGCAGAATCAACAGTAAGTTTAAAACTTCCAAGTGTTTTAAAAAAACTTGGGTATTCAAAGAACATTTGTCTTTTAGTTATGGTTTTATCTTGAGCTGAACTAAATACAATATTGTAAGTTCTAATTCTAATATTTTCTTCTTTTAAGAAACCATCTAAGAATTCATTAATTCCTTTTTTTGTAGTTTTCTTATTTGAAGAAATTCCATAAGCTTGTTTCTGTCCAAAAAAGACATGTACAAAATCACTTAAGTAATCAAGTATTGCAAGATCGTGTTCAATTAAAAGCATTGACGTATCTTCAGTTATTTTTTCTCTTAATATTTTAGCAATTCTAAATCGTTGTTTAATATCTAAGAATGTAGAATATTCATCAAAGTAATAAAGATTTGCTTTCTTTAAAAGAACAGACGCAATTGCTACTCTTTGTAGTTCTCCTCCAGAGATTTCTTGTGGAGTTTTGTCTAGAAGTTTTTCAAGTTCTAGTTCTTTAATAATAATTTTCTTTTCTTTCTCGTCTTTACTAATCCCGTTGATTAATTCGGATATTTTCTTATGATAGACTTTAGGGATATCTTCAACTTTTTGTATCTTGTAAGCAATAGTAATTTTATTATTTTTAAGATCTTCAAAATGTGTTTGTATTGCTTTTCCTCTGAAGTATTCAATTACGTCATCAACATTTCCTTTCTTGGTGTAGTCCCCAAAATTAGGCACAAGTGTCCCAGATAGAATATTAATGGCAGTTGTTTTTCCCGCACCGTTCTTTCCAATAACTCCTGTAATAAATCCTTTTTCAATGGTTGGAAGTGAGAACAATCTAAATTGGTTTTTACCATATTGATGAAGCGGGTCATCAAGTTCCATTCCTATATTAATAATTGAAATTGCTTTTTGTGGACATCTGTTCTGACAGATTCCGCAGCCAGTACATAAACTTTCGTCAATTATTGGATAAAGATTACCAGGTTCAACAATAATTGTTTCTTCATCCATTCGTACACCTGGACAAAGATGTTTACAAAGATAATTACAACTCTTTGGTTGGCATTTGTCTTTATCAAGAACTGCAATTCTAATGTTTTTTGCCATAATCATCCATTGATTAATTTTTCAAATTGTTTTTCAGTAATTTTTGCACCGAGATATTTAAGTTCATCAACTGTTAAATCATAATATGTGATTAAATCTTTAGTGCATTTATTAGTTTTTGCAATAATAAAAATAAAAGGGAGATAGTCTCTTAAAATAATTCTTTTAGAGCAATGCATCTTTACTTTTAGTTTTTCAACAATTGCTTTCTGTAAGTTTTTATCTTTACTTGTGTACATTCTCATAACTCTTGGAAACTGAAAAGGTGTGTAACTGCTTGGTGGTTCTCTGTCTTTACGGGAGTACGCCACACCAACAGTCAAATAGTCGATAACGTACTTAAGAAGCACCCAATTATTTCCTCTGATTCTTGCGTTATTAATGTCTGCTTTACTAAGGTTATCAAATGCTCTTGCTAAGTTGTTAGAGTTTTTATATTGTCTTGGGATATTTTCTTCAATCCAAAGAAGTAAGAAATCTCTATCAATATTCATAGAGTCAGTAACATTTCTGGTTTCAAAGAAATCTTTAGGATAAAAGATTTTTTGTAAAACTTTAAAAACATCTTCGTCTTTTTTTCTGCCGCCAACACTTTCTGTATCTTCAAGTGTAATCTTTCCAGAGAACGAAAGAGTATAAAGATCAATCATTGTTGCTCTAATGTCATTACTTGAGTTTTCAATTAGCGCACCAAGAGACACAACATCATATTCAATATTTTCTTTTTCACAAATATCTTTTGCAAATTTCAAGATTGAAGGCTTATGTGGGAGATCAAACTTGACTTGCTCGCATTTTTCAAAAAGTGGTCTAATCTTTTTATTTTCATAAGGATCATTAGCTATAAATATAATCGGTTGAATGGATTTTTCAATAATCTTTTCAAATTCAGAGAAAAAACCAAAGTCTTCTCCTCCTTTCTTATCTGCAATAGAATCAATCTCATCAATTAATACTAATCTAGTGGTTCCAAAAAGAGTGTTACTAGTGCATGCGACAGTAAATAAGCTTTTGATTACGTCTTTATCTCTAAGATCAGATGCGTCAGTATTAAGGATTGTCCATTTGTTTTCTTTAGCTAAAAGGTTAGCAACAAGAGTTTTACCAATACCTGGAGCGCCATAGATAAATAAAGGTTTCTTATGTTCTTTACTCCACTGCTTAATGGTTTCAATTGCGGGTTTATTTCCAACAACCTCATCAAGGCTTTTAGGAGTATATTTATCAAAAAAGCTCTTCATAATATAATATATAATTAAGAAGGTATATAAAAGCTATATTTAGAAATAAAACTATAATTACCTTTTTAAATCATTTGTTGTTCTACTATTATTAAAAGTGAATGATTATGATTGTAACAAAGAACACAACACTATTAGCAAAGAGTTTAGAAACAATAACTCCGTTAATTCAAGAAACTAATGTTAGGTTTAAAGATGACGGAATATATATTAAGGCAATAGATAAAACTCAAATACTTTTTGTGGATTTCTATATGTCAAAGAAAGCTTTTGATACATATATTGTTGAATCAGCACTTGTTGGATTAAATATTCAAGAACTAAAGAATATGTTATCAAGGTCCTTTGGAGAAGATAAGTTACAATTAGATCTTAAAGACCAAGGATTAGATATTCAATTACTAGGTAAGATTGAAAGAAAATTCTCTGTGCCTTTTTTAGATCTTTCAGAACAAGAAATTAAACTGCCAGAATTTAAGTACGATATAGAGTTTCAATTAAATGCAGGATTATTAAAAGAAATATTAACAGATATTAATCTTGTAGCGTCCACTATGCAATTTAAGATACAAGATAATAAGCTAACAATAGAAGCAACAGGAGAGAAAGGCACAATTAAGACAACATTACCAGACATTAAGGTAAAATCAAAAAAGAATTTCTCCACAAAATTTTCTCTTGCGTTTTTAAAGAACATAGTTAAAGCAATGGATAATGATAAGGAACTATTAGTTAAGATTGCAGAAGACATTCCAATTTACATTGAGTATAATCTAAGTAAAGACTGTAATATTAAATTTTATTTAAGTTCTATGTTGATTTAAATACGTCTTGTTATTTTAGTTAATGTTCTTCTTTTGTAAGGACTTATTTTTGGTTTTTCTATCTTTAGTTTTATTTTGTTAAGATTATCTTTTAATGTCTTAGTTCTCAGTCTATTAAAATTAAGATACCCGTCTTTATCAAAATAAGTTCCAAGAAGTATTTTTATGAATTTCTTTTTTTCTTCAAAAATTATTAAATTTTTTTTAATTTGTTTAATTCTTTCAGGATCCTTGTTTTTAGAATTTAATTCTTCAATCACCTTAGAAAAATGATCTACATATGTTTTACCGCCGATTAATTCTTTTTGGCCAAGATATTGTAATGTATAACCATTGTATAGTTTTGGTAAAGTTGCTAAAATAAATGTATCAGTTAAAAGTTTCGCCCAATCTTTTGGAGGTTTCTTTTTAGAATTAGATTTTATTCCTTGTATACTGTGTATAGAAATACATTTTTCAGGAGAAATTCCAAAATTAAGAAGTCCAACAGCTAATCCATTTTGTCTTAAGCAAAGTCTTGTTCCAAATCTCTCTGATTTAAAAATGTGGCCATCAGGATATATCCATTGTCTTTCAAAAGTTATTGAAAATCCTTTAGGTAATGGAAGCATTACTATATTTTTTAATATTTCTTCTTTAAGTTTCTGTGCCTCTTTTATTTCTTTTAAGGCTTGTGCATATTCTTCATCCATATCTATAGTTAATAACTAATTATTTTTAAATTAATGTTTCTAGATAAAAAAAGATTGTTAATTAAGAATTAGAAAAATAGAAAGAAAAACCTATGCAAGTTTTAATGCATAAGTTTTATTGATTCTCTTGATTAAATCTTCTTTTTTGGTACAATCTTTGAAAGCATAAACTATTACTTCCCAAATGGTTTTAACAGGAATGATTTCAAGATCTTTCGATACTTCTAAAGATAATACAAGATCTTCTTTATTGGACTCAGGAATTATTACTTTCTTTATTTTTGCAAGTTTTGCAGCATTAACTTTAGCTGTAACTCCTCCAATTGGTAAGACGTCTCCTCTAATGGATAATGAGCCAGTCATTGCTATATCTTGCTTGATTGGAATGTTTTCAAGTGCAGAGATAATTGCTGTTGCAATGGAAATAGAAGCAGAGTCTCCTTCTACATTATAAGTTTGAAGGAATTGAACGTGTATATCGTAGTTAGAGATGTCTTTTCCTGTAAGCTTTTTGATTATCGCAGAAACATTCTCTACTGATTCTTTTGCTATTGCACCAAGTTGACCTGTAGCAATAATCTTTCCTTCAGATTTTGATTGAGCAGGAGTAATTTCGCATTCAATAGGAAGTAAAAGACCAGCATCTGTGTCGCTCATGACTGCAAGACCATTAACTCTTCCAACAGCATATCCTGTTGTTTTAAAGATGTCATAGTCTTTCTTAACAATCATCATTTTATTTACCATTTGTTCTTCTAGAGTTTTTGCTGTTCCTTTAGCTTTAATAACAATATCTCTTGTTACAAGTTTTTTTCCTTCTTCTAAAGCAAGATCCCCAGAAGCTCTAATAAGCCCGCCAAGTTCTCTTAGTTTAAGTGTTAAGCTATTCTTTCTAGTTGCTTTCTTTCTAGCTTCAAAGATAATCTCATCAACTGCTTCTTTAGTAAATGCAGGAATTTTTTTATCTTTAGCAATTTCTTGAGCAACAAACTGAATAACTTTATTTCTGTTTTCTGTGTTGTCAGGCATGTCTATGTTCATATGACACTCATAACCAGATCCTCTGATTCTTGATCTGATTGCTGGATGGACTTTTTCAAGATCGTGGTAGTTACCAGCAGCAACAAGTATGAAATCACAAGGAGCAGGAGTAGTTCTTACCATTGCTCCACTTGACATTTCTGATTGTCCAGTAATGCTGAATTTCTTCTCTTGTAAGATTGTAAGTAAGTCTTGTTGGGATTTTGGAGATAATGCAGAAATTTCATCAATGAACAATACTCCGCCATTAGCTTTGTGTATCATTCCAGGAACAACTCTTAAGTGAGCAGGTGTTCCAAGGCCTCCTGATTGAAGAGGATCGTGAAGTACATCTCCAAGAAGTGCTCCTGCTTTAGCGCCAGTTGCATCAACAAAAGGTACTTCTTTTTTATTCGAGTTATCAATTATAATTTTTGGAATAATTGCTTTTTCTTTCTGCATCATTTGCATGCTTAAAGAAGTTGCAACCATTAAAAATCCAGAAAGTATTAGCATTGCTGCAAACACAACATCAGGAACCCAACCTAGTCTCCAAAAAACAATAGAGATGACTAGCCAGATTGTTGGTAAAAAGAAACTTATGATTTTTCCAGCCCCCATTTGTCTAGCTGCATCTATTTTTGCGGCTTCTATTATTTTTTTACCATCTCCTGCAGGTATTTCTACAATCTTTGGTGTGTGGTTATCTTCTTCATTAGGATAGCACATTATGTCTGTTAACTTGTTAGTTGGAAGTAATTCAGCAAGAGCAGAAGCAATCATTGACTTTCCAGTTCCTGGTGCGCCAATTAAAAGAATATGTCTTCTTTGGTTAGCAACTTTTTTAATTAAAGTTATTGAAGAGTCTTGGCCAATAACTTGATCTATCATTCGTTTAGGTATTTCAATCTCGCTTGTATCATTATAGATAAGTTCTTTAACATCAGTTTTGGTCTCAACTTTTTTTATTGATTTAGTTATTTTTTTTGCTTTTGGCATATTTATTCACCGTCAATTATAATTTAGAAAATAGTTATTTGGTCTAATTTATATACAATATATGTTCCAAATTGATTAAAAACATATTTGTTCCTATAATATTACTATGTCTAATAAAATTAAAGTTTTTTTCTTAGGAAACTCGGCATCAATACCAACTGCAGAGAGGAATCTTTCAAGTATTTTGATTAACTATCAAGGTCAAAACTATCTATTTGATTGTCCAGAAAATTGTCAACAACAGATAATGAAAGTTAAGCAAAGTATAATGAAAATAAATAATATATTTATTACTCACATGCATGGAGATCATTATTTTGGATTGTTTGGAATTCTTTCTAGTTTTAAACTTAACAACAGAACAGCAGACATTAATCTTTATGTTCCTAAGGGAGAAAAGAAAAATCTTGAGACATTAATCAAACTTACAATTTTTGATAAGCATTTACCAGAGTATAAAGTAAATATAAAAGAAATAGAGAAAGGCACAATCTTTTCAAATGAAGAATTAACAATAGAAACTATTCCATTAGATCATAATGTTAAGACTAATGGTTATATCTTCAAGATAAAAGATAAGATTGGCAAGTTCAATAAAGCAAAAGCATTAAAACTAAAGATTCCAGAAGGCCCTCTTTTCTCACAACTTCAAAAAGGCAAGTCAATAAAGTTAAATGGTAAAACTATAAAGCCAGAAGAAGTAATGGATTACAAGTTTAAAAAGTCAGGAAAGAAGATTGTTTACTTGGCAGATACACAAGTTTTAAAGAAGATTCCAAAAGAATTAATGAACACAGACATCTTAATTCATGAAAGTACATTTTTTGAAGAAGACAAAGAAAAAGCAAGAGCAGTAAAACATGCAGTTGCTGAAGAGATTCCAAATTTTGCAAAGGCAATTAAGGCAAAGACAATATATCTTACACATCTTTCTAGCAAGTACAGCGACTTAGACGTAAGAGAAAAGCTTTTACAGAAGAAAACAAAGAATTTAAAGATAATAAAGCAATTACAAGAAATAGAAGTTGAGGACTATTAATTTATTTGTAAGTCCATTCTTTTCCTGGTTCAATTACAATTGGTTTAATGGTATATCTTGTCCCATCTAATTTTTCTTTTAGTGCGTATGGATTTTGTTTCATATGAGCAAAGGTATTGTATGCCATAGGTATTAGATATTTTGGTTTAATCTTTTTTGCAACACTAATTGCACTACCAAGATCCATTGTCCCGCCTCCGCCAATTGGAAGCATTGCAATATCTGCTTTAATCTTATCGTGTTCTCTTGTCATTAAAGTGTCTCCTGCAAAGTAAACACTATTTTTTTTATCAGAGATAAGAAAACTTAATGGGTAAAATGAATTAGGATGGTGTGCAGGATATGCGTAATAGTTTATATCATTTAAAGTTTTTGTTTGATATTCGTCCATTGATATTTTGGAATGGTCGTCTATATCTACTTTATTTAAAATACTTCTGTGAGCAATAACTTTTGATTTATGTTTTTTTGCAATTAAATTAGTATTGTCAACATCAAATGCATCGAAATGTTCATGGCTAATAAGTATAGCATCTATATTTGGGAGTTTAGCAAATGGTATTGCACAATCAATTAGTCTTTTGTAACTGCACTTATCTTCATTATTAAAATAAGGGTCAGTAAGAATATTATTTCCATTCATATTAATAATGAAAGAAGAATGTCCCAAATATTTAATCTTTATTCCCATATATAGATTAAAGTGAGTAACCTATATAAAGCGATATATCTAAAATAAACTAATATGCGGTATTATAAATATTTTTATACTATATATTACCTTATAGTATATTAATAAAAAAGAGAAAAAATAAGATGAATGCAAAATATCTTTTAGTAATGGCTTTGGTATTGTTTTTGTCAATGCCTGTTTGTGCAATTTCGTTAAAGGATTTTGATATTTCTGTAAATGTAACTGGTTCAGATAATGCCAAAATTATTGAAATTTGGAAAATTGATTATAATTCTATTGGCGATCTTTCTCTGTTAAAACAACAGATTCTTAATTCAAGTACAGATTTAAAGGAATTAGAAAAAATAAATCCTGATTTAAAACCACACATTTATATTAATGAAAATAAAATAAAAAATTTTTCTATTTCTTTTGATGAACCAAATGCAATAGTAAGAATGGAATATATAATTAGTGATGTTTGTTTAATTAAATATCTTGATTATGAAGATCAGATCATTTGGAGATTTAATGAAAATTTATTTAGGCAGTTTGTAATTAATGGTTTATTTAATATCCCTACAAATTCTCAGATTGCAATAACTTTATATGATCCATTAGTTGTTGGAGATGTAGTACCTACTGCAAAAGTAGTTGGAAGAACAATAATGTGGAACGGATTCTCCTCAAATGAACTTAGAGTATTATCTGTTGAAAGAAGGCCGCCAGAACCGACTTTTGTTATTTCTAATTTATTTTCAAAGGACTATCTTAATAAGTCTTATTTTTATGTATTATTTATACTTTTAGCAATTGCTTTAGTGTTATTAATATTTAGAAATAAAGTAAATCGCGGAATAAAGGGGTTTGTTACAAAGCACTCAGTAATAAAACCAAGAAAGCAAATAAACGAAATAGTAGATTTCGATTTTGTAAGTAAGAAAAGTAAATAAGGGAATTTATGAGTTTAAAATTACAAGATGTTGATGCAAAAGTTTATGAATATATAAAAATAAAAACAAATGCACAATTAGAAGATATTACAAAAGATATTAATTGTAATGCTGATTCTTTAAGGCGTGCAATAGAGACATTAAAATTAAATGGGGTTATTGAAGAAAAAATAACTTCGGTTTTTGTATACGATTTGGACACAAACGGGAAAGTGGCTTTAGAAAATGGATTTATTGAGGAAATATTTTGTGATTTTTTAAAAGATAGGCTCACAAAAATAAGCGAATTAAATAATTTAGAGATTTCTAAATTAACAAAAGAAGATATCACTTTAGCTTTTGGAATTGCAAAAAGAAAAGAATTAATTGAAATTGTTAATGGTGAAATAAAAGTTAAATTAAATTATAAAGAACTATTAATTAATCAAAAAAATCTCCTTAAAGCAATTTCTTTAAATCAAATCGTTTCAGATAATGTTGATCTTCAAGAACTATTAAAAAGAAAAGACTTTATTATAAAAAAAGAAAAACAAATAAAAGAATATAAGTTATTACAAATTATTAGTTATGAAATACAATCTGATCAAGAATTATATTTAACTCCAGAATTATTAAAAACAAGAGAATATAAAAATATAAATTTTAAAGAATTTGATGTTAGCTCTCTTCCCTCACCAAAAGAACAAGGGAGAATACATCCACTAAGACAAGTAATATATCAATTAAGAGAATTATATTTAGAAATGGGATTTAAAGAAATGCAAGGCCCATATATTGAAACTTGTTTTTGGAATATGGACTCTATGTTTATTTCTCAGAATCACCCCGCAAGAGATATTCAAGACACTTTCTATTTAGATATATTAGGGGATTTGCCAAAAGAAAAAGATATAATTTATCAAATTTCTGAAATTCACAATAATGGTTGGAAGACTGGGTCTAAAGGATATCAATATGATTGGAACTCAGAAGAGTCTAGAAAATTAGTATTAAGAACACACACAACAGCAACAACCTATAGAACTTTTTTTAATTTAACAGCAGAAGAGAAAGAAAATTCTAAATATTTCTGTATAGATAAAGTTTTTAGAAATGAAACCATTGACTATAGTCATTTACCTGAATTTCATCAAGCAGAAGGATTTATTATTGGAGATAACTTATCTCTTGCAGATCTTTTATCATTTATTAAAGAATTCTTTTCAAAACTTGGAATAACTAAAGTCAAATTTAAGCCAACCTATAATCCATATACAGAACCAAGCGTTGAAGCAAGCGGTTATTCGGAAATTACAGGCAAGTGGATAGAATTAATTAATGCAGGGATATTTAGACCAGAGTCATTAGCGCCATACGGCATTGATAAAACGGTTATTGCTTGGGGTCTTGGAGTAGAAAGACTAGCAATGCTTATGTATTCAAAGTCAATTAAAGAAATACATGGCGATGAAGAAAACATTGATTGGTTAAAAGAATATTCGTTACCAAAAAGAGAATTGTAAAAGAACAGGGAAAAGAATTATGGCAACAATTGATTTGTATTTTAAAGATGTAAAAAAAGAATTAAAGAAAGAAAACTTGTCTATTGATGAGTTTGAAGAATTATTATTCAATTATGGTTTTGAAATTGATAGTTATAATAAAGTGACAGATGAACTAAAAGTAGAAGTTACTGCAGAAAGACCAGATACATTATCTAAAGAAGGGTTATTGAGAATCTTAAAAGTATTTACTGGAGTAAATAAATGTCCAAAATATGTAGTTAAGAAATCAAGTTATATGCTTAATATTGATAATTCAGTTAAAGACATTAGACCATATAGTGTTTGTGCAGTTATTACAAATTTAAAACTTGACGAAGAGAAATTAAAGCAAATAATCAATGTTCAAGAAAAATTACATTTTACAATTCTTAGAAGAAGACTACTTGGCGCAATTGGTATTTATCCACTTGATAAAATCAAATTTCCAATTACTTTTGTAGGCAAAGATTCAAAAGACATTAAGTTTATTCCACTTGGAGAAACAAAAGAATTAACTGGAAAAGAAATACTTACAGAAACAGAAACAGGAAAAGAATATTCGCATTTGCTTTCAGAAAAAAACAAATTTCCTGTGTTTATTGATAGTGATGGTAAGATTTTGTCAATGCCTCCAATAATTAATTCAGATTTAACAGGAAGAGTAACAACAAGTACAAAGGAGATTTTTATAGAGTGTTCAGGAAATGATATAGTGAGATTGAATCAAGTACTTAATATTCTGTCTTGTTTGTTTATTGATTTTGGTGGAGAACTTCAATCTATGGAAGTAAATTTTGGAAAAAGCTATGATAAAAAACAAATGATCACTCCGGATTTAACAGAAGAAAAAAGATTAATTACTATAGCTAATGTTAATTCACTTATTGGTATAAATTTAGATATTGATGCAATTTGTGTGCTACTTGAAAAGATGTGTTACAAAACAAAAAAATTTGGAAAAGATAAGATTGAAGTAACAATTCCAGTATTTAGAATAGATATATTGCATGAAGTAGATATTATTGATGATATTGCAAGGGCATATGGTTTCAATAACATTCCATTAAAGATGCCAAAGATATTTACGATTGGAGAAAAATTAAATAGTACAATTAAGCAAGAAAATATTATTCAAATATTAGCCCAATGTGGATTAGTAGAAGTTAGCCCATTATCTCTTTCAAGTAAAAAGGATTCTTTTGAGAATTTTAATTTAGAGTTTACAAAAGATAAAGCTATTGAACTTGGTTATTCAAAAGATAAATCAATAGACATTGTTAGTTCTTGGTTTACTCCAAAACTGATAAGAATATTAACTAATAATCAACATATGAGTTATCCACAGAAGATATTTTGTTGCGATAAAGTTGTGATTCCCGATAATGAAAAAGATGTCAAATCAAAAACAATATTGCATGCAGCAGTGGCAATTGCAAATTCTAAAGTGAGTTTTACAGAAGTAGCAAGTATTCTAGTGTCATTAGGTAATACCTTAGGTTATAAACTAGAATTACAGAAATTTGATTATCCATTTTATATCAAAGGAAGATCTGCAAAAATATTATTTGATAATAAAGACGTAGGGCACTTAGGAGAAATTCACCCTAGTGTTTTAAATAACTTTGAATATAACATTCCTGTTGCAAGTTTTGAAATTGATGTTAATTAAGTTTGGATAATATTTTTTGTAATTCAATTTCTGATTTTCTGAATTCTTTTTTTAGATTATTTAAATGTTTACTTTTAAGTGAAAAATCAGGGGCCGTAATTTTTTTAAGACAAATGGGTGTTTTATAAATAAATGGCGCAATTAGGTCAATATATGACCATTTTGGACAAGTGTGTTTATTGTCAATAATTTCTTTCTGTATTGTTTTAAGATATAAAACAAAAGTAATTAATTCAATATATGATACTTTAGATTTAATTTCTTTTGAATAATATTTGTTTAATGTTTTATCAAGTAGTCCTTTTGGAATAATAATATATTTTAGTTGAATATTTTTAAAATTAGTGTCATAAAAAGATTCTATAGATAAGTGTTCTTCAACAGTACTTACTTTTTGTTTATCAAAATAGTTATGAAAATGTTTATCTAATATAAAATGAGAAATAAAGCCAATTGTAAATGCTTTTTCTTCTTTTGTTTTAGCAAGTTTTAACATTCTCTTCCCAAACATTAATCCGTCATTATTTTTAAGCAATGTAAATAATTCGTGGTGTTTGTTAAGATGAATTTTAGTAAATGAAAAATAATCAGGAAATATTGCTCCAGAGTATAAATAGGATTTATCAAAACCAGATAATTTACTTACAAACGAAATGTGCGTTCTTGCCATTGGCATAATAACACGAATTTAAATAAAAAAAAAGAAAGAATTTATTTCCTTCTTGCAATTTTTATTGAAGACCCTGCTTTGATGTATTCAATTTCTGAGCCTGTAACTAAATCAGCAAATTCGTCTTTGTCAACTTCGTATGTTTGATAGTTGGTCATATCCATTACTTGGAATTTTGCACCTAAGTCTGCGATAATTTGTCCATTGCCTTTGTCAAGTATTGGTACTTGTACATCTTCTGAACTAGGTTTTAAAAGATTCATTTTTTGTCCTGTAAAAACACCAGTTGCTGTCATTCTAATCTTCGCTGCCCCGTGTTTACCAGGCTTTGATTTGGTAATCGTATCAATTTTACAAATCACATCATCAATCAATATAAATTGTTTTTCCTTTAGTTGTCCAAGTTCTGAGAACTTAATTTCATAATCTCTTGCCATAACTTTCACCATTTTCCTTTTAAAAAAAGTATTATTTACTATAATTACTATATAATTAGGTATAAATATATTTTAAATATGTTTTGTTTAACAATAACTATATTATATCTATATAAATTATGTAAAAAATGAAAAACTATGTTAAAAATATTTAAATCTATATTTAAAAAAATACCAAAAGAATCAACAAGAAATAATATTGCGGTTTTTGTAGATGGTCCAAATATCTTAAGAAAAGAATTTAATATTGATCTTTATAAAATTAAATTACAATTATTAAAGGATGGTCCATTAAAAATTGCAAGAGTTTATTTAGATCAATATGCAACGGATAAATTAATTGAAGCAGTTGTTAATCTAGGATTTGAAAGTGTAATTACTGTGGGGGACGTTGATGTTGCAATGGCCGTAGATGCCACAGAGTGTGCCTTTAGTAAAGAAATAGACACAGTGGTTTTTATTACAAGAGATTCAGATTATTTGCCTGCAATTTTAAAAGCAAAAAGACAAGGAAAGAAAACAATTGTATATCTTGTAGAAGACGGTTCTGCGATTGCATTAAAAAATACTGTTGACAGAGTGGTTTTCATTAAGTAAAAGGAAAAAATATGAATTTGCCAGTATTAAACCCAGTGGTTAAAAATGCGCCACTAGAGAAAATAATTCCAGATAAATTGTTTTTAGATTTATTTGAGAAAAGTTTCGAAGGGTATATATATTTGACCATTCAAGGAAAATACGGATTTGAAGAATCAATAATTATTTTTTCAAAAGGGAAGATTGAAGGATTAATATTTTTAATAAATGGATATGACACAGAAGTATTTGGAAAAGATGCAGTTAATTATTGTTTAAATTGTTTTGGAGCAAAATACGGAATATTAAATTTATTTGTTTTAACAGAAGATCAAATTAAATTAGTCCTATTATTTAATGATAAAATAAAATATAGTTTAGCAGTAACTACAAAGAAAGATATGTCCATTTTAAAAGATATAAAATATAATGAGACAATGATAGAGAATCTATTAAAAGAGAAGGTACAAAAAGAAAAAACCAAAAAAGAAGTATTAGACGACTTAGGATTAAATGATCTATTAAGAGAATGAAACTGATGTGACAATAATGAATGCAATAACCAAATTAATTACAAGATTTTCAACAAAAATATTAAATATCGAAGATAGAACCACTGAGAGTTCTATTTCAACGCTATTAGATTACAGGCCAATATTTATTCATTCTTCTGATCTAACAGATTTTTTACAGAAATTAAGAATGAAACATCTAATAAATGATATAATAATTACTGATCTTGACGGAGTAGTAATTGGAAGCACAAATAAAGATATAAAGGAAGGATTTAAAAGTGCAGCAATGTATAATTATATAAATTCAGAAATAAAAGAATTATCAATAATTTTGTTTGAAGCAAATGGCTGGCAAATAATTTTTAAACATGAGGAAAAAGTTTATTTCATTAAAGCAAATGATGGATTGTCAAGAATTGAAGTATTAACTATTGTTAAAGAAATAGAGAATTTTATAAAATGTATTGTTTAGAATTATATTGTTTTTAATATATTAAAAAGAAGTGAAAATAAAAATGGGAGAAATAATCGCAATTGTTTCAGGAAAGGGAGGTGTTGGAAAAACCACACTAACTGGGAATCTTGGAATTGCACTTTCTGAACTTGGTTATTCTGTATTATTGATTGATGCAGATTTAGCTATGGCAAATTTAAGTTTATTAATGGGGCTTAAGACTCCGCCAATAACGATACATGATGTATTACTTGGATCTGCTCCCGCAAATGATGCAATTTATGAAGGGCCAAAGGGCGTTAAGATTATTCCTGCAGGTTTATCAATATCATTTTATACAAGAGTAGATGTTGAAAGATTAGTTGCGATTACAAAAGATTTACAAAAGAAGTTTGATTATATTTTAATTGATTCTCCGGCAGGTATTGAAAAGAATGTAATTGCTGCAATGTCTGCGTCTACTCAAATATTACTAATTACAGAACCAACTGCGCCTTCTGTTGCAGATGCATTTAAAGCAAAGATAGTTGCTCAAAGATTAAATCAAAGGGTTTTAGGGGTTGTAGTAAATAAAGTTAGTAATACAAAAGGAGAGGTTTCAGAATTAGAAATCATAAAAATGTTAGAATTGCCATCATATGGTAAAATTCCATATTCAGACGATATTAGAGAATCATTTTTATTAAAGAAAATAAAGCCAATTTTAGTTCATAATCCAAATTGTATTGCTGCAAATTCTTTTAGAGCAGTTGCAAGAAAAATAACTGGTAAAGAAGTAGATGTAACACAAGTTGAAAAGAAAGGTTTATTTTCTGGATTGATTGAGGCTTTAAAAAATATATTTAAAAAGAAGAAAGGAGTAAAAACAGATTAAATTTGTTTTAATATATAAAGGAGAAAAAAATATGACTGAAATAAAAATATCGAGACCATTTGACATGCTTAATAATTCCTTAAATAAGCAAGTATTAATTACACTTAAAGGAAATGTTACAGTAAGAGGCAAATTAAAAGCATTTGATGTGCACTTAAATGTAGTTTTAGAAGATGCAGAAGAAATTGAAAATGGAAAACCAAAGGCAAAATATCTTGAAGTTTTCTTAAGAGGAGATAATGTTATTTTATTAACAGTATAAATCTTTTTGCTTCTCTTTTCTTTTTAAAAAAATTAATAGGTAACCAGTGTAATAGAATATGAATAATATTTTTTTAGATGTTTATTTAGGTAGCAAACTTGCTGAAAGTATTAGTTCAGATACTACAATTAGTAATTTATTTACCTATAATAATCTATTTTATTTAGGTATATTTTTAATTGGAACGTTTTTTATATTTTTTGTGTCGTTTTTTCTAATTCCAAAATTATTTAGAAATCCACAAAATTATTTTAAAAGGTACATAGTGATTAGAGAAGAGATGGCAAATATAGATGAATTATATACTAGAAAAAAAATGTCTTTTGAAGATTATTCTTTTGCTCAGTTTCATTATGCTAAAGAATATGAACACATAATAGTTTATTTATCTAAATTTCCGCAATATAAAGAAAAATTACAAAGTTATAAGATTTCTGTTGTAAAAATAAGAGAAACAGAAGAATCAAAATTAAATAATACAGATAAACAACAATTGAGTACAATAAATTATTATGTGGATCTTTTAAGAAATCCAGCAGTTTTTTATCAAAAAAAAGAAATTTATCAGGCATTTTTAGATGAAGGATATATTCCAGATATTGCAGAAAAGGTTGTAAGTAAATTAGAAGATATGGGTGTTGAATTTGCAAGTCAAGATAAAGATGAAAACCATAAAATTAATGATTTAGTTAATTCATTATTGGCTTCTAAAAAGTCAGAACTAAATTATAATTTTAATACAAGTATTAATCTTAAGGATTTATCTACTAATAAAAAAACCTCGCCAAATTTCGGAGAAACTACAACTACATTTTCTAAACTTTCAAAGTCTAAAACTGAAAATAAAGACGAGAAACCTTTATTTTGGTCTACAGTAAAGGGAATATTTAAATCAAAAGAGCGCCCACACACAGTTACAGAGATAAATGATATCTTTAAAGATATCGAAACAACTTTAAAAGAAAAAAAGTAATTTAATTCTTTGATTTTAATAACAATATTAATCCAATTACTATTAGAATTAATCCAATGTAATTATTAATTATGGAGAATACTCCTGGTAATGCGGGAATATATAATCCAATTCCTATTCCTAATAAAATACCGCCAACTAAACTTTGAGTCATTTTTTCATCCCTTCCTTTTAATTATATAAATACAATAAATATATATTGATTTGTCTTTAAATATATATAGGTATTAATTATGAAAACGAAAATTGGTTTTGGATTATTTGATGTTTTAATAAAAGGAAAGATGAATCATAAACCAGACACTTCATTTATGAGCGAACTTGTAGATTATGCTAAAGAAAATAAAAAAGAACTATTTTTAATAACTGGCCTTGATGAAGAGAAAGGCGAGAAGATAATTCAAGAACAAGGAATTAATTCTTATTTTGATTCTAAGAGCATTCATCATATTAAAGAAGATTATTATTCAACACTTTCAGACATTGATAGAGAATTAAAAAAAGAAGCAAAAGAAAAAGATCCAGATTATGCAGACGAATACTATAAGGTATATTTTTTCAATAATCTTTTTAAATACCCAAAAGAAGAAGCATTATTTATTGGGCACGATATTTGGGTCGATGCTTATTATTTGCATAAGTATTCAAATATAAACTCTATATTACTAAAAGAAACTTTATCTAATAATCACGCACCGAATATAACTGAAATAAAAGATTTAAATATTATTGAACCGACATTTGAAGATATTAAAAACTATATAATAAATAAAAAAGAATTCAAGTATTCTTCTCTTGATTCATATGCAAATAAATTATTATATTCTGAGATATTTGGAACCAGTTTATTTAATAGTAAATTAAGTGTAAGGAAAATACTTGACAAGAGTAATGCAAAAGTAGTTTTAAAAAAGAAAGAGGATGAATAAATGCCAATTAAAACTATTGATTTAGATAATTCGGTTCTTTTAGTAATTGACGTAGTGAACTCGTGTTGTAGTGAAAAATGCGAAATAAAAAAATGGAACATAACTTATAAAAAAATAAGAAAGATGATTCCAAATCTTGAAAGATTTATTGTAAATTATAAAGCAATTACAAAACGTCCAGTAATCTATATTAAAACAACGCCTTGGAGAAAAGAATTTCTTACAAAAAATTTAATTGAATTATATAAAAATCCAGATTGTAATTATTATTCATTAGATAAAACTGGATATTCTGAGGAGCTTTATTTGTTAAAGCCAACTTCGAAAGATTATGTTTTAGAAAAAAACACCTATGATGCATTTACAAATAAGAACTTAGAAATAATATTACATAAATTAAAAGTAAAGAATATAATTATTGCAGGAGTTTTTGCAGACGGTTGTGTAAATTCTACAATAATAAATGGGTTTTCAAAGGGTTATAATTTTATAATTTTAGAAGACTTAGTTGAAACAACCGATAAAAAAGAAAGACAAGATATAAAAAATTTATTAATAAAATATACTTGGAGACAAATGTATGGTAAAATTGTAAAATCCAAGGATTTATTAAGATCTTTGGAAACTAAATAATAGTAAATAAAAACGCGATGAGATATGAATATTAAAAAAATAAAAGCAATTAGAGTTCTTGATTCTAGAGGAATACCAACAATTAAAACTTTTGTTTACACCAATAACACCATTGCAAGCGCGTCTGTTCCATCTGGAACAAGTAGTGGTAAGAGAGAAGCAATAGAGTTAAGGGATGGTGGCAAAGCTTACAATGGAAAAGACGTAAGTAAAGCAATTGATAATATAAATAATAAGATTTCTAAGAAATTAACTGGAGAATTTATTCTTGACCAAAAAAAGATAGATAAAACTATGATTGAACTTGATGGCACAAGCAACAAATCAAAACTTGGCGCTAATGCAATTCTTTCTGTAAGTCTTGCATGTGCAAGAGCAGCTTCTCAAGAACTAAGTATTCCATTACATAAATATATTTCTAGATTAAACAATAAGCAAGAAGGCGAAATAATGCCAATTCCATTTTTAAATATAATAAATGGTGGAGCACACGCAGGAACTGATTTGGCTTTCCAAGAATTTCAAATAATTCCAAACAAGAAAACAATTTCCGAAAATTTACGAATTTCATCTGAAACGTATCACGCGTTAAAAGGAATAATTAAACAGAAATATGGAAGTAGTTCAATAAATGTAGGCTTAGAAGGCGGGTTTGCTCCAAATCTTAAAGATCCAAAAGATGCTTTAAATTTAATAGAAACTGCAATTGAAAAGGCAGGATATAAAAAAGAAATAACCATTGGTTTAGATGTTGCAGCAAGCGAAATTTACGAAAATAAAAAATATTTAGTAAATGATAAAAAATATTCTTCTCCTCAGATGATTGATTATTATGAAGATCTTTTAAAGAATTATAGAATAACATCAATTGAAGATCCGTTCTCAGAAGATGATAAATCAATTTGGCCTGAATTTACAAAAAAGTTTGGAAATAAAATAAATGTAATTGGTGATGACTTATTAGTAACAAACCCAATATTAATAAAAGAAGCAATAAAAAAGAAGCAATGTAATTCTTTATTATTAAAAGTAAATCAGATTGGCACATTAACCGAAAGTATAGATTCTTTAAATTTAGCAAAGAAAGCAAATTGGAAAGTTGTAGTTTCTCATAGGTCAGGAGAGACAGAAGATTCATTTATTGCAGATCTTGCTTTTGGTTTGGTTGCAGATTTCGTGAAGTTTGGAGCGCCCGCAAGATCAGAGAGAACTGCAAAATATAACAGGTTATTGGAGATAGAAATGGGAATTTAGGTAATTTAGTAAAGTTAACAATTTACGAAACATTTAAAAAACAAATATTCTATAAATTTATTTATAATATAACTAATATTAAAACTAAAAACAAATGTGATGATTAAATGCCAAAAGATATGGGTGACGATTTCGGTTCAGATTTTGATGCAGGAAGCTCAGAAAAAAAACAATTTGGGGGAGTTTCTTTTAAATGGGAAAATCTTTTACCAATTATAGTAATAATAATTGTAATTTTATTAATTGTTTTTAAAACAAATATACTTGCAGGTGCAGGATTATTTAGTACAAGTCAAGGTGCAAGAATATTAGTTCTTGGTGCACCAAGTCAAGAAACAAGACAAATTTTAAATGATCAAGAGAATAAAGATTTAATTAAAGAAGCAAGAATTTTAACTTTAGCAAGTATTGAACATAACCCCGCAGAAAGAGTTAAAGGTTATGATATAATAATACTTGATCAATCATTACAATCAGATAAATCTATTTCTAGAAGAACTGCTGATGCAATAACTGATTACGTCAAGAAAGGTGGAAAATTAATAGTTGTTTTAAATTCAGGAATTGAGAGACCAAATGATGTTTCTGTTCTTGGTTGGCAAGCAAACTTTGGAGATATAATTCCAGTAAGTTGTGATATGATAAATTCTGTGCCATCATGTAAGAGTCCAAAGGATTTACAAGGAACACTTTACGCTTCACTAGAATCACATCCAATAATGAAAGGAATAATGCAAGTTCCAGCAATAGAAACAAGTGGGCCAATAAGGACTACAACATTTGAAGTTGCAGTAGATGGTAAAGAGATTGCTTATTTAGAAGATGACAGAACTAATAAGTATTACACAGGTATTGTTGAAAAATCCTTATTAATGGGCAAAGTAATTTATTTCAATTTCAATCCCGGAATAAGTAAGGCAATATTCATTAATACTATTGAATACTTAAAGTAAATCAGATTTTACTTTATTTTGAGCCGGTTACGCTTGAGCTCGCGCGCAACTGGTTTTTCTGTAACCTTTATAAATTGAATTATTCATATATTATATATTATATTTTCCCGTTATTACTGCTTTTACGCAGGAGGTGCTAAAATTTTGGATAAGAATATAACAGAAAAACAAACAATAGAAAAGGCATTAACTGAATTAATGGCAATTTCTAAAAAAAGAAATTTTGATGAAGCAATCGAGATGGTTGTTACTCTAAAAAACATCAATGTTAAAAACAAAGATCAAAGATTAGAGTACGCAGTTAGTCTTCCTCATCCTTATTTAGACAAAGTTAAGTCTTTAGTTTTTGTTAAAGATAAAAATCTTGCTCAAGAACTTAAAGGCGTTGTTGATAAGGTAATTTTAGACGAAGACATCGCAAAGATTGCAAAAAAAGATGCAAAAAAGATGACTGAAGAGTACAAAGTATTTTTAGCTGAAGGACCTGTAATGCTTACTGTTGGTAAGCACTTAGGACAAGTACTTAGTCCTAGAGGTAAAATGCCTATTGTCGCTCCACCAAATATTAATGCAATTAAAACATTAATTACTACATCTATTTCTCAACAAAAGATTTCAAACAAGAAGAATAAATCTTCTGTAGCTTTGCAAATTAAAGTTGGAAAGAAAAGTCAAAGTATTCCTGATTTAACAGATAATACATTAACAGTAATTAAATCATTGATTGATAAATTGCCAGTAGGTTTACAAAATTTACACACAATTTATATCAAGACAACAATGAGTAAGACTGTGAAAATAGGTGATGATAAATGAACCATACAAAATCATGGAGGCTTGCACAGTTTGATGAAACAAGTAAATTAATTTCTCAATATAAGGTTGTAGGTATTGCTGATCTTAAAGACTTCCCATCTGCTCTTTTACAAAAAGTTAAAAAGAATGTAATTGACGCAACATTTAGAGTTACTTCTAAAAGTGTTTTAAAGAAAGTTTTAGATGCAAAAGGTCATAAAGATATTGTTGAAAAATTACCTGAGCAACCAATATTAATCTTAACAAATAAAAATGCATTTGAATTATATGCGGCAATTAAGAAAAGTAAGGCGCGTTCAAAAGCAAAGATTGGAATGCTTTCACCAATTGATATTATTGTTCCAGAAGGAGATACAGGTCTTCCTCCAGGTCCAGCATTATCTGATTTGAAGAAAGTTGGAATTAAAGCACAAGTAAGAGGTGCAACAATTTTTGTTCCAAATGACACAGTAATTGCTAAAGAAGGTTCTGTTATCAATAGTGATATTGTTAGTATTCTTTCAAAGCTTGATATTAAACCAGTTCAACTTATGTTAAATGTGATTTTAGTCAAGGAAGATGGAATGATATACAACAAGGATGTACTTGATATTGATGCAGAAACAATAATCATGCAAATTGCAACAGCAGCAAAACAAGCAATTGGTATTGGTGTTGAAATTGGTTACATTTGTGAAGATACAATAGAACCAATGATTGCAAAAGCAACAAGAGAGGCTAAAGCACTTGATGCTTTAGTTAATAAAGAATAATTAAAATAAATGAGGTGTTAGATATGGATTATATATACGCAGTGTTATTATTACACAAAACAAAGAAAGAAATAAACGAAGCAAATTTAAAGACAGTTTTGACTTCTGCAGGCGTTCACGCTGATGATGCAAAGTTAAAAGGACTTGTGTCAACATTAAAGGACATAAACATCGAAGATGCTATCGCAAAAGCGTCAGTAGTTGCAGTTGCAGCAGCACCAGTACATGAGAAGAAAGCAGAAGTTAAAGAAGAACCAGTAGTTACTGAAGAATCAGCAGCTGAAGGTTTAAGTGCATTATTTGGTTAATTTTAATTAACCAAATTTTCTTTTTCTTTTTTATATCTTCTTTTAAATCTTTTTCTTTATAGTTTAATATACTTATGAATGATTCTAGTTTTGTAATACACTCGCTTGTTAAGAAAGAAACAATAGAAAAAAGATTATATCAAGAACTATTAACAGCGCAAGCAATTAATGAAAGTACATTAGTGGTTGCTCCAACAGGTCTTGGTAAAACCATCGTTGCTGTTCTCTTGATAGCTTATAGCTACAATCCAAAAAAATCAATTATTCTGTTATCTCCAACAAAACCATTAATTGCTCAACATAAAAAAAGTATCTTGAAGTTTCTTGAAATCCCAGAAGAAAAAGTAATTCTTCTAACAGGAGAAATACCACAAGAAAAAAGAAAAGAAATGTATGATGCTGAAGGGCTTGTCATTTGTGCAACTCCTCAAACAATACAGCATGATCTTGAAAAAAAACTAATTAACCCAGGGCATTTTAATCTAATTATTTTTGATGAAGCGCACAGAGCAGTTGGAAATTATTCATATACATTTATTTCTCAGTACTTTTCAGAAGATACAAAGAGATTAGGGTTAACTGCTTCGCCAGGATCAAGTAAAGCAAAGATTCAAGAAGTTGCAGACAACTTAGGAATAAAACATATAGAGATAAGAACAGAAGAAGACTTAGATGTTAAAGATTATGTTAATGATATAGAGATTGAAACAATTTATACAGAACTTGATAAAGACTCAAGGTTTATTTCAGACAAACTAAAAGAGTTCATTCAGTCAAAGATATTAATCTTAAGAAGATTTGGTTTCTTAATCCCAGATAACTATTCCAAAAAGCAAATACTTGATATGCAGGCAAAGTTATTTCTCTTAGCAAACAAAATAAAGTCTAAAAATAACTTTATAGCAATTTCTTTTGTTTCAGTAATTATAAAAGCACTTCATGCCAGAGAATTGATTGAAACTCAAGGGTTTATTGCTTTTAGAAATTATTTAGATAAGGTTGTAGAAGAAGCAAAGGTAAAAAAATCAAGTAAGGCCTCAAGTACTTTTATAAATTCAAAAGAGTTTGGAGAGATTATTCTTTATCTTGATAGGCACAAATATAAATTAGAGTATTCAAAAGAAGCAGAACTAATAAAAATAGTTAAAAAATTTGTAAAAGAAAATCCTAAATCGAGAATTTTAATATTTAATAATTTTAGAGATAATGCAACAAGCATAGTTGATAAATTAAATACTTACAAAGAGATAAAATCTACACGATTTGTTGGACAAGCCACGAAGCTTTCCGACAAGGGCCTTTCTCAAAAAGAACAACTTTCAATCCTTTCTGAGTTTAAGGAAGGAAAATATAATGTTTTAGTGTGCACTTCTGTTGGCGAAGAAGGCTTAGATATTCCTTCTGTTGACTTGGTAATTTTCTTTGATGCTGTTGCTTCTGAGATAAGAAATATTCAAAGAAGAGGAAGAACAGGGCGGTTTAATGCTGGCAGAGTTGTTCTCTTACTTAATAGAGATACAATTGATGAAAAATATTATTTCGTTTCTCAAAATAAAGAAAAAAGAATGAAAAGTATCTTGAAGAATTTTCATAAGAGTGCAATCAAGAAAGTAAGAAAGAAAGAACAAACACAAATTGGAGATTTTTAGAAAGCTTTAAAAACATTTATTAATTTAAGTTATGTAAAGTAAGGTTAAATAAGGTGGTGTTATGTTAGATAAGTCAGTAAATGTAAATCTCAAGATATCAGATTATTCAAATAGGGTATTAGGGGTTGTAAAAGAGAAGTACGGTTACAAAGATAAATCTCAAGCCCTAAATAGAATACTAGATATTTATGGAGATGAATTTGTAGAAAAAGAAGTTAGAGATGAACTTGTTTTAGAAGTAATTGCAGAAGTAGAGAAAATGAAGAAACAAAAATTAAAACCTATGTCAAAAAACGAACTTAATAAATTCTTTGAAAGTTGCAAAAAATAAAGTGATAAAATGCCATTCAATTCTGTTTTGTCTGAAGAATTAAAAGAAACAATAAAAAGATTATATTCTAAAGATAAACAGCACTTTACTGAATTGAATAAAAAGATGTTACAAATAGTTGATTGCGATAGAGAAACAATAAATCATTACAAAAATCTAAAATATAATTCTTCAGATTATAAACGTGTGCACATTGGTAAATCTTTTATTTTACTTTTTTCTGTAGATATCCAAAATAACATAATTTATTTTGCAAAATTTGAACATCACGATAAAGCTTACAAAAGATAAACTATGCCTCAACCAATACATATCATTTGCGATACAAGAGAAAGAGTAAGTCAAGTAATGCAGGAGTTACAAAAGCTTTCAAGTGAAGATTTTTCTGTAGAAATAAAGATGGAGCAATTATCTTTAGGCGATTATCAACTAAGTAATGATGTGTTAATTGAAAGAAAAACAATTGCAGATCTGGAGTCCTCAATAATTGATGGAAGAATATTTTCTCAACTTGATAATCTTTCAGAGAAGGTATCTAAACCAGGCTTAATTGTAGAAGGCAGCATTAATTTTTCAGACACAGACAATAGAATAAACAATAAGTCAATGATTGGTTTGATTACTTCAATTGGTTTAAACTACAGAGTGCCAATATTTTTTACAAGAAATCAAAAAGAAACTGCGCTTTTTCTTTATGTGATAGCAAAGAGAGAACAATATGGATTAATTACTGCACCAAAGCACAGATTCAGTAAATCCAAGATGTCTTTCTCTGATCAACAGTTATTTATTCTGGAGTCCTTTCCAGATATTGGTCCAACTTTAGCAAAAGCTCTTCTCAAAAAATTCAAGAATATTAAGAATATATCTCAAGCAACAGTAAAGGAACTACAAGAAGTAGAAAAGATGGGCCCAAAAAAAGCAGAAAAGATGATTTATCTTTTCAGTAGAGAATTTGATTGATTAATTATAGTTTGTTTATTATTAAAATCTGGTTTTTTTCCTGGTTTTCTCTGATAATCTGATGTATTTGATTTGTGTTATTAAGTATTAAAAGCA
Source organism: archaeon (assembly GCA_041657425.1). Taxonomy (GTDB): domain Archaea; phylum Iainarchaeota; class Iainarchaeia; order Iainarchaeales; family CSSED10-239; genus JAKQTP01. Next base: position 29,559 of record JBBABY010000008.1, read on the forward strand.
TTTCTGTTTCTAGGTCTTTTGCAATATTGATTTTATCATTAAATTTATTCATTGCTTGAAAGACCGCCCAGTCTATTTTCTCAGTTGCGTGTTTGTTTTGGGGCAAGATTATGCAAGAAACAACCGTTTTATTCAATTCTAGTCTTTTTAAATAGTTTTCTATATTATTTATATTTATACAAGATATATATTTAGTAGTATATTTCTTATTGCCTATTTCAAAATAATTGTTTTTCATGGTATTATTTGTAATAGCAGAAACAGTTTATAAATATTAATTAAAAAGAGGAATAAAAAATGGTTGAATGGAAAAAAGTATCAAGAAGAAAAGCAACAGGTGGAATTAATAATGCAGTTAATGCAAAAACAAAATCCTTAAGTGAAAAAGGTGGAAAATTCTCAAAAACAACAGTCGCTAAAGAAGATAAAATATATAAGATAAGAGGCGTTGGCGGAAACGAGAAAGTAAAGATTTCACACGCACAACACGTTTTAATCTCAGAAGGGAATAAAACAGTTAAAGCAAAGATAATTGATGTTACAGAAAATAAAGCAAATAAACAATTTGTTAGACAAAAAATAATTACAAAAGGCGCAATCCTTAAAGTTGATATCAATGGAAAAGAAGCAAAAGCAAAAGTAACATCAAGACCAGGTCAATCAGGACAAGTTACTGGTGTATTTGTTAAATGAATTCAAAATCTTTTTTAAAAAGGTTTAGGAAAGATATAAAGGATAAAAGAGAATATCAAAAAGCTCTTTTATTTCTGTTTTTATTTATTTTTTGTTTTTCAATTTTTTATTTAATTTTATCAATTTCTCAGATTTCTAATTATATTAGTTATTTTTACGGATTACTTTCAAGCATTTGTTTGACAGTATTTTTTGGGATAAATAATCAATTTGTTTTCGATGCCGTTAGTAAGACGTCTTCAATTGTCGTTTCCACAATTTCTGAACCAATAACAATTGGCTTTCTTTGTTCTGGAGTACTGGAATTTTGTTTACTAGCTTCAGCAATGATTGCGTCTGTTGGTATTTCAATAAAGAAAAGGCTAATGGGCGTATTAATTTCAATTCCTGTAATTGTGATATTTAATGTTTTTAGAATTACTGTAACTTCCTACATCATTGTTGCAGGCAATCTTTCTTTTGCCAATCTGGTGCACGGTTTTCTTTTTAGAATATTTCTAATAGCAATGGTTATTGGAACCTACTTTGTTTGGTTTAAAGAAGTTTATAAGTGATTAATATGCCAAAAAGAAAAAACCCAATAACTCCATTACCTGAGAAAAACAAATTAATTTTTACAAAATTAATACCTACAATTAGAAAGGTACAAAAATTAAAAAATGAACAAGAGATAATACAAAAAACTAGTCAATTGAATGCAGCAAGATTAGAAATAAGAAATTATACAAAAAATATATATAGTAACTTAGAATCAAGGCAGGAACTTGAGGGTTTGAATCAAAAAACAAGAAAGCAAGTATTTGGATTTATAGAATCAAAAATTGCAGAAAGTTATTTAAAAGGAATAAATAGAAAAATGGAAATGGACATTCAAGTTTTAGCAAGTGGATTAATTCAAGAAATAAAGAACCGCTTAGAAAAACCAAAAGTAAAGAGAGAGATAATTTCAAAGATTAAATATTATAAATATTTGACTCAAAAAGAGAAGCAGAAAATAAATGAAATAATAAATTATAATTTAGCACTTATAAGTAAATATCCAACATTAACTTTAGAACAAGTTACAGATTTAAATAAAAAGATATTTAAGATGCTTTCTAAAATGCAATTTTCTTTTTCTAAGATTAAATAATTATAATTATTTATTATCTTTAATCAATCTCTTAACTTGATCAACAGTTGTGTATTCCAGTGGATTAATGTTATCAATGATATATTTCATTTCTTTAAGGTCTTCTGCTTTAGCGTATCTTTTGGAGAAAGATTCAAGTGTGGATTCAAGTCCTTTTATTTTAGTTTTAAGTTCTTTAATCTCTAATTGTAAATCTTTAAACTGTTCACTAGTTGCGGCATTAACTCCTGCGGTTCCCTCTCCTTTAGAAGCGACCTTCTTATTCAAAATAAGTATGTTTCTACTTAGTATCTTCTCATTATGTACTAAATATTTAATCTTCTCTGATAAAACAAGTATACTTGATTGTAATGCTTTAACGTCTTGAGATGTTCCGGAATTGTCTTCACTCATAATATATCCCTTAAATATATTTAATAGATGCTTGAAATATTTAAAAAACAATTGTTTTTTTGGTTTCTGTCGATTCACTATCTTTTTAAAGGTTTTGCTCCAATATATATTTATTAATTAGACAAAGTTAATGTCTAATCCCCCAGATACAAAAGAAGGAGCTTTCCTTCTTTTACTAAACAAAAATGGAAAAAATTATGAAAAAAGCATATTTATTAAGTGTAATATTTTTAATAGCAATAATTGTACAATCAGTAAGTGCTGTACCGTTCAATATTAACTATTCGTATGTTAATACTGATTCGCAAAATCAATACTTAAACGTACAATATGGTAATTATTATGATAATGTAAATTTAAGATTAAGATTACAAGCAACAGATGGATACAGTAATGTCCCTGTAGTTGTTTCTCCAAAAGTTTATGGAATTTTAGATGGCGGGCAATTAACTTATCTTTATTCTATCCCAACACAGACATATTATGTTTACCCAACACCACAAGACTATACTTATTCAAATGTTTTCTATTTGAATCCAAGTTATCAAGGTTATGTAGTGAAAGTTTATGCAGAAAGTGCAGGAGTAGTTTACAATACCTATTCACAAGCTTATGTTTATCCAGTAAACACAGACCCTTATTTTTATCCAGTAGATGATACAGATAATGAAGAGACAGAAGGTACTACAGACGCAATAACAGATTGTTCAGATTTTTATCTTTCAGGCGCACATGATATTTATTTTGATGAAGATGAAGAAAGAACTTATAATCTATATATTGAAAATGAAGCAGGAGACGATCTTGAAGTTTTTGATGTAGATACAAGTAATCCTTCAGAATTAGATATTGATGACATAGAGTATCCTGATACTGTCCCAGAAAGTTCAGTAAGAACAGTAAGATTAACTCTTCAAGCAGATACTGTTGGAGACGATTATGAATCTACATTTGATGTAACTGTTAGTGCAAAGTACGATAACACTTCTGTTTGTACAAAGACATATGAAGTTGAATATCATATAAATGATCTAAGTAATGACAACGACAGTAGTTGTTCAGATATTTCTTTTGATGATACTAGTTTTACAATCAATGACAATACAGCAACTGTAAAAAACATAGTTATTGAAAATAGTTCAGAAGATTATGATTTTGAAATAGACGATATAACAGTAGAAGATAGAGACGATATCTCTGCAAGGATAGTAGATGAACCAGATGCTGTTGATCAAGAAGATTCTGAAAATATTGAAATAGAGTTTGACCCAGATAATTTAACATACACAGCTACAAGATATTTAGATTTAGAAGTTGTTGGTAATCTTGTAAGAGATGGCCACGATGATAAAGAATGTACAAAGAGAGCAAACTTAGCAATTACAATTGTAGATAATGGAAATTCTAGTTCAGGAAATACCAATAACAACACAACTCTTTCAAGTTGTAAAAACCTTTCAATTTATGCTGCAAATATTTCTCAAGAAGAAGGAGAAACAAATAATTATTCAAGAAATAATGGTTTCTTTATAGTCAATAATGCAAATTCAGAGTTTACAATAACAAACTTAACAGTTAATGATAATTCAAGTTATGCTAATGTTACAAATACAAATTACAATCCAAGTGTTTATTCAAAGAATTTAAATGCATATTCTTTTGATCTCACAACAAACAATGTAGATATTCAACAAAACTCAAAAGGAACAGTTTCAGTTTCTGGAAGATTTGCTGATGGTAGAGGGTGTAGTTCGTCAGATATTGGAGTTAAGCAATTTGATATAAGTATTTTTGAACCAGAGAGTGAATCTTGTGCAGGTATTGAAGTGGAATCAAAGAATGTTCTTTCAGGAAACAATCAAATAAATATTTATAATCACACAAATAAAAAATTTTATGTTAGTGATGTTCTTTTCCAAAATAAATATGGTTTAATAGGAAATGTAAACAATAAGCAATTAACTGTTCAAGCAAACAATAGTTCAAGCATGACTGTGGGGTTATCAGGAACAGGAAGTCTTGAAATGTTAATTAGCGGTAAGTTTGAAGATGGAAAGAAATGTACTTTCTTACAAACTAATTCTGGTTTTTTAACAACAGGGAATACAAATATTCAAGCAAATCTCTCTTCAACTGATTGTGGTTTTGAAGTAATTGCTCCGACAGCAATAACTGTCAATAATAGTCAAGAGACAATTACTGCAACTTTTAAAAATCTAACAAGTAAGAATGGGAGAGTTGAAATTACTGGTAATGGCTTAACAACTGATCCAAGTATAATCTTTTTAAGTGGTTTTGATAATTTTACTCAAAACATAACTCTTTCAAACTTTAGTAATCCAACAAGTGTTTATTATACAGTTAAGTTAAATGATTGTTCAGTAACAAGAACATTTACAAATATAGTAAATAATATTTCAGAAACTGAAAGAATTAGTCTTTTAAGTTATCCAACATTAATTAGTCCTACCTCAAGTTATGTTGTTGTTATGGTAGGCGTTAACAATAGTTTTTCTGTTAACAAAAATGTAACTTTAAAGTTATCTGGTTTTCCAAGTAATTTTCAAACATCTCCAAAGACTACAACTCTTGGAGCACATGAAACAAAAAATGTGTCTTTAGATTTAATAGTTTCAGAAAATGCAGAAAAGATTGCATACAACGGTTACATTGAGTTATACACTGATAACGCCCTTTTAAACAAATATCCAATAACAATTAATCTATCTCCTGCAGTTTCTCCAATGACTGCAACAATCAAAACAGAGAAAATAGTAACAGAAGATAGAAGTTATAATTTAACTTTAACTTTAAGAAATAATACAAATGTTATTCAAGAAACAGTTGTTGATTTTGGTTTAGATGAAACCTACACAATTGAAGGAGAAAAACAAGTTAATATTCTCTCTGGCGAAGAAACCGTAAAGAAATATAAGATTGTTTCTTCAGTATTACTAAAAGAAGATAAAGTTATAGATGTAAGAATAAGAGATAAAGCAACTGCTCAAGAATTAACAAGTGTAAAAACAACCTTACAATCAGGGGCATCTCCATTAAGTGGTTTTTTGACTCTTGGTAATGCAGGTTTAATTATTTTAGGTTTAATTATCCTAGTTGTTTTAGTTATAATATTTAGAAGAAGATAGTTCTTTTCTATTTCTTTCTTTTTTAAAGTCTTCTTAAAATAAGAGTATATAAAAATATATTGTCTAAATATATTTCTGTAATTTGGTGAAAATATATGGATAAGAAAGGACAAGCAGCTTTAGAGGTTCTAATTATTTTTGGAGTTTTAGTTATTGGTACGATTATTTTTGGAGTATTTTATCTTAATAGTTTAAATAAAAATGTAAATACTGGATCTAAAGTTTCCGGTGTTCTTGATACTTTTGAAGATCAACTAGGGTATAAAACTAATGATATATTATTAAGTTGTGGAGATGGAACTTGTGATGATGGAGAAACTAGTTCTAATTGTTGCCAAGATTGTGGGATTTGTTCTACAAGTTCTTGTGGAGATAGCACTTGTAATTCTGATGAAAATTGTTTAACTTGTGAGGCCGATTGTGGAACTTGTTCAGTACCTACTTTTTCAAATTTTGTTTTGCAATTAGTTCAACCTGCAAATTCTCCACTAGGTGTTTCTTTTGGAATAAAAGCAATAGTAGAGCAAACTGATTATAATTCTGCAATAATTAATCAGGTTGTAATTAAAAAATATGATGTCAGTGAGGGGCAGTTTGTTTCGAATTTTAGTTGTTCTTTTAATGGTGAACAAAACAGTATATTTACATATTTAGATCAGTTATATTTAAACGGAAGCAATCAATTAGAAAACGCAATATATTTCTCTTGTCCAGAAGCAGGAGAATATCAATTTGAATTTTATGTTAAGCCAATTGATTCAGAAGAAAACGTAATAGATTCAGGCGAATTATATAAATCTATAACAAAAACAATTGAAGAAAATAATTTAGCATTTATTTCAACATGGGATACAAGTAAACCAAGTTATTCAACTAATAAAACAAATAATAATCAAATAATGTTGCCATTAGTAAATTCTGGAACCTATAATTTTACAGTTAATTGGGGAGATGGAACAACTTCTCAAATTACTTCTTGGGATCAAACAGAAAAAACACACACATATGCAAATCCAGGAATATACACATTAACAATAATAGGAGATATTTGGGGATTTGGTTTTTTTAATGATTGGAGTTCTTTTGGAGATGCCAATAAATTAATAGAGATATCTCAATGGGGTTCATTAAGGTTAGGTGATATAGGAGGACTACATTTTTATAATGCAGGAAATTTAATTATAACTGCACAAGATGTTTTAGATGTAAGCGAAATTACTAATATGAGATCTATGTTTGCAAATTGTGTATCTTTGACTACTGTTCCAAGAATGAATGAATGGGATGTTTCTAATGTTATTAATATGACGGGTGTATTTGGTAATACTCTTTTTAATGAATATATTGGGGACTGGGACACATCAAATGTAAATAATATGCAAGGCATGTTTTCTTATGCACGAAATTTTAATCAACCGCTTAATAATTGGAATGTTTCTAAAGTAAAAAATATGCAAAATATGTTTTCAGGTGCAGGGTTTTTTAATCAGCCAATTGGTAGTTGGAATGTTTCAGATGTAAATAATATGCAAGGCATGTTTTCTTATGCACGAGATTTTAATCAGCCGATCGGCAGTTGGGATGTTTCTAATGTAAGGACTATGGAAGACATGTTTCATTCAGCAGATAAGTTTAATCAGCCAATCGGCAGTTGGGATGTTTCTAATGTAAGGACTATGGAAGGCATGTTTCATTCAGCAGATAAGTTTAATCAGCCAATCGGCAGTTGGGATGTTTCTAATGTAAGGACTATGGAAGCAATGTTTATGTCATTATATATTATTAATGATTTTAATCAACCGATAGGCAACTGGAATGTATCTAATGTAACAGATATGCATCAAATGTTTTTAGGCGCAGACTATTTTAATCAACCGATAGGCAACTGGAATGTATCTAATGTTACAAATATGACTGAAATGTTTTCAGAAGCAACGAGTTTTAATCAACCAATCGGTAGTTGGAATACCTCTAAAGTTACAAATATGTATAAGATGTTTGCTGGTGCAATTTCTTTTAATCAGCCAATCGGCAGTTGGGATGTTTCGAAAGTCACCAATATGTCCCATATGTTTAATGCTGATGGTTTTTTAAATCACGAAAAATCTTATTTTAATCAGCCAATTGGCAGTTGGAATACATCTAAAGTAACAGACATGTCTTATATGTTTTCTGAGGCAAAAGATTTTAATCAGCCAATCGGCAGTTGGGACGTTTCTAAGGTTACAAATATGGAAGCAATGTTTTCTAATGCAAGGTCTTTTGATCAGAATATAAGTGATTGGAATGTTTCAAATGTTACTAATATGGGTAATATGTTTTCGGATGCAAATTCTTTTAATCATCCAATTGGTAATTGGGATGTTTCAAATGTTACTAATATGGCAGGGATGTTTTCTATAGATTGTTACCAAGATAATCCATCAGAATCTAATTTTAATCAACCAATTGATGATTGGGATGTTTCTAATGTTACAGATATGAGTGGGATGTTTTGTAATGCAAAATTTAATCAAACTTTAAATTGGAATACATCAGAGGTAACAAATATGAATAAGATGTTTGCATTTCATAAAAATTTTAATCAACCTTTAGATTTTAATACATCTAATGTTACAGATATGAGTTATATGTTTTATAATTCAGAAAATTTTAATCAGAACTTAGGGAATTGGAATACTTCTAATGTTACAGATATGTCGGGTATGTTTTGGAATGCAAAAGATTTTAATGGACAGATAGGAGATTGGAATGTTTCAAATGTAAATAATATGTTTAGAATGTTTGGTGGTGCAACCAGTTTTAATCAAGACATAGGAGATTGGAATACTTCAAATGTAATATATATGGGTGGGGCTGTGGATTTAGGTTTGGCAGAAGACGGAATGTTCTATAATGCAACAAACTTCAATCAAGACATAGGTGATTGGAACACATCTAATGTTATTGGAATGGGGGGTATGTTTTGGAATGCAGAAAATTTTAATCAAGACATAAATGATTGGGATGTTTCTAATGTAACAGATATGTCTAGAATGTTTTCAGGAGCTAACGACTTTAATAAAGATATAAGTGGATGGAATGTTTCTAATGTTACAGATATGCACGAAATGTTTAGTGGTGCAACAAGTTTTAATCAAAATATTAGTTTTTGGAATGTAAATAAAGTAGATAATTGGGCGGCAATATTTTATAATTGTCCGATAGTAAATTTAAATAAACCATTGAAATTCAGATAAGCTTTTAATTTAAAAAAATAAAAATAAAATAGCATGAACTCAAAAGCACAAATGGAAGTAATAATTTTAATTGGAGTATTTATAGCAGTAATTAGCTACGGCATTTATTCTGTTGTTCAAATAAATGATCAACAGGGTGTCGATGCTAATCAACTGGACGCAAATCAAAATAATAATTCTCTTAATCAAATTATTTCTCCAAATAATAATACATTATTAACTCCAAATAATAATTCAAATAATCAAGCATCAACACCAACTGGACAAAGTAATGGTTCTAGTTCTTCTTCGCAAGGATCAAATCCTGAAGCTGAAGAAGATAATTCTCCTGGCCACGATTCTTCTAATTCAGATAATGATTTAGCAGATCTTCCAAATGAACTTCCAGAAGGGAATAGTGATTCAATAGTTTGTGGTAATGGGTTTTGTGAAACAGGAGAATCTTGTTCAAGTTGTCCTAGCGATTGTGGAGCGTGTGTAACTAGTTGTACTGAGTCTCAATTAGGAGGAATTACTTTTACGCCTAATGGAGGAATTGTCGCTTCTGGAACAACAGTTGCTTTAAGTTATTCTGGGGCTTGTTCAAATTATAATATTTATTACACAATAGATAATACAACGCCTACTGCAACCACAGTTTCAAGTTTATATAGCCCATCAACTCCAATAATAATTACTCAAAATAAAAATATAACTGCAAGAGTTTCTACTCTTGATAGTTCTGGAAATAGAATATATGGAGTAGTTAGTAAACAAGAATATAAGATAAACACAACTATCGTACCACCTGAAATAAATTCACTTGCGGAGTTTACAAAATTCACAGAAATTTCTGGTAATTCAAATTTTGGAGAAGCAGTAGATATTGTTTCAAAGCCAACAGATTATTCTGCAGGCATTAAAGAATTTGTAGTATTATATTTCACACATAGAGGTAGTACCAGTGGACCATTTAGATTAGTTTCTTTTAAGTATAATCTTTATTCTCAAACATTAATAGATAAAAAAATTGTAACTTTAAATAATTTAGGAAGTTTATCTGGTTACGCAGATAAGAGTTTGTATTATTTATCCGCAGATAAATATATAGTTGTTGGAACAAATAAAATCATTAAAATAGATTTTAGTAAAGCAAATCCAGACGTTCCAGTTTGGGAATATAATTTTGCAACAATCATTGGAGAAGATCCTGTTTTTTATAACGGATTTGCAGGAATTACTACAAATCTAGATGTAGAAGGAAATTTTATATTTACAGGAAGATTATACCCAATAACTCCTGAAGTATTTTTAATAAAAATGAATGTTAATTCAGATACTGCTCCAACAGATATTTGGAGTTCTACAAATCCTACAAGTTGTGGCAATCCAAGTCCAGGTTATACTCATAGTTGCTATTCTACATTTGTAAAATCGCAGTTTGTAGTAAGTAATAATAATTTGATTTATTATTATTTAAATAGTAATGGATTAAGAATTATGAGTTTAAATAAATTAACCGGAGAGATTATTTGGGATGTTAATAAATCTTACAATGCATCTAGTTTAAATAATTCACTAACTTTACTTGATAATGGAGATTTATTTTTAATTGATATAAATCAAAATAAATATGTTTATTCAAAGTTAAGTAAAACAGACGGAAGCACCATTTGGCAAAATAGTGTGTTATTATCTTCAACTAATCCAGTAATGCCAATTTTAAAAACTAGTGGAGATAATATGTTTTTATTTGATGGTTATAGTAGTTCAGATTATAGAGCAATAAAGAAATATTATAATATAAATTTAAATAATGGTACCGCCAATGAAGTGGCATTTCCTGATGGTTTAACCATATTTACAGGAAATAGTCCTTATTCCAGAACAAAGCCAATTATTGAATTTAATCCAAATACAAATGATGTATTGTTATTACACCAAGGATCACATCTTTCTCTTTATATTGATATTTACCGCCCCTTTACAAATATAATAAAAATAGATAAATCAGGAATTCCATATATGTTAGCTTGGGCGCAAAATGGCACTAAATATTTTACTCAATTTGGAAATTTATCTTATTTTAGAGAATCATTAATTTCTAATAATGCTCTTTATATCGCAGGTTATTCTTTTCCATATGAGAATGCAAATACAAATATATTTTTATCAAAGCAAAATTTGGTAGATTCTAAAACTCCAGTAGTTGATTATTATAAAACCATAAATTTAGCAAGTTTAAATTATTCATTAAATAAAGATTTATATTGGACAGGAGAAGAATCTTCTGCATATCCTGTTCCAAATATGCATTTTGAGTTATTAAATGATGGATATGGAATATTGTTTGTTCCAAATCTTATGAATAAAGATACAAATGCAGAAACTGCTTTACTTACAGTAATAAATTTAAATAATGAGGATAATAAAAATCAATTTACATTAACAGCTCCAGAAACAATAACTCCGGTTCCATGCACAGATGCTCCAGAATGGGCTAATTATTATTGTATAACTGCAAATTTAAAGTTATCAGAATCTGCAAATATTGGCATGTTTGTTTCTGATAAAAATTTATCTGTTTTAACAAGTGGAAATTTTATACGCATAAGTGAAAATAGTTCTCCATCTGATGTTGCTAGACAATGGAATTTAAATGAGATTACTTCTGGAGATTCTATTCAAAAGATAAGAACGAACTACACTGGTGCATATTATCTAAATATTTCTTCCTATTCTTCAGCAGATAGCGGAGTAGATTATTATAATCCAAAGATTGGAAAAAGACAATTACATAGAATTTATGTTAATGCAGTTAATTAATCGTAATAAAAATAATTAAAAAAGAGAAAAAATATGAATTCAAAAGCACAAATGGAAGTAATAATTTTAATTGTAGTATTTATAGCAGTAATTAGCTATGGTATTTATTCTGTTGTTCAAATAAATGATCAACAGGGTGCTGATACTAATCAACTGGACGTAAATCAAAATAATAATTCGTTAACTCAAATTATTTCCCCAAATAATAACACATTATTAAATCAAAATAATAATTCAAATAATCAAGCACCAATACCAACAGGACAAAGTAACGGTTCTAATTCTTCTTCACAAGGATCAAATCAAGAAAATGATAATGAAGAAGATAATTCTGCTTCTCAGAATAATTCTTCTCAATCAAATGCTTCTGAAGAAACAAATGTAGATGCCGAAGATGATTATGTAGATATAAATGATGATGACAGCGGCGCAATTGAAATTCCAAGTGATTATGAAGAAGAAGAGGAAGATGCTGATTCTAATTATACTGTGCCAGTTCCTCCACAACCACCAATCAATCCACCTACCATTCCAACAGGTGTATTTACAAATATTTATGCTTCAGCACCAAACACAAGTTATAATACTTCTGAACCATTTACTTTAACAATTTCAACAAATGTTCCTGGAGTGTATCTTACTCAGATCTCTATTTTTAAAAATGAAGAATACACCACTAATTGTCAACCTAATCTGCCAGGCAGTACTAGCCCTACTGATGGGCAATATTATTCGTTTGGCGGTCAAACCAATTCTTCTAATCAGTTTATTGTTCCTTTTAATAGTGGTTGTACAGAAGTTGGACAATATAGTTTTGTAGTTTATGCAAGTTATGGAGGAGTAAGTAAAAATACAACTTTTACTTTAAATATAAGTACTTTTGCTCCAGTAAATGGAGAGATTATGTATTTAGAACATTTAATGTACATTAATACAAACTCAGAAACAAGAGCAGGCAGTTATAAATTAATGAGAGATTTAGATTTTCAAGATTCAAGTAATTATCTTAATCCATTAAATAAAATTGCTTGGACAACTGGTAGTGGTTGGGATCCAATTGGTTATATACACGATAATTCAGTAGTCGGATTTACAGGAAATTTTAATGGTAATAATAAAAAAATAAAAAATTTATATATTAATAAACCAACTACAGATAATTTAGGATTATTTGGAGTAATTAAACCAAATGCAAATATAAGTAATTTAATATTAGAAAATGTTAATATTACTGGCCAAAATTATGTGTCTGGATTAGTTTCAGATAACGGAGGAAATATTTCTAATTGTCAAGTATCTGGGTTAGTTAATTCTCCATCTATTAATACTTCAAATTATGTTATTGGAGGATTAGCGGGATTGAATTATGGAACAATAACTAATTGTATTTTTAGTGGAAATGTAAGTGGTGTTGATGATGTTGGAGGGCTAGCAGGAAAAAATTTTGTAGGTGTTTCAGATATTGGTGGTAAAATTTACAATAGTAGTTCCTCAGGAAGAGTATTTGGAATAAATTCTAGTACTGGCGGTTTAGTAGGAGATAATAGTTATGGTTTAATCAAAGATAGTAATTCAACATCCACAGTTAATGGTAAAAATAATGTTGGAGGGCTTTCAGGATTTATGGGCAAGTTTTCTGTGGCTGCAGGAAAAATAGAAAATAGTTATTTCCTTGGAGACGTAAATGGTTTTAATTATGTGGGTGGTCTTGTAGGATATAATGAACGCGGAGATATCAACAATAGTTATTTCCAAGGAGTGATTATTGGAAATATTGGTGTTGGTGGAATAGCTGGCTATAATGGCAAAGGAACAATTTCCGCAAGTTATTCAACAAGAGACATTAAAGGAGTTGATAATGTAGGAGGACTTGTTGGGGAAAGTAATAATCAAAGTATAATTTCTTCAAGTTATTCAACAGGAAATATAATTGGTCAAGATAAGGTTGGCGGAGTAATTGGTATTAATAAAGGAACAATTTCCTCTAGTTATTCCACAGGCTCTGTTTCTGGTCGTTCTTTTGCAGGAGGTTTAGTTGGACGTAATTGGGAAGGAACAATTTCTTCAAGTTATGCTACTGGAAAAACAACAGGTAGTGATAATGTTGGAGGTTTTGCAGGTGGTACATGGTATGGTACAATTTCTTCAAGCTATGCGACAGGAGAGGTTTCCGGATCTTCTCCGGTGGGCGGATTTATTGGAAATAATGCATATGGAACTATATCTTTAAGTTCTGCAATAGGAGCTGTTATAGGATACTCTTTGGTTGGAGGATTTGCGGGTACAAATTACGGATTAATTTCTTCGAGCTATTCAAAAGGGACCGTTTCTGGTTCGTGGTCTTCTGTTGGTGGATTTATTGGAGAAAATACTGTTGGGTCAATTACAAATTGTTATTCAATTGGAAATATTGTTAGAATTCAGGAAGCTCCAGGAACTGCGTTTTCTGGATTTGTGGGTTGGAGTGGCGGACAATATTCTGGAGGGATAGTTAATTGTTATTCAATTGGAAAAGTAATTTATGAAGGTTCAACAAATCCAACAAATGCAGGATTTTCTCAAAATAATTTAAGTCAAACAAGTTCTGGTAATTTTTGGGACACCAGTAATTCTCAACAATCAACAAGTCCATCAAATGCTATTGGCAAAATAACCTCTGATATGAAAATTCAAAGTACATTTACAGATAGCGGTTGGAATTTCACAAATATTTGGGTAATTAATTCAAATGTAAATAATGGGTATCCACATTTACAAAATAATCTTCCAAATTAATAAATTAAAATATAAAAGAGAAGAAATTTAATTAATAGTAATATTTATTAATTAATTATAGACGTATATTAATAGCACTATAAAAATTAAGATGAGATTTATGAAAACAAAAGGGCAAGTTTCTATAGAGTTATTAATTATTTTAGGAATAGTAGTAATTGGGGCAGTTTTGTTTGGAGTATATTATTTAAATAATATACGCAGTAACATTAAATTGTCAGATGACTCTTATAATTATGATAATCAATTTACTCCTGGAATTGTAATTCCTACTTGTTATGATGGAATTCAAAATGGAAATGAATCTGGAATAGATTGCGGAGATATTTGTCTAGTTTGTTCATCAACAGATTGTGCAAATACAGTAACCATTTTTTCCCCAATAGGAGGTACCTATTTTTCTCCACAATCTATTCGTTTAAGTTATAATACAATAAATTGTCCTGGTGCACACATTTATTATACCACTGATGGAACAACTCCAACTTCTAATTTACAACCATATAACGCACCAATAATTTTAAATGTTGGACAAACAACAATCAAAGCAAAAGTTATTGCAATAGACGGTGCAGGAACAGAAATTTCAGGAATTCCTAATGAGCAAACTTATAATGTAATTACACCTTCTCTAGGTTGTGATAATCCAATTGGGACTGTTACATTTTCTCCAGCAGGTGGGACTTATTCAACTACACAATATGTTACATTAAATTATAATGATCCAAATTGTTCTGATTATAAAATATATTATACAATAGATGGTAATGAACCAACTAAAACTTCTAATTTATATTTCTCTGATTCTTTATATTCTTCAATAAGAGTTTTAGAAACAACAACAATAAAAGCAAAAGTTTTTGCAAAAAATTCATCTGGGCAAGATGTAAATGGCGATACCAATACTCAAATTTATAATATTTCTGTTTTAAAGATGCCAATTGCAACTCCAAATTCTGGTATTTATCCTGCAACTCAAACAATTGTATTATCTTTAGATTCATTAACGCCTTTAGGAGCAATAATTAGATATACAACTGATGGTTCAAAAGTAAATGATTTATCATCACAATATGTTTTACCAATTCCTATTTCTGATAGACTTGTAATAAATGCAAAAACCTATAAATCAGGAATGGATCCAAGTGCACAAGCATCATTTAATTATTTAATAACTCCAGAGGATCCAATTACTTTTAGTAATCTTAAAATAGATTATATGACTCCATATTCTGAGATTGATAATCCGTTTACTGTTTCTGTTATTGCAAAA
Organism: archaeon; assembly: GCA_041657425.1. Classification (GTDB taxonomy): domain Archaea; phylum Iainarchaeota; class Iainarchaeia; order Iainarchaeales; family CSSED10-239; genus JAKQTP01. The sequence continues at coordinate 45,015 of JBBABY010000008.1, forward strand.
ACAGAAGTTCCATTTGTAAATATTAATAGTGTAGAAATTAAAAAAAATGGATGGGTTACAAATTCTTGTTCTTTTTTAGGAATTAATAATGGCAGAACTCAAATTCCAATAGAGTGTACTGGTGGACATTGTACTGATTTAGGAGATTTATCAGAAACGTATAGTGGAGAAGAATACTTTAATAATTTTTTATTCAGTTGTAGCGAATCCGGAAATTATAGTTTTAAATTTACAGGCACATTAACTCAAGCAGGTTCAACTATTACACACGATACTAATTTAGGATATATTGAGATTAAACCAGTAATCTATTATTTATCGCCTCCTAAAGCAACTCCAATTTCTGGATTCTATCCTTTAGGAACAATTATTTCATTGTATTTAGATCCGCCAATACCAGATGCAATAATTAGATATACAACTAATGGTTCAGAAGTTACTGAGACTTCTCCTGCATACAATAGGCAAATCACTCTTAATCAAGAAACAGTATTAAAAGCAAGAGCATATAAAGTTGGGACCACTCCAAGCTCACAAGCAGTATATAATTATTTTATTTCAGAATCTATGACCCCAAGATTTGGGAATTTAGAAATTACAAATTTAGCTTCGCAAGCAACAATTAGTTTTCCATTTAATGTAGAAGTTACTGCACAAGCAAATCTTCCTATTGTTTATTTAGATCAAGTAGAAATCAAGAAAAATGGAAATTTAACAAACGCTTGTCAGTTTTTAGGAATCACTAATGAACCAGAAGAATATAGAGTTTGTTCTAACGGTATTTGTGAAGATTTAGGATATTTAACAATAACTGGAGGATTTGAAGAATATTATAACACTTTTAAATTTAAATGCGATGAAACAGGAACATATACTTTTAGATTTAGAGGAGAATTAGGAACAACAATCAAAATTACTCCTCCAGAAAATATTACAATTCCAGAACCTCCAGAATATGATTGTTCTTTAAACCCAGTAATTCCTGGACAGATTTGGTGTTTAGAAGATTTAGATGCTATACGCAATAATCTTTTAGGTACATATATTTTAATGAGAGATTTAGATTTTGAAAACAATGCACACTATCGTAATCCTACTCTGAATAAACCATTATGGACAACCGGAGAAGGCTGGGTTCCATTAGGTACAATTTTAGGAACTAGATTTAGTGGAGTTTTCGAAGGAAATAATAAAAAAATAAGCCATTTATATATTAATCGTCCAAACTTTGATTTTTATAATAGAAATCAAGGATTATTTGGGAATATCCAACCAAGTTTCCAAAATCCTATTGTTCAAATTAGGAATCTAGGATTAGAAGATGTTAATATTACGGGTGCCGATTATATTGGAGCTTTAGCAGGAGATGTTATTGATAAATTACAGTATCTTAATAATTCTAATGTAATAATTAATAATTGTTATTCTTCTGGCGTGGTTAAAAATTCTAATAGTTCAGCTGGCGGAATTGGAGGGTTAATTGGTAGACATTTGGCATTAGGACCTATGGAGAATTGTCATTCATCAGTAGATGTTAATTCTATTGGCGATGTTTATTCAGGTGGACTTATAGGTGTTATTCCATCAGATATTTGGGTTACAAATTATGACACAATTATTGATCATTGTTATTCTACGGGGAATGTATTTGGAGAAGAATTGATTGGTGGGTTAATTGGTCATTTAGGATATAATTCAATTGTAAGGAAATCATATTCAACAGGAAATCTTTCTGGAAATATGATTATTGGTGGATTAGTTGCAGGATTAAATGATGGAATTATTGAAGAAAGTTATTCTACCAGTAATATAATTGCAACATCACCATTTTCTGGTTCCACTTATAATGTAGGAGGACTAGTGTCTGCTGCATCTGGGCATTCTGTTATATCAAATAGTTATTCAACAGGAGATTTAATTATAGCTAACCCTCATACATCTAATTCAATTGGAGGATTTATAGGGAGTTCTGCTTCTGGTTGGGTAAATATAGAAAATAGTTATTCAACGGGGTCTATAACCTATTTGAATTTACCAAGTCCTACGAATAAAGGATTTTCAGGACATGATTTCACAGGTAGTTTAAATTTTTGGGATACTCAAACATCTGGACAATCCACAAGCCCAGGAAGTCCTAGTGTAGCAATTATTGGAAAGACAACATCAGAAATGAAAACACCATCAACTTTTAGTGATTGGAATTCTTCTGTGTGGGCAATTAATTCTGGTATAAATAATGGGTATCCTTATTTACAAAATAATCTACCACAATAAATAATTATTAAAATAATAAGTTACAGGTAATTAGTTAACATTTAAAAACATAATTATTTATAATATATATATGAATCCAAAAATAATTATTGTTTTATTCTTAATACTGCTTTTTTCAAATGTATTTGCAGATTTTAATTTCTCTAAAGATAATTCATTAAATCTTCTTGAAAATAAAGATAATTTAGAAGTATCAAATCAAAATAATTATCAAGATGTTTTTTATCCCCCAGAAGAAGTATTACTAAAGGAAATGGGAATAACCACTGAACAATATAAAGAACTGCTTGTAAAAAACGCACCAGTTACAAGAAATTCAAGTGTTTCTAACATCTGGGGAACAACGCCATTATCCGGGACAATACACATTCCAGTTCTTCTAGTTCAATTCACAGACAAGATGCCAACTCAAACACAAAGTGCAATAAATGAAGCATTTAATAGTTCTAATTATTTAAGTGGCAGTGGAATAAGTGTAAGTAAATACTATACAAAGCAATCCTATGGAGATTTAAATATTATTTTTGATGTTTACAATTGGACAACTATGCCAAACACGTTTTCTTATTATTCTCAAAATAGTAATAGTAATTTTTATCTAATAATTGATGCAATGAATACTTTCAATCCAAGTGTAAACTTTGCACAATATGATAATGATAATGATGGTAGACTTGATGGAATAGTTATTGTTTATCCTGACCAAGGAAAAATTAGTCCAAATGGTATTTGGGCGCAAACAAGAATATTAAAACAATATAATAATAATCCAGTTGATGGAAAATATCTAGGAAACGCGGCGTTAATTCCATCATTAGGTGCTAGAAGTATTACTCCAAGTCAATTTGAAATACCTGTAACTACTCATGAATTTGCACACGTTTTAGGAATACCAGATTTGTATGCAAATGGTTCAAGTGGTCAATTAAATGCAGGGCCAGTTTATCAAATGACAATGATGATATTTCAAGAATATACAAGTCCAACAAATCATTGTCTTAATAAGCCAATCAATCTTGATGTTTGGTCAAGATATTTTTTCGGTTGGGTTAATCCAATTGAATTAACAATAGACAGCAATAAAGAAATAAGTCTAAGAAGTATAAACGATTATCCAGACGCAGTTATTTTAAGAAATAGCAATATGGGTCCAAGGGAATTTTTCATAATAGAGAATAGATACAGAAACACAGCAGACCCTAATAACTTAGATAATTGTATGTTTCTAAATGGTTCCACAATAAGAGGCGGTTTTGCAATTTATCATGTTGATGAAAACAAAATTGAATTTGACTATCCAAACAATTGGGTAAATTGGGATAGAGATAATAATTATTTTGATTATACAACTTGGCCAGGAATAATCTACAGAGAAAATATGATTGATTCTACTTATCCAACAAATTTATCAATATATTCTAATGATTTATATTTTAACGTAGTATCAAATGGTTGTGATTCATTTAGATATTTTGATAGTAATAAACGAATCTGTGCAACATATTATTATGCAGTTGATGATTCAACAACACGAAGTTATAATGGAACATTAGATCCATTAATTAAATTTGAAGCAATCTCTACAGCTAATTTACCAATAATGACTGCTAAGATGCTTGTTGGAGAAGAAACAATAATTCCTGCAGCAACACCTATTGAAGGAACATATACTTCTGCACAATCAATAGTTTTAAGTTCGTTAACTCCTGGCGCAACAATTTATTATACCACTAATGGAACTACACCCACAACCTCTTCTACAATTTATGTTGGACCGATTACTGCACCATTAGGAGCAGTAACAACAATAAAAGCAATTGCTAAAAAAAATAATTTTTATGTTAGTGATGTAATGACAAGTGTTTACACAATTTATGGGGCAGTAGCAACCCCAACATCAAGCCAACCATCAGGCAATGTTGCTTACAATTCTCAAGTGATCTTAAGCACAACCACAACTGGCGCGACAATTAGGTATACT
>JBBABY010000009.1:0-47393 GCA_041657425.1 archaeon
TACGTCTTTCTCTGGTTGTGATATTAAGGCCGTTGTCAACATGGCTGGTGGGTCAGCTAAGCAAATCGGTAACCTCAGTACTATCTCCTACTCGATCCATAGAGAGAAGTTCCCCGTTAGGGCTCTGGGGTTTACTAGAGCCAAGGGTTGGACAAGAGGGCCCAGGACAATCGCTGGTACTCTGGTATTTACTATCTTTGATAGATATGCTCTATACAATATCGCACAGGCCAAGGCTGTACTAGACAGAGGCCGCGGCGAAGCAGCCTACTCCCTACTCGGAGATCAGATGACTCCGTTTGATATCATATGTATGTTTACGAATGAGTATGGAAGGTCTGCACAATTGAGGCTTATAGATATAGAGTTAGTAGACGAGGGCCAAACAATGTCTGTTAACGATATCTACACGGAGAGTACTCATAGCTTCGTGGCCGGGGATATAGATGTGATGTATCCTGAAGAACTTGGACCCATGACTTCTAAGAGGCCATTCCTATCGGAAGGTGTGGCCAATTCGTTCCGTAGTTAATTGTTAATCCAGTCTGTTCTATACAAGCCAAAGATATGGTCATTCGAGACATTGCGAATGACCTGAGATGTTTGCCATCCTGAAGACATACTAGGTATGGCGTCGGGGTTCTCGGGAAGAGAGAAGTACTTTCCGCAGGCACCTGGATGAAAGAAGACGTTCTCTCCTATCCAGAAGTAAGACTCGTCCATAAAGAGTTTCTTATTCATCTGGTCAATCAAAAGAGGGGTCACGTCGGCGACCACACACCTGAGGACCTGCTCTCTTCCCCGACCCAGACACTGCTCTCTAAGACTTCTAAGTTGGTCTATCGAAGATATAACACCACCCACTAGTTTATTCTTCTCCTGAAGTTCAGTAGCTGTGAGGTTCCGGCCAACATATACTTCCTGGGCCTGGCCATGAATAGCAATCCACATAACATTAGTTAGGAACCAGCGCTTACAGAAGACTAGGTTCATGTGGTTGCTACCAATGGGGTCCATGGTCTCGGCCGAACGCTCGGTTCTGTAGTATGGCAGATAGAGTTTGAGTGTCGGAATAGCTTCTCGCACCCTTGAATAATCAATATAAATGGCGTAATAGCAGGAGTCTTGTACCTGGAGAGGCTCAATAAGGCTGACGTAGCGGTACATCTTGGCATATACCGGGGCCACTATTAATGTTATAATCAATGCGGCCAGTAGTTTCTTCATAGTTCGCCTCCAGAAGTAGTATAGTAATACCAACCCCAAGAGTCAAGTAGGAATCCGTGGGATCTAACTCTTATCTATCCTCCCTAAGCGACAGCGCTGGTAAACTCTCCATAGCCTCTACTGTAGCCAATAAGCTTCTTGGCAGGGACAAGGGCTATACAGACATGTCTGCCCAGACCGGGTCAGAAGAAAAGTACGTGACAGATTACTACGCAGGTAGTCAGGTTGCAATCTTCATGGGTGATCTTTGGCTCTCAGACATTACAATGATCCAATACCAGGCCACCCAGAACAAGAGACCCTTCTGGGGATACAAGTCTAAGAAGTTTGATGTTATGGCCCAGGGTACACAGCTTATCCAAGGCGTCTTCTCCATGAACTATACTCACACCAACTTTCTTAACATGGCTGTAGCCGAATGGAGAAAGAGAACTGTAGTTCCTGACAAGAATACGGAGATCAGCGAGGATGAGATCCAACGCTTCCTAACTGATATCAAGGCTACCTCGGACCCCTACCTTCTCAAAGACCTAGCTTACAGTCCTTCAGGTGTTATGAACAACCAGAATAACCAGTTCAATAACCTCGACAAGAGTGCCAAGCAGGCCCTGCTAGAGCAGTTCTTCTGGGGCGCCGACGACGTGAGACTAACCTCAACTGCTGTTATACAACCAGACGACCTGCCCCCGTTTGACATCACTATTACATTCGGGAACTATCCAAGTAGCCGCGATAACCCCAACTCAATGGACGAGTTCACTAGTGCCCATACAGTAAAGGCCTTGACAGGAGTCCACATCACGGATTCCTCAATGCAAATAGGCATTAGTGGAGAGCCTATACAGGAGATCTTCACCTTCGTGGCCAGAGCCCTGGATACCCCCTTGACACGGGTGCCCAAACAGTTTATAGTACCACCTAAGAAATCTGAGGCAACTCAGTAAATACAGGAGGAAATAGCAATGAGTGAAAAGGTAACAGAACCTTCAAAAGTAATAGCACCTTCAGCAGAGATGATTGCTGAACTCAAGAATAGGTATGGAGTGCTCTTTAAGGTTTCATACAACAGTTCAAGCAACTATCTTATTCGTCCAATCACCAGGGCAGAATACAAAGACGTGGTCGCAGTTATCGAAACCGTCGATGCTAAGCTCCGCCCTGAACTTCACGATGAGAACGTGGTTAAGTTAGGCGTCGTATGGCCCACATTGCCGCCCGAGTTCTTCACCACGAGTGCTGCTGGACAAGTTCCCAATCTAGCTCTACAGATTATGGAACGCTCTGGCTTCTCGAACAACGTGGATGTCACGGAAGTATAAATCCCTTCCTGCCATGGTCTTCACTGGGGCTAGGGTCTTATGGGCCCTGGCCCCTTTTATTTAGAGGGGCTTATGATAGAAGTAGACTTAAAGCGTAAGTATGGTAGGGTCTTCCGAGCCGTTCTCCCATCAAAGACAGTCTTGTACTTCAGATTACTAAGCAAGACTGAGTATGATATGTTTGCGCGGCTGCACCCTTCCATGGAAGCTGACATTCCCTTCGAAGCAGAAGAGTATGTTATTAATACTGCTGTTGTATATCCAAGCATTCAGGAGCTAGATCTGCACTGTGGAGCTACAGAGCTCAAAGCTGTAGTTCCTCACATTATAGTGGCCTCAGGATTCTCAGATCTCGAAACCTTCTTAGCTTCGCTAGCCGAGAAGAGAGAAGAGATGGGCCTGCTTAGTGAGCAGATTATAGCTACTATCATGAGGGGTATGCCAGCGTATCGTCGCGAAGATATCCAGAAGTTGAACTATGAAGAGATAGCTCATCTCCTAGCGCTAACTGAAATCATTACTGGCGAGATGCTTAACATTGGTGATGTCCAAGAAGATACAGCTAATCCGTTATACCAAGCCAATGCTAAACCTAAAGCTCCCAGAGTGGCTATGCCAGACATAGCCCATATGAGTGAAAGTGAAAAGGCCGTAGCCGAGAAGCTTAGACAAAAAGGACTAGAGGCTCTCTCCGCTATTCGTGCCAGAAGGTAACTAAGTGCCGCTCCCACCTAGCATGCTCAGAAATGCGACACTTGGACTTGGAGGCCTAGCCGGCCTTGCTGGCCTTCGTTCAGATACTGCCTCCGACTTCAATGATCAAGGTTCCAAAGATACCCCTACAAGTGTAGCTTTCGCTGCTGGTATAGGTGCTACTACAACCGCAGCCGTAATGCTTGGCGTCAACTATGCCATGAAGAGGGCTTCTACTCCCGCGCTACAAGGGAGGTATGGCGCTCTTGGAATGGCCCTTGTTGCTGGCGGCGCCTACGCAACAGGTAGGATCTTCAGCAGATATAACCCAGCTAAGATGTATGAAGGAGATCAGCGTAGTGCTCTACCCGGAGTGCTTCAAGGTGTCATGGGCCTTGGGGCCTTATGGTATGGCGGCAAGGCTATATCGCCTTACCTTGCCAGGAGTGTCGCCAACTTTGACATGCAGGCTAGGCCTTGGTTCAGTGCTGTAGGTAGAGCTTTTGATGAGACCCAGATCGACTTCAAGAATCTACCTAACTCAGTACGAGACTTTAAGAATGCATTCACCCAGAATCTTCAAGCTACTAGAGAGATGTACGCTCATAACCAGCTTGAGGGCCCGCCTCTTACCAAATATCTATCCTTATACAGCAATATAATAAACTCAATTAGTGACCCAGCAATGCGCGGCACAATGCTGGAGGGTGCTAACCAGCAATTGCTAAAGAGGCACTCATTAGCTGATCTGAATGTTATTAATGGAATAAGGTCTGCTACGTTTAGCGACCTACTACATCATAGTGGCCTTCCTGTAGATTCGCCTGTTATGGGAAAGGCGAGAACAGTTGCCAACCTATTATATGATAAAGTAATGTTCGATAAGTTGGGCCTTGGTAAGGGTGTCATGTTTGACACCAGATCCAAGAAGATATTGAATCTTAATGCATACACTCCAGGGAGTATGCTCAAGAGCGGGTTACTAGGATTCGAGAAGAACTTTACGATCCCAGTGGCCGGCTTCAATCCCATATCTATCCTAAGGCCTAGAGAGATATCGGGGTACTTTAGCCAAGGTCATCAGTTCCACTACTTCCCAGCTGGTTCAAAACTTGGTCCTAAAGCAACTGAAGTTGCAGGTCCTATGGGAGCCTATTTTAGCGCTGGGCGCCTATATGATGTAGCCACCCGTAGAGATACGGGTATTAAGGGATCACTAGTTAAGGCGGGGCGCTGGGTTGAAGGCGAAGTAAGACATCACCAAGAGACCCGCTTTGGTGAGACGATGCGGATGTTCCATGGTGAAGGACTAGGTAAAGAGGCTTCACCCGGCTTTATAAATATTGGTCATACACAAGTCCGTGCTCCGGATACACTAATCAAGAAAGCCCTAGCATTCATAGAGGCAGGGCCACAGACGGGATTCCCTCAAGTCCAGTCTGTTCCAGAGAGATTTATAGATGTCGTAAAGAATAAGAAGGGCATTAGCGGAGTAGCTAACGCTATCAAGGAATCTATGCGTATGCTTCTCGGGGAGACCGACGAAGCTGCCGCATATATGAGCCCCTATAGGAAGCTAGGGTCTAGTACTAACGTATTCCCTACCATGGCTGCAGGAAAAGGATCCTCTTTCGCCTTCTTAGCAGATAAGGATATCCCTGGCGCAGCAGCATTCTTCTTAACGAATAGGCCTACTCGTCTGCTGGAGAGTCTAGGCGTTGGCGGATTCGATCCAAGAACTACTCGTACTGCCACAGATGTCATTAAGAAGTTGGTCCTCTATCGCTTCCTCCCCGTGTATCTAGCTTGGAAGAGCCTGCAGTTTACCAACGACATGTCCAATGCGGCTCTGGGAATAGGGCCCCTAGAAGCAGGCGCCTCTCTATTTGCTGGTGCCAATGTAGGCATGGCCTATATGAGGGACATCCTTGGTATCACTGGGATGGCTCAATACCTGGAAGAACTAATGCCTGGATTTATTACTGCTTCAGGTCCTAGTCTAGCTAGAGGAATAGGCCTTCCGATCCTAGGCGGAACTAAGTTCGGCCCCAAGGGCTTGGTTGCAGGGATGGCAGCTTCCGCGGCCTTGGGCTTCGGTGGAGATATAACCAAGACAGGAACAGAGAAGGCCGATGAGTATTTTGGTGATGCCCGCGTGCCCCTAAAGCAGGGCAGGTGGTGGATGTTTGGCAGCACACCTTTCGAAGGTGGCAAGGTTAAGGAATTCATCCCCAACTGGTATCAGCGAGTTATGTCTCGCTATCAATATACAGATGTCCAGTACGGCTCAGAACTCAAGTACTGGAGCCAATACCTCAACCCTTGGTACATGTCCGAGTACCACTACTATGATCGTCCTTATCCATTAGCCACAACAGGGATAGAAGAGATCCCGTTTATTGGCCCAGCTCTAAGTTCAATAGCGCCTACACGCTCAATGCACGGAGATGAGTTTAGTACTGGAGGTGTTCTAGGAACAGGCATTGGTCCGGGATCAGGATTAGGTCTTGGTGGTGGCCCAGCAACTGCTATGTTAATGCCAACCATAAGTGGGCCTACAGCTGTATACCCACAAGAAACAGTTGGCGGGTATATAGCTGGCACTCCCGAAGAAGAGGGAATTGCTGGTGGTGTAAACCCCATGCTTGGCGGTCTGCCTCCCGACGCTGCCAGCCTGCCTAATGGACTGGGGGGAACAGCTGGCGAAGAAATCTATCGCATGACAGAGTACATGGGCTTATATGGTTTTGGTATTGGGGCTATTAAGGAACAGCTAACTGGAAGCCAAGACTTCTTTACGGGACCACAGATCCAATCAGCACGGTATATGGATAGTGCTGAGAGATCTTACTGGGAACAGAATGTGGGTGACCCATTTGGTTATACTGAAATGTTCCGTCGTTTCCTCCCTCACCGCCGTAGGCAGATTGACCAAGTCAATCCCATCCCTAATACAATGCCTGACTGGATGCCAGGACCTGAGTACTTCCAGAACTTTAGGATAGGGGATCCATACTCGAAGGTAGACTTCGGCGAGATCCGACTGCCAGGTAGTGGCTATGAAAAGTTCTATACGCCAGGAGCTGGCGTTGTTGAGGCTGCCCGTAGTCTAGGCACCCAGAACCTAGGGATAGCTAATACATATCCTGAGTACTCAATGTTGGATATCTATAGAATCACAGGAGACGTAGCACCATGGAGCCCACAATACAGGTACGCTAAAGCATACCTTGGCTCTATGTCGAAGGCAGGACTTCTAACTCCAGAGGGTGAAGAAGAACGTAAGAAGGTTGCCAAGGAAGTACCCCTACGTAAGCGCAGATGGGATTTCACAGAGCGCAAATTCTCTGAGGGCGATCTACAAAATGAACTGCTTACTGTATCATCCTATCTTGGCAATGGCGCCTTTGAAGCTGAAGGCCAAAGGGGAATCTTTAAGCTAGCAGGGATTAAGAGTTTAACTCCCGAAGGTGAGGAAAGACTAAAGTCTAACTTAACACCTGGAAGCACGATTCTTGCTCAGACCCTAGCTGACGAACGCTATAGGACTAAGGACCTTACGGTCCCAACAACCCCAGTTATAATTGGTGGTCTCAATAGAGGACTTGTAACATCTGGTGAAGCAGAGTTCGATAAGACTGGACCCGGCGAAGTATTCGCCCCTATGAATCTTAAGGTCCAGTACAATCCCATCGAGCGAATGGTTGGAGGCCTCTGGGAGGATATAAGTCACGCAGACGTTCCCTATCTCCAAACGAAGTTCATGCACAAACGTACCGCTCTTGAAGAGTGGGAAAGAACTATGGTCTACGGTAGAGACTCGTCCTCGTGGTCGAGACCTATCCGAGACTTCGTCGAACCCCTAATACATAAAATGATGGGCGGAGGCATTGTTGGCTCTGCCCTACTAGGTGGTGGCCTAGGTTGGTTTACAGGTGCTACCCGTAGTGCAGAAACAGAAGTGGGTGCTTCTACTATAGGCGCTCTAGCAGAGGCTGCGGGCAAGGCTGGCAAGGTATCTCTAGCGGGTAATCGTACTAGGATACTAACTGCGGGGGTAGGAGCTATCATTGGTGGAGGCCTCGCCTTGGCAGGAGGAGTACTTGGACTTGGCGGGTCAAATTGGGTACCAGAGTATAGAAAGAAGATCTGGGATACGGAACAGTACTTTGATACTCTAGAGTATCTTAAGTACCAAGGGCTCTACGCTAAGTCTCGTAGGGAATCTATGCAGCAGACGGGCATGGATCCCGAAGAGCTTATGCAATCTATTGAGGCATCACGTCGTGCTAGAAAGACTATCGCCGATCAACTCAAAACTGAGTATGGAGACCTGGGCCTACAAAGAAAGAAGACCGAGAGCGCCAAGGAGATAGAAAGCATTAAGAAGCGCAGAGATCTTGTAGCTGCCCAAATTGAAAGACTAAGTTATCAGAAGTGGACAGAGGATGCTGCACTAGATGCTGTTGCTGGGACCCCAGTTGGTAGAGCTCTTGAGTATCGCAAGAGGGCTACATCAACTATGTATGGAGCGGACCCGAGGGGAGACTTTGCCAGTATCATGAGGGCCCTCCCCAATAAGCAACGTGAGTTCTTCCAGGCCTTTGTACAGGCGCCCCAAGAAGAGCGTTCTAGAATCCTTGAGACCACACCTCTTGGGATGCGCCGCTTCCTTGAAGCCAAGTGGGGCATGGATGTAGAAGCCAATCCAGACCTAACAAGTTACTTCCAGGAGAACTACCTGCCAGCAGAGAACTGGGTAGGATGGCATCCTGCGGTTAATCTGGATGATGTCAAGCTTAAGGTAGCGCGCCAAGAAGGCCTAGATATACATGACTTTAACCTATGGGAGTCATCGGAGCGTGAGCTAAGTAGAAAACCCTATGTGCCCCTAATCGACCCATTCACAGCCAGTGACGATCAGGGTCAGATGAAGAGCCAGATAGCCGACATCATAGGCGGTCAAGGTTATAATAACTATGATATCAGTGTTACTCCCTATGCTTCTGATAGAGAGGGAATCAACTTGAACTTTGATGTCAAGTATGCTACCCAGCCTGACGCTGTCGAATACATACGTAAAAACCTAGGCAACCTAATGAGCCCCGCATATGGCTAATATGGAACACTATAACCGTCTCCGCGGTATGTTCAAATTTGACCTGCCCAAGTATGAGGTTAGGGGTAGTGGTCTCGTTTGGCATAATGCCTCACTTATTAGTCCACTCGATATACGCATAGGCACGGGCAAGGGTGGAGAAGCCGTTTACCAAGAACTTGGTGACTGGCTAAATAAGCACGCCGCTCGACTGCTAAGTCTCCCCAAGGCGAGACAGCAGGAGTTAGTTCAAGAACTGGGCTCAACCGCAGAACAGATGCTAGACATCGCTCCTAAGATAACAGGAGCTGGTGGTGTTTATGTTCCTATGTCCTCTGCCTTACGTAAGTCTATGGCTATTGACCTCCCTGCTTATAAGGGATATAAGAGCCTAGAGGGACAGAGGGGAACAACTAGTGTAGCCAAGATGGGCTACTATAGAAATTGGGGAAGACGAGTAGAAGCTGCAGGCGGCGCCTTTGGTGGACTATCTGATGACAACATTGGTAACTTCATATACGCTAGAGAAGATATCGGCCGCTATATGGCTGGCCAAGGATCATACCTTAGCTCAAGAAAGCCTACAACTCTTGAGAACTACCTGGGCCTAAGTGGTAGTACGCCGGGCGCTAGACTAACAGCTGACGCTCTTTATACGGCAGAGCGCGTGCTCCATCTGCAAGACCAGCAGAAGTTATTCACACATGGTTCTGCATCGAGTGCAATGCACGATCGCGTAGCCGCCCACCTATATAATACAGGTAAGATTGTCCAAGCTACTATCCCTAACGCTCAGGCCCTCCGAAGCAGCAGTGTGGCTGGCCTACTACTAGGCGGACCTGCCATCGGTCGTAAGGGTATCTTTGGAGATATTAAAGCACAGCGCGCTTCCGTAGAAGCCTTTAGTCTGACTGCCCTTGGGCGCTGGTACGATCCCGCAGGCCTTAATGAATTAATGCAGAAAGTACATACACCTGGAGCTGTTCTCAGCTCGGAAGAGTATGTACGTCTAAAGGCATCGACACCTGGGCGAGCCGAAGATCTGATTAGTGTACTTGATAAGTTCAGACTTGAGCCGAATGCCGGAGGTGTCAGCCCGGAAGTACGGGCCTACGAGAGCCTGGGGAAGAGAGTCCCGCTCGAAGTCTCTGTGGCTGCAGCCGCCCATGAAGGTGATGCCCTTAATCTAACTATGCAAGTTAGCCACGGTCTTGTAGAAGGCAACAAGGTTTCCTTCCTCGACAGGAAAGCACGTCTTGGAACTCTTGAAGATGCTGGCTTTGATGCTGCCCTAGGAGATATCGTGTCAGCTGGAGGCTTGTCTGGTAGAGAAGCTGCTGCCGTTAGAGGGGCAGATGTAATCCTTCCTCCTATCAGTGCAAAGGGCGGAGATGTACAGCGTATTATGCGCCAGTGGTGGGAACCATATCTCAACGCCCTAACCATCCCAGAAGCTGGGGTCTTTACTGAAGAACAAACTGTAGCCAACTTAGATACCATCGCTGCTGGATTTGAGAAGACTTTAGGAACCAAGGCCAAAGTTATCCGTCTAGCTAACGGCCAGAGAAGACTGGAAGTTCCGGGTGTAACAGCATTCAATATGAAAGCCACCCGCTATCTACATGACCTACTAGTACAAAGCGGACAAGGCGCCGTTGCTGAAGACATCGCTTCTCTTAGAAGACTGCCTGTTAATATGCACGCCTTACCACAAGAGTTGTTCTCTAAGATTGGCCCCGAGGTTGGTGGCGTAAGCGCCCTAGAGGCTCTTGGGTTCCAGATCGAGGGCTACGGTGGCCTAGCCCAGCAAGTAATGAATGCAACTGCACCTCGTGGCGGTAAACGTAAAGCTATGATGAACGAGATGCATTATATAAGCGCATCCTATTCTGGTATCCCAGGATATACAACTCCCACTAACAAGATCTCCTATAAGGATCTTGATTATAGAATGATACAAACCTTCGCTCCTGGCCGTGGTGGTATTGTGCCCCAGCCTCCCATAGGGGAGGGTAACCCTCTATCAATCCTGTACCACGAGAAGATGGCTAAAGCAACTAAGCCTACGGGCAGTGAGTTTAGTGCTTACTATATGCCAACAGAAGTAGAGCTACCTGTTGATGTAGTAACCAAGAGTGGTAAAACAACTAATAAGATCCTATTCACTAGTGCTAACTTAAAGAATATAAGAGGCGGTGCTGCCGGGACAGTGCGCAGCAGCGAACAACTACGCATAGAGCAAGCAATACTAGCCAACATAGCAGGCACAGGTGGGAACCTAAGCCAGCCAGAACTGCAACGCTTAGTTACCAGATATGAGAGTGAGCTTGAGACTGTTATAACTGGCAAGGAAGGCTTATACAATAAAGCTATCCTAAAGGGTAGATCTTATGGTGCCCAAGGTTCACTAGGCTTCTTATCCGACGAAGCTGAGCGGGGACTACTAGGTCAGTTCGAAGAGGGAGCCGATGCCCTTGGTGGCATGGTTGGCGTCACAGAAGAACAGTTCATTAAGCTACGTGGTCTAAACGCTTTAAGGAAGCTCCCTGCAGAACAACGTCGTAGCGCCATAGAGTCCATGGTTCGCCAAGGCGAGTACATGATCTCTAATAGAAACCCATCTCCTGCTGGTATGGCTGTAGCCCGCGTTGGTATTATAGACTATCTATCCGATAGGACCAAGGCAGGTATGATCACTTATAATGATCAGATCCTTGAGTCTGCAGGTATGGGCCTGTTCAAGAGGGCTGACATCGACGGAGATATGGTTCGTATTATCAGTGGCTTCTCCAGAACGAGGAGCGCCCGCACGTCAACATATGACAAGCTAGCCAAGGACGCTTTTGTCTCTATGCTGCCCCAGTACCGGGCCGCTCGTACAGAAGCTGAGTCTAAGATGGTATCTGCTGCCGAAAAGATCGGTAGCCTAAGTTCCTTTGAAGAGTTTATGGGATCTGAAGAAGTAGCTTCGGCTGCTGGAAGAACACAACTTGACCTTCTAGATGATATGTTACAGAAGAAGTTTACTACGGGCCCCGCCCATAGTCTAATGATCGGTGTTGCTGAAGGAGCCCGGTATAACAAGCTTGGCGATGAAGAAGCCAACAGGTTAACTAAGGTTGCCAGATATATCTACCAAGAAGGCGGTCTGGATATTAAGCAACAGAACGTTGTAGGAGGAGCCGTTTCTAACCTACAGGCTGCAATGTGGGATCGTGATCTCACAATGGGAGAGAGAGTTAATTTAACAAGGCCTCTACTTGAGGGCATTAATAAGAAACATCCTGAACTTGGTGGAGTAGACGATACAACTATCACCAATATGTTTAAGTCCTATGATGCTGGTAATGCCCAAGGCATGATTGCTAAGAGTTACTCCAAGCTAGTAGGCCGTAGTAAGTCCTCGTTGGCTCAGCCAATGGCCTTTAGGCGAGCACCTGATTACGCTATGGGTCCTGCTGAAGTGGTAGATTCAACTCTTATGGGTATGATGAGAAATGCAGGGTCTATCCAGAGCGTAGGACAGAACATAGGCGAGAAGAACGCAGCAGTAGCTGCTGCCGTAGAGCAACCACGCACATGGGAAGGAAAGGCTAGCGAAGCCATCGACTGGATAGGTAAGCGGGTATCTGATTATGGCGAGGGCTTGAAAGCTGGCAAGGGATGGGGTAAACTAGCTATCGGGGCCGGAGTCCTAGCCGGGATTGGACTATCTCTACGTCGTCCACCTAGGATGGATACTATGGAGGCTACCCAGGAATCTGACCAGCCAGTAGTTATCCCCAGAAGACAGCGCAATCTAAGTGTAATGACTAAGAGTCAGTATGATGTTAGAATAAAGCTGAGAGATGCCCAAAGGCAGGACAACCGCGCCTTTATCAACCTCTCCGAAGCTATAGCCGGTAAGTTCAGCCAACCCTCTAACGTCCGCATGCATATTCGAGATGACTCAAACGATGTCAACTATGACAAGGTGTTTCGCGACGCCTATAACCAAGAAATGAGAGCCGGATAATAATATGGCAGATAAAAGATCACAAGAAGATATAGCCGTTGGATCTTGGACTAATGAAGCATCTAACTTGCCAGGCGCAACGCGCCTTGGTTACATCTGGCTCAACGTCCCTCCCATCTCTATTTCATACGACCTGAATACCAATAACGATACCATGATGACCATGCGTCAGCAAGGCCCTAGTATTATTAAGACGGGTCGTACTATGATGACGTTCGAAATGCAGCTTGTGTTTACCGGCCGCCACATGATCAATACAAAGCTAGCGCCTATACTGGCCATGATCCGCCGCTCCCCATATACTACAATCTCTAACGAGACTGTAGCTAAGATCCTTGGAGAAACATCTCAGGATGCAGATAGCCTTAAGGGTCTTGTAGAAATACCTATTGTGGTTAGTGGCTATACACTCAATACCGAACCCTCCCTTCCCGACACTATAACTATGCACCTGGCATTCATGATCTACAACTATACATCCTTCCTTAAGAGTTGGGTATATCTTAAGCAGGGTGTGCGCAGAGATAGCAATGGTCGCGAGACAGCTTTTAGAGAAGACGGTGTCCCCATCATTGAACCAGCGTTATCTGCTGAACATAGTAACCTATACACCCAGTGGTGCGATAGCCTAATCAAGTCTAAGGATGATATTAGCAGTTTCATGTTCGATGGAGAAGTTGCGCCCACAGAGATTGGTGCATCTAAAAAGACTCGGGCAGGTATAAAGAATGAGTCGTCCTATACCGATCTACAAACTAGGGTTGATATAAAGGACCGCGCGGTCCTACGCAATGGAGATGCAGTTATCAAGGTTGGTGACTCCTTTCCTAATACCCCTACCAATGTAACCATTGGGTACCATGTCTATGAACTAAGTGATGCTCTTAATCTAGATCTGGGTGCCTATCAGAGTAAGAGGACCGGGGAGTGGATCTGGACAAAGGAAGACATGAGGCGGGATATCGTTGGCTTCATTAAGGATGAGTTTGATGTCACGGTTGATGCTAAGGAAAATGTAGAGACCCTAGTTGTTAAGTACCGTGAGTATCTAGAAGAACTCCCTGTATACAATGTTGCCTTCAAGTACATTAAGAAGGTATCTATTACTAATACTAGCTATCGTGTAATCGACGGCATGTCATTAAGGCGCTCAGTGCCTCTATCTGTTCTACCCCTGGTGTCATCTCCCGTTCCTACGGTACAGTATCTGGGCGGTGCCACCACAGACATCAGCTTTTCCATTACCTCAACCAGCGAAGACGATGTCAGAAAGTTAACAACTATCTTCGCAAAGGTAGAAGAGAGCTGTCGGAACAAAATTCACCACAGTGGATCCCAGTTGATTTACGTTGAATCTGATTTAGCCAACTTGAATGGCACATTTGTCATCACGACCAAAGGTATCAACGCCCAGTCAGTTCCCTCGCTTCCTGGGACCTTTGTCATGAATGTCAGTCTATCCGAACAGACTGAGGTCTCTAGGTCTCTTGTAATGCCAGAACAGTATAGTACAGAGAGACGCAAAGCCATTATTAAGGACATCCTGACCTATTATAAGAAGTGGGATTCGTCCAAGATCATGGCTGGCGACCGCTATATATTCGATAAGCAGAAGCCATCTTATATCGAAACCATCCTTATCCCGTCACTTGTTAGGGTAATACGTAATGGATATCTGCGTTATCTTAAAGAGCAGAACTTTGGTGTTGCTACTCCAGGAGAGGACTTCTTAAGTGCTGCAGATCTAATGTCTATCCAGCCGGAGACCAGTAGTAATGTTATGCAAGTCCAGGATGAACGTAGGGCAGTTAACCTAAGCCAAGAAATGCAAATAGGAATAGAGTACGAAACAAGTACAGGTTTCTGGACAACTGAAAAGATGCTTGGTTCATCAAGACTAACATCCTTCATGAATCCTATCTGGAAGATAGTAACCGGCCAACTAGGACATCATGAGTTGATAGCCACCAGCGCTAGGAACAACCGCGTTTGGACAGGCCTAATAAGGTGGCTTATTACTCTACTGCCACCGGGATCTGAAAAAGATCAGCACGGCCAGATGGTAACTAATGAACAAAAGCAGATTATGGGTGCAGTGGAAGCTATTAACAAGTCCGACTCTAGAAGGTTAGCTCTCCTGCTGCGTAGCCCCAAACTATTAGATTGGGAGCAGCGCATTATGGCTGGGGAAGATGTAGCCCTCTTCGAGTCTTCCAAGACCATTAATGCTGACGCCCAGATAGACTTCGACTCCTACAAGAAGTATGAGTATCTCTATCCCAAGGACAAAGATGGCAAGCCTAGCTTTGATGACAAGAAGGCTGTAGAGGACTTCGAGTCCAAGAAGATTCTATCCTGCTATCCAGATCTTGGGATCCCTTTCAGGTATGCCTGTGTTAATAGCAAGGGCGAGCAACTCTATACCTATGTCAATGTGAAAGAAGACAATACCAAGGTTCGTGTGAAGATGGGGAATAGTTCTATTATGAGACTTGATGGGACGCCCAGCCCAGCAACATCGCTAACTATAGATCTGATTGCTAGAGTAGGCGGCGCTAGAACAAGACTAAAACAGCCTACAGACTATACGGTTTCAGGTGTCAAGGTTTCCTTTACAACTGTCCCTTCAAGAAGTGACTATGAGATTGAGATCAACTACTCGACTAGAAAGCCCGTTACTCTTCTAGCTACCAATCCAGCCTTCTATCTAGCCGACCAGACATTGCTAGACTCGCAGGAGACACAGAAGCTCCTTGCTGAAAAACCTGCTGATATCAATGCTAAGCATGATACCCTGGGGTTCAATAGCCCTGTGACCATTGAGAGGATCTTCGGGACAACCGTAGTTCCATCTAATGTCATCTCCAATACATGGAGTACAAGCGGCGTTAATCAATTCAGTGCTAGCCTGTCAATGGAAGACCCTGCCGGCAACAAGGTTTCAGCAGACCAGTCGCAATCCGACAAGTCTATTAAGAAGGCTAGAGAAGATATAGATAAACTAAACGCTTCTCGTAGGACCACAGGTGATCTATCTAAGGTTCCACAGTCTCCTAATATAAGCAATATTGGAACCATGAAGAGTCTTGATGACATCGTTGCCACCCCAAGGATCATGGGGCAGCTAACAGCTTATGGCCAGGAGACTTCAGATACTGTTATCGCTGAAGCTCAGCTTGAACATAAGATCTTCAAGTCAACCTTTAGAGACTACAATGCTGATATTGAGAAGAGCGTGGGCGATATTGTTGCGGAGGCCCGCAAAGACATCTATGCCAATCCTAAGTATTACTCTATGGATAGGGCTTATCCTACCTACAAGTTATACTTCAGGGAAGAGAATGCCCCACAGTGGTTCTTGTTCGACAACTTCTTCGACTATAGATCACTAGAATCTATAAGGTTCTGGAGAGAGAAAGCTTCTCCGGTAGCCCGTTGTCATATCGTTCTTAATGACACTAACGGAACCCTAACTGATATTAAGGCCCTACTAGCCAAGGAATCATTCAATCCTGAGACTAGGAATACTAACGAGAGTCTAACAGATGCATCTGGCGAGAAGCCAATGCAGACACTATTCCTAACTCCAGGTACACAAATTCAGCTCAAGGTTGGATATGCAACTGACCCGGCCAACCTAACAACCCTGTTCAACGGGTTTATCACAGACGTATCTCCTGGTGAGAAGTACGAGATCATCTGCGACAGTTATGGCCTAGAGTTACTCAACGACGCCGATATGGGAATGCTAACAGGCTGGCTATGCCCGCCCAAGGCATTCATCTGGATGATGCTTCTAGACCCCAAGGTCAAGCACTTGGGAACACTATTCACACCATCCACACTGCCCACAGGCCTAAGCGATTGGTTCGATGGCCCTAGCTTCGACGACAACATCTACATTAATGAGCGCCATGAGCCTGATAAGATCCGTCTATTCCAGGCATACAACGCTGATGGAATGAAGAAGTGGGACGTTCTTCAGGACATCGCTGCGGCACATCCTGGATTCATATGCCAGACAGCTGTCTTCGACGATCGCGAGACGGTCTTCTTTGGGCGCCCCGACTTCAACTATGCCTATACATCCGATCTAGGTACAGTTAGCTACTACCCAGATCTAAGCAATGAAGAGATAACTAAGGCCATGAAGGCTGTTGCTGGAGACTATTTATCTGGAGCAGCTCCTCAAACTGCCTTTGGGAAGAGCTACGTAGCTAGCTCCCAGAGCCAGGATATCGCTAACTACAACCAGAACAAAGAGAACATCGAGAACGCCCGCAAGCTTCTCGATGAGATTGGCAAGGATCCTAGCCAAGTAATTGGGTTTAACTATATGCAGTGGATGCCCTTACAGAAAGCCATCGATTCAACCATCCAGTTGTATCATGATAATCTATACAACGACTATCAAAATAACACCAAGGCTGGTGTGTTTGAACTAGTCAAAGAATACTGTAGATGCGTAGATCAGCTAAGTCAATTAGCTGCAGATATACAAACCCATGGTAACGTAGAGTATGACCTATTTGGTGGAGCCATGACGCCCGAGGCCAAGAAGAAGAGGGACGAACGCCGTAGGGCTACTATGGTTACCAAGCCCGCGGACATCTCTCTCTTCGATGTAACCGAAGCATCGAATAGAGCCCGACTAGATACCGAAGGCACAAAGGTCAAAGGCTTAGACGGTCGCAACCAGATCCTCGATAAGAGACTGGCCGTACTATTTGACAAGCTTAAGGTCTATGCTCAGCAGAATGGCTGGGTCATTGAGCTACGCGAGGGCTATAGAAATAAGCAAGATCAGGAAGCGGCTCTAACCGCTGGCTATAGCAACGCCATCTACGGCTTATCTCCTCATAGCTACGGTTTGGCTTTCGATATTGCGCTTCTATATAACAGCAGCTATTATCCTGGAGACGAAGCACTCCCCGGCGAAGTGGCAACTATCTTTGAAACGCTAGGAGACTATGCCGAACTGTCTCTAGGTATGACATGGGGTGGTAGGTTCTCAAATCTCTATGACCCTCCTCACTTCGAGTTAAAAGGCTGGACTTCTGATAAGGCATATACAGATGCCAAAGCCATGGCAAAGTCAGCAAGAGCCGAAGAGCTCAAGCAGGCTCAGGCTAGCTCTAAGAAGAAGATGGACGAGATTACCAAGCAAGGCAAAGCCGAAGGCGACGATAAGAGCAACCTTGATACAGCAACTATAGAACAAGGTGCTGGTAAGATTATTGAGTATAATCCGGAAGACTATATCCGTGTGGCAAGACTAGAGAAAGAAGTTAATCTCCTTGGCTTAGCAGAGGCAGACTATCTGCCCATAGTTAGCGCAGGGGAGTCTTCGCTGCCATGGTATGACCTTCTCTTTGATGCGGGCACTAGCTCTGTAATTAAGGGATCCTCTGTTACATCTTTCGTTCCTCTAGTCTTCTTCCAACAGGACTCAGATGTATGCCAACTTGTATACCAGGGCACAGGCGCCTGGGACTCTATCAAAGCTTTATCAACAGGCATGGATACAGGAGTAGTACAAGGTACGCCTAACTTAGTTGACCTGCAGAATGCAGCCAAAGCCCTTGAAGACAATATGAACCAGCAAGGTTCATCCGATGACAGAGACAAGCTTCTAGAACAAATGCGTGGCGCAGGAGCTTCAAGTAAGAAGGCTCAGTTTGCTGATACCTCAAAGAAGCTACAGGTCTTGAAGTTCTGGGATACAGATTCCAGTGATGTTGTAAAGGCAACCTCTAATGTCTATCAGAAGATAGGCATGCAATCTCCAATGGTTATCTACTTATGGAGAAGGATCCATGAGATCCTGGCCAAGCTAAAGGCCATTAGTGATCTACGGAACTCAGAGACTGCCCAGCTAAGTAACCTGTTTGAATGGCAGGGAAAGCTAAAGGTAGCCGTTGCGAATGCCTATTCGTCCAAGACTACCGAAGATCTGTTCATGAATGATGGATCAGCCGGCATGGTCATTGATCTGGGGACACCAGTCTTCTCTATTGTTGATAGACCATCAGATCCTCATATCGCAGTAAGGCAAGCGACCCCATCTAGTAAGGCAGATATAATCTCCTTCAGAGGTAGGATCTCAGAGACAGACCTCCAAGCCCACGTCGCTCTCAAGAACCTACTACTAACTACTCTCTTGAATATGGATCCAAGACTACAAACTATGATGGCTGTAGCTGGCCGCCCGCCTACCAAGAGAAGGTTCCGCAGGTACCATGTTGTAACTAGTTATGAGCACATAGTCAACAACAATATCAAAGCCACCTATGCCAACATGTGGAACAAGGTTAAAGTTATGTACAAGAGGCACGACCTCTTGTTAGATTACTATATCCCTATTCTCCCAACACTTATCTTTGGTAGCAAACCCAGCAATCAATTTAACATCCAGGCTGGACAGACTCTAGATATGCGCGTAGTACGAGAGATTACTGTACCTATTGAGAATGCCAGGACTATCGGGCAGGCCCGTGCTTACGCCACATCTATCCTTGCCGAAGGGGTTCGCAATATGTATACTGGGACCCTAACAATACTGGGCAACCCAGAGATCAAGCCTCATGATATTGTGTATGTATATGATGACTACACCAACATGTATGGACCCATAGAGGTCAAGAGTGTAAACCATATCATGTCAGCAGAGACGGGATTCATAACAATCATTGAGCCACATGCATACGTAGAACCACTTGGAGTTTCGTTCTCTAGACTAGCCCTTATTATTGACATCATTGATACAGCATTAATCTTCTGGGCAGCTGGTAAGTTCGTCGCCGGTGGAGTAAGAGCAGCATGGCTGATTGGCAGAGAGGGCTGGGCTAAGGGCTCAGAGATCTTAGCCACAAGAGCAGCCAAGGAGATGGGGGCCAAGGTAGCAACAGCAGAAGCAGCTACTACTGAGTTATGGGCTGTTGCCTCCAAGAATACAACCCCTATTCGGAGACGTGCCTTAAGCAAGGCCCTACGTCGTAATGTTAATAAGCTTATTACAGACGAGAAGGCCGAGGGCGTTATGAAGGTTGCCCGTGAGAAGCTTCAGGGCCCACTGGGCACAGTAAAAGCCGAGGAACGCATCCTAGAAACTCTGAAGAGTGCGCGCCGTCTAAAGACTAAAAACACACCCGCCCCCACTAAGACTATCTTTGAGCCGCCTAATAAGATAGAGGACTTTACAGGCGATGAGATACGAGAGGCACTCCAACACCTAGGCGTTGACCAGGCTGTTATCCAAAAGCTTTCTCGTACATCAGCACTTGAGACACTTGGAATGGCTAAGGATGTTGTTAAAAGGGTAGCCCAAAATCTGGGCAAGGATCCAAAGACAGCCAAGCTCTTCCATCTAGGAATAATGCAGAAGCTCATGGTCCTAGGCCTTGGTCTTGGGGTCGGATACTTCTATATCTTTGCAGGCAAGGATGATAAGAACTATGCTTGCCCTCTCAAGATTACCCCGCTATCATATAAGGGCTCGCCTTATACAGCAGGGCTTGAAGGCCTAACCCACAAGGGTGGGGTCATGAACATGGTCAAGGGAGAACTAAGAAGGTTCTGGGGATCTCTACAAACAGTCAACCAGGCCTTTGGATCTTGGTGGCGTAATAAGACATGGACGTTCGAGGAATAAGGAGACGCAATGAGCCAGACCATATCCCAGAAGATGCGTAATAACAGCAGGCTAGAATCAGACAGGAATCCAAAAGATATCCCTGTCTTTATAGACTATATCAACGTGGACCAATCTATTGCTACTGTACGCATTGTAGGAAGTGATGAGAATAAGAGTCTAGAGCTACCTGTGATCATGGTAGACCCAGACTATATCCGTGGCCCCATTAATGTCTCTAACTATAACGGAGTACTCGAAGGCGACCCCAAAGCTCCAACAGGCGTACGCCTTATCAAGAAGGCAACCGTCGAGCCTAATATTCGACACGGTGTATCACAGGCACTATATGGATCTGCTAGCGGCAGAGCCCAAGAACCTGTAGATAGGGTAGTCGGCAGGACTGCCAAGAACGCTACCCAGAAACAGAACCATGAGAATTTACCTAATGGGCAGATGATAGTCATCAAGCCGCCTAGGCAATTGCCTGTTCATTATAAGGGTAGAAACCCCTTTGTTAATGATTCCCCTGCAGATCTACTAGATGCCGCCGGGGCCCATATCTTAGTCTCAGAAGATGAGGCCAGGCTAATTGCTGACCCTGGGAATGGTATAGTTGTCAACTCAAGATCTGGTATCAATATGGCAGGGAAGGTAAATATAGGCACATCCATTCAGGATGTTAGGATCGGCGGCGCCTGGAGGTTCAATCCTATGCTTCAATTCCAAGTACCATCTACCGCGGTTACCCCTATCCCTACCCTGCTTTATGACTACCCAGGTAAGGATATACTCGGTGGAGTAGATAAGTATATAGATGCAATGAATAGCTAATGAATACCTTGTTATAATCCATATAGCGGAGTCCCCTAATGCCCGGCCTATATACCACCCAAGACATATACATGACTGATAGCGGTGACTTCGCAGTCACTGAGAACGGTGACCTACGTTCATCCGATATGGATGAGACCGTCCGCCAAGAGGCTATTCTTACTCTGTATACGCCAGTCGGCGAGTTCGACTCCTTCCCTATTTATGGTTCTAAGCTAATGGACTTCATAGGTGAACCTAACTCCAGAGACAATGCTGCGCTTATGAGGAAAGAGGTTGTCCGAGCACTAACCCAACTAGGGTCATTCTCGGCCGATGATATAGAGGTAACTATAACCCCCATTGGTATCGACGACGTTCTTATCAACCTAGACATACAGAATGTACTAGGCATTGGGGAACAAAGCCTAACCATTGACTTTAACTATATCAAGGGCATCCAGATAACCAATTAAGGATAGGCATATGGCAAACGTAACAATCAAAGATGAAGACCAGATGAGTACAGAAGCTCTTCGGCTTCTGCAAGACAATACTCAGATCACAAACGTCTCAGATGGCACCCTCGCCAGAGCCTTGATCCGTGCTATTAGTGATATGCATGGAAAACAATATCGTATCCTTACGCGTGAACTAGCCAATGGATTCTTAAGTACGGCAACTGGTGTATACCTTGATATGTTTGGCGTCCTATTAAGTACGCCTAGAGGTTCCAGTACTCTAGCCGGTAGAGAGAATGTACAGAGATTCTACTCCACTGATGGCCTGACACCTATAGCGAGCCTAGTAGGAGCCGGAAGTCTAGGCGGAGTTATTCCAGCTGGGACTATCGTTCAGTCTGGGAATGGCTCTATTCGCTACGAAGTTGTCTTCAATGTTCCCTTTAGCTCAACAGACCTTCAGGTTATGGCAACCGTTAGAGCTGTAACAGAAGGTGTAACTTCTAATGTTGGTACCAATATCCTCACCACGCATTCGCTAAGTGTTACGGGCTTATCTACCACAAACATTCTTGGTATCTCCAATGGCACAGATATACAAGGCGATAGTGAATATCGCTACATGCTATCCAAAGCGATCACAGCAGCAGAAGCCGCAAATGAGATCTCTATTAGACTGGCTGCCTTATCAGTAGCAGGCGTATCAGATGTAAGACTTCTTCCCTATTTCCATGGCGTTGGAACATTCACTGTTCTAGTAATAGGAACAACTCCAGTGGTATCAGCTCAAGTCCTAGAGGGTGTACGAGCTGCGGTATCTGGAGTAACTGCTCTCGGGGAGTTCTTCTCAGTCCGTGGCCCGAGGTATATAGGAACAGAGCTGCAGGCCAAGCTCATCTTTAGAGATGATGCCGATGAGACTGCAAGAACTAGCATAGCTGCTAGGGTAACTGATGTGCTATACGAATATATAAATAACCTACCCCTAGGCGAAGGTTTGGTATGGAATGAAATTATACAACGGATCATGGAGACTTCGCCACTGATCCACGATATTGATGATGATCCTGCCTCCGCCTCATGCCTCCGAGTGTGGACATGGACTCCGACTATTATGGATATCATAAACAATGTAGAGACATATCACAGAGTCAAAGAAGAGCTCAAAGAGCCTACTCGTAACTACGAAGCTTATTCGGATGATAAGATGATCGTAGAGCAAGACCTTCAGGGTTTTGTTCATGAAGCCAACTTCACGCCTATACGCATTACCTGGGAGTAACTTCTAAATGTCTCCAATCCCTTCTGGTTTATCAGCATCGTTCTTCTATACAGACACGACAATAGAAGAGCATGTCCTTGAGCCAGGTAAGGCTTTCTATTCCCCGTTCACTCAGAAGCTAGCTAATTACTATCCGGGATGGATGGAACTTCGGATTGATAAGTCTTCTGTTGGCCAGCAGATTATCAACACAGCAGGTATCCAGTTACAAGAACTAGACCGTGCCTTTGACTTAATGAAGAATAGCCTTCATCTCTCAACGGCAGATCTTAATGCCGCTGATGTTCTTTACAAGGTTAAGCTAAGTCGAGTGGTTGCACTTGATGAGGATAACCCTCCCGCCTTGCATGGTGACGGCGCCGACATTATTATATCCGATAGCTCAGATGAGTTCCTAAGACAAGTTTTCCCTACCCGCATCGAGGTTGAAGCCTCTGGACTGGGCGCTAGTGGTGTAACAGAGGGTCTCGTTATTCCGGATCTAACCTACGGAGTAGAGTACTATACCCCCTGGGTAGACCAGCATAAAGAAGAAAAGGACCTATACTACAACTGGGATGAGGCTTCTCAGAAGCTTATTAAGTTCCACCTAATTAGTGAAGGGATGGAGCGCCCTCAAGAGATCCCTGTGCATAAGGAAGTTCTTGGCTATTATAGTCTTCTAGATCACGAGGGTGATCCTATTACCGGAGACTTCCACGGCATCACCATTGACGATGACCGTTTATATATGCTCTTCGGAAATCTCCTATATATCTTTGATGCACGCATATCCCTACTGCTAAATACGGATGCCAGCTGGGATGGCAATAAGGAACAAAGCTTCCTACAGGCTAAGTGCGACGCTATCATTTTAGACGGAGTACAACAGGGTGCGGGCATTCTAGTAGATGGAGACAGATCTCAGAAGTGGCTATGGTGCTACGATAATTGGGGCTGGATTAAGTATCGACTTCACTATGACTATGCTATTGTTGACTATGATACAAACACAATCTTCTTTAGAGAAGAGTACACAACCTGCCTAGTTGACGGAACCACATACGATCAGGAACTCCACAATGTGTGGAACTGGTTTGACGAGTACGGCCTAGTCCTAGATACAGAGAGACTGCTCGGAGAACCTAATGAAGAGTATCAGGCGCGGCTACTGAATGTTATGAAGTTCCGTGCGAACTCAACTACCCAGGGAGTGATCGACGGCGTAACACAAAGTCTCGACCTTGACAACTGGGGCTATTTCCCATCTGGCCTATATCCCGAGAACCTATTCGTGGATGGTCTCTTTCCTAGTGGATACCCGATCTACCCCAGTGGGAACATCCCAGTTGACATTGGAGACGTAGCTCTAGTAGATGCTTTATATACTCCCGCATTCTATGAGACGGTTGTCGACTCTGAGACTAACATCCCAACAGTTGAGATGGTTGATTATACAAAGGAAATCCTAAAGACCTTCCCTATCTTCTGGGGGTCAGGGACTCCTGACCAATATGGATTCATCTGGGACATTGCCCCCTTCGATGGTGGCTATAACAACGTAAGTATAACTCCGGACTTCATGGCATTGCTGCCATCGGGCATTGATGAGAAATGGTATCAGTCTGGCATACAGGACGTAAACCCACTCACCTCCAAAGAACTGATGGTACGGCTATCTAGAACAGACGAGGACGAATGGATCCCGGAAGTTTGGAATGGTGACTTTCATATCCACAACAAGCTCTACTACCTATACGCACAAGGCGTTGCAGAAGTCATACCTTCAGGAGTAACAAGCTATAGCATCCTAGGTAGCGGCCTAATGATCCCTGGCGGCCATAAGGAACTCATCGCTAATGAGACCTTTAATAGTGGCTTGATCCACCTTGCCTCAGGCACCGAAATGCTTCCCGTTCATGAATTCACAGATAACGGAATGGAATATATGGTGTCTGGCAATACGTTACTTATGGATCCAGAGCACGGCGAATTATGCTTCTGGTACGAGACCTCACCCTCGGGATGGTATACAATACCGGGCTGGGACTTCAACCCAACACACGCAGCCCTATATGACGGATTCATTTGGATCTCTGACCAGAGACAAATGATCGACCCGTCTGGTAGCTATACGCTAGAAGTAACTCCCGACTCCATTCCGTTTGGTGGAGCTGGTGGAGGAAGTGTCGTATTGGGCACCTTACTAGATACAGCCGGCGAACCCATCATAGGCGCCGACGTATACTTCAGAGTCATTCCTAGTGGACTGGGTGAACTAACTGATGAGTATAGAATGACAGGCTTGACAGGTCAGGCCTATACCTTCTATAATTCACCAGTAGATATAAGTACTATATGGGCAGACCAAGTATCTATAGATAATCCTACTAATTCCCTAGTGGTAGATGATCTTATCACAAGCGATGAATATGATAAGATCTGGACGGTTACTACCGAAGCTAGTGCTGTATCGGGATACCCTGGTAATATTCAAAAGGTATGGATGGCTTACCACGAGACCTTAACTCTAACTGTGGCTAGCGGCGAATGGCTACCAGTGCCCTCGGGCTGGCATGAAGACAGCCTAGGGAACCAGACCTATCAAGGATATGTCACCATCGGTGGAAGTGAATTGAACGGCACAATAGGCGGCGCAGATTACGGAGATGACCTGTTCAATATTGATTTAACCTCTATTAAGTATGCTGGCCTACAGGCCATAAAAGAGGTTGGTAATACAAGCCTTCCTTTCGCATATAGATATGAAATAGATGATTACACCGAACCTAAGGACTACGGGAAAGTGCTGGTTTATGCTGTTACAATACCTACGGGATCTGTACAAGTCAGCTTTGATACTTACAGGCCAGTACGGCCAGTGAATGTGGTCCCCAATTCTCCTACGGCCGGCCAGACTACATTGTATTATGGCGAGCCAACCGCAACTATCGATGCTTCCAAGACATATCAGGTTGGGTATCCACAGGTCGCCACGATTGAGTCCTGGGCCGTATGGGAAGGCGTCGAGACTATTCACCAATTTAAGAGCATAAGTATGAGCTTCTCGGACGAGCAGTCGGGGACATTCCGCCTCGATGATAAGTTCGCAGACTTCGTCTCATACCTAAGATATATCTAAGAGGGGCGCCGATGAGCGTAAATTCAAGTAGCAGTTCAGACAACCTAGATAATGTCTTCAGCGAGCCACTCTTCAACAGAAACGAAGTGGTTAACTCGACCAAGCTCAACCAACTAGGAGCACAGGTCGGAGCCCAGTTTGATATTGTTAGCGAGGCTGTCGGGAACACCTATAGCCAAGGCATTCCTAATGTGGGCGGATCACTGGGTGATCAAGCTCTTCTAACGCCTACTCCTCTTAACTCAGACGATCCTCTAGGCACCGTTCCACTAATGTATTCAGCAGCAAACACACTCTTCAACAAGATTGAAGGATGTACTACAAGCTGGACTCAGGCAACTATCGATGGCATCTTAACAGATATATGCACAGTCACACTGCCGACTGGTAGTCAGATATCAGCTGATCTAGCTGTCGCCGACGACGAACATGAAGTTGTTAAGAACGTTGTTCTCTCAATAGGGAACACATTCTACCCTGGGATATACCTAACGCCAACAGGGCACTCAACCCATGTCGATATGGATTCATTGATCTATGTCGGTCGCGATATCCCGAATAGTGAAACCAACTGCACGCTGTATGTATCTAACCTAAGTACCACAGCGGCGTTAGAAGAAGTTATCCGTAACGTTGGAGATCTAACGGTCTCCAGGCTAACAGGATATGTTCTTACAGATACGGCTATCTCAACCGAGTCAGCCTACCCAACGATCACAAAGAGTATCAACTCTATTGATGACAAACCTGTCACTGTGCGTTGGCATGCTCGCCTAGCGTTTGATCCAGCAACACATCTACCTACAACTGGGGCACTCTCTGGTCCAAACTGGGTTTGGACAACAACTGCTAGTGCTTCCTCATGGGCGGATGGTAACCCGTCTCCCACCATGGTTAGAGCACTTATCGCTAACGACATAACTAATACCTGGCTGAATGTTAATAGTTCATTTAGTCCATTAGCCTATGCTAACGGAGCACCACTCCTGAATAGCACTGGCACTCCAATCGCAGTTACAGTAGGCTACCAACACTCAACAGGTACTCTTACTATAACAATGCCAACGTACACAACCGTCTTCGCTAATCTATTCAGCACCTATAGCGACCAATCTCCCGCCTATATCGATGTCTACTTCGCTGTAGAAGTTCCCTATAGGCTTCTACAGTCTTACTCAACTACCTATGACCACGAAGGTGCTGATGATAGATACCTATTCAAGCATATCCTTGGCGATCAGTATGGATGGTCTGAGGCCAGTGGATACCCAAACACAATAGCCAATAGGCTAGATGCCGATGAGGCTGACATTGCAACTCTGATGGGCCAGGCTTCTAACTCGCTGCGCACTCATGAGACAGTTACAGTTGATATCGCTGACATCCTTGCTTCAAGAACAACTATAGAGAGTGCTCTTGTCAACAACGTTATGACACCATCCATCTTCTCGGATATCGTTAGTAACGCTGATCCGGCTATTACACATCACACTGTAGCCCTACAGCCAGGCATACACAACCTAAATTCAAGTCCACTCATAGTGCCTGCATTCAACTCTATCATTGGAGTATCAGCAGACGAGTGTAAGATCAATGGAAATATTGTTCTTGGCCGCGGTGCAACTCTTGAGAACGTGAACGTTTTGGGTACAGTAACCTGTGGCGAGGCGCCAGAGGACGTACAGAGCGACACTCTTGCAGACAACCTATACAACTGGGCAGAAATGTTCTCTATACATTGTCCAGCCGGAACAACCACGGGCTCATCAATTATTAATCAAGCGTGGCCGTATGGATATGGCACCAACTCTACTGCCACTACGCGTTGGACCTGTGCACCAATTACAACTGGGACAGGTTCTATATCTGTCGGAGCAGAGAAAGATTCAAGTGGAGTTAATAGACTGGTTGCTTCCTCTATCGCTCCTGGTGGAAGCTCAGCATCGTTCACTCTCAACACAAACTCTTTCAATAGTGTTGCAATCAATAACACGATATATGCCAGAATAAAGGTGCCTACTATAAGTGCCAGTACGGCTGAAGCTGGCGTAGGAATGCTTACTGGAACCCGCGGGGTAAGGGTTCATGTCTTAAATAGCGGTGGAACGCGATACTGGAACGTCCAGGCTACTGGAGATGGTTCGACTTGGGGAGGGTATGGAAGTCCAATAGCTATTGGAACTCCCAACCCATACACAGAGTGGACCGATCTTAAAATCGTGTGGTATACAATAAAGGTTGATGTATATGCCAAGACTATAGCAGGAGCCTACACATTAATTGCAAGTGTGAATCTCCCTGGGAGTTTAAGTCCTATAATGGGAACAGCCTATGGTCAGATCTATAGTAAGACACCAGCCAGCGGAACCTCAACAATTGAATGTTGCAGGTTCTTTATTAAACAGACAGCATCCTCTGCAGTTGATCCTCTTGCTGGCTCCAACCCTACAACTACAACAACACTAATAAGGCATGGTATTAATAAGTGCCATATATATAACCCAGCAAGTAGTGGAATCATCCACAACAATATGCTTGCTGGAGTAGAAATTACTAATAGTCGAGTGACTGCTAAAGCTCCAGTTAGCTACACTGGTAACAAACTGGCTATATCTAGTAGCTCAAGAAGGTCCAATAATACATCTGGGTATATGAGACTGCTCGATTCTGATGGCCAGATTGCAGAGATTCTTGGCGTGGAGCAGTATATCTAAGGAGGAATTAAGATGGCACTAAGTGGAAAGATTGTAAACACCTCAAGGGGTTCTAGCGGAAATCTACTCAGCGTAGCAGCTGGAAGTCGTGGCATTCTTCGGAATCTAAGAATAAACTCGACAGGACACGGTGCCGGAGACACTGTCTCTATAGCTTTTAATGTTGATGGAGTTGCCGGCGACTCGATCAATTTGTACACATATCCTACCGGCGGCTGGGACACAATGCTCCCAGGCTTTAGTGGTGGCACGGGCGGCAATCTTACAGGTACAGCAATTAACATTCCGTTTAATAATGGGATTACTGTCCCGGTTGTTATATCCGGCTCTGTAACAGTTGAAGCGTCGTTCGACATTGTAGTCGAGTCTTAATAACAGGAGCTACAATTGGCCTGCCTAAAGCGCTTCTACTTCCGATATTCTCGTGAGGTCCCTAAGACTGATATAGGTACATTACGTGGGCCGAATCTGGCCTATGTTAATGTGCCTGAGCTTGACCCGTCTTCGGATACTGGGAATATTAGTATCGTAGATACATCGACATCCTTCCCAGAGAACTCAGTTCTCTTCTCGGATTCGGTGCGTATCTTTACGGCGGGATATACCCTGGCAGACACAGACAACGTATTGATCACTGATGAGTATACCAATACCAACTCTAACCACACACTAGATCCTATAAGCCGAAGCCTACCTGTGCGCCCCATGTGGTATAGACATAAGTTCGATCTACCTATTATTACTCAGCCCAATGGCTTATATTCTGTACAGGTCGTTGATAGTCTAGGTAGTACAATCTCCTCTTCTCACTATAAGCTTTATCCAGATAGCGGCGCTGCGAAAGAGGGGATCTATACAGATCTAATCAATACGCCTGATCTATGGTACTATGTGGTTTATCTAACTACGAGCGGAGCAGAAGTCCGCAGGCTCCTATCGGTTACTCCTATCTTCTCTGACATATCTAAAACTGGTGGAACACTTATAGGTAAAACCTTTAAGACGAACTATAGTACCTTATATAACACTGTGGAGATCACTACTCCGGAAGCAAATCACCAGTACAGCCTAATGGCTATAGGTACTACGAAGATAGCTGTAAAGCATCCTGTCCAGGCAGCCGATGAGGACCCATGGTATGTGCAGATTACTAATGGATACTTTAGGAAGTATGTAACCGATGGCAGTGATGTCAATGTGTACGAATACTACCTCCCAGAATATGCAGTTCAGACATGGAACCCCAGCCGTCCAGACAAGTCACAGTTCGGTGAGGCGCCTATCTTCCTAGATAATGATTTAGTACGACTAAGGCAAACACCATTATCTAATAGCAATATTAGGACCGGGTCAGATATAAACCCAGCCGAAAATGTACGAGTCTACTTAAGGGCAAGCAGTGAAAGATCTAACGAGATCAATGAACTGATCAATGCTGCGGGCGGCAAGGTAGACACAGCTCCCTATCTGGGCAACGAAACTACTGAAGGCTGGTGGGAACTAATTATAGACGGTATCGACCGCAATACGGGTCTCATCAGAGTTAAGGGAATCAGGGGAAAGTTGGATCCGAGTGATACCGATCCAACTGATATTCTTACTGGGGACGACGCCAAGATCTATGCCAGCGATACTCTAATTGCCTTCTATTATTATGAAGAGCTTGAGTATACGTTCAAGAAGATCAACCTAAATCCTATTCAGAACAGGCAGCTATTAACAAGCGGTGTCTCTATCTACATGAGGCCCCCTGCTTATAAACTAGGGAGCGCAGCTAGTATCCCAGCTAGTACAACAGTAGACTACCTAATGTTTGATAAGGATCAGAAGATCATTAAGGCATCAGACACTTCCGTTGTCCTAGGTGGAGCTCTAGAAGACTTCTATGCGGCTGGCGCCACTGAAGAGATCCCAGGAGTCGGGTACAACCAGACCCTTCTGCTAGAGATCGCTCGTATCTTTGTAAGGAATACAGCTCTTATTCGGGACATCACAGATGAGAACCTGGTTGACACACGCCAACAGGGCGGCCTTCTAATTGAAGACCTTCCTCAAGAAGTCATCGATCTTATCAATAGGTCTACCAATGACATGTATGAATTGCGGAACTGGGACGGCATTGTTCTCCCAGGAAACTCTGTGGTCATAATCAAAGTCCCTAGTTATCTATTAAACGATAACTGGGAAGCAGATGGGACTCTACTAATAGGAGATGCTCTTACCCGCAGGATGATTGATATCCGCAACCTATGTAAGAAGCACCTAGCCTCTGGCGTACTACCCATAGTGAGGTTCTATGATAATGCAACGAGAGAGATCGTAGAGACCTATAAGCCACCCCTCGACAGAAGGTATTTCTAATGGCTAACTGGAGTTACTTAGACGCCTATACTGGCTCACTGCCCGCTGCACAGCGGCAGCGCCTGCTTGACCTGCTATATGCAGATATCAAGACTGAGACCATTGGCAATATCACAGACTACGAAGCACAGCTTAACAAGCAGTTAGAGAAGATCGCTGGCAAGCTCCCAGCCCCTAAGTTCAAGCTCAGAAAGACCAATGAGAAGGGCATCACTAACTCCTATAACTATAATGATATGGAGACTAATGCCATAAGTGATCTGGGCCTACTCTATAAAGAGGCAGTCCTACTAAGCGAGGCCTCATCCAATCATAGTAATCTGTTGATTGGAAAGCTAGAGTCTATCGAGAGTGTCCTGGGGCGCCTTGAAAAGGAAGTAGATTCTCTTGAGGTTTTAGCCTCTAACACAGAGGGCTTTGTAACAAGTGTCTTCAATTCCTTTGAGGAAGGTAGTACTAACCGGCTAGAAAGATACCAGTCTCCTTCTATCTCTCCATTTACAATAGCCATTGTAGGCTTCATTAGTAATGAGTATGATGCCGTTACCGAAGGTGGTAGCTTACGCCTCCCTGTCAGCAACACTATCTCATATAGGCTTGAGGCAGCATCGCTTGAGAATCAGACTCCAGAAGCCAGCGGCGTTATCTCTACTAGCGAAGATACTCCTACAGAAGACAGAGAGTATGGTCTAGCTAAGCTCATAGATGCAAACACCTCGACCTATTGGGCAGAGACCGTAACCATTCCAACCCTAACAGCTCAATCGGCTACCGCAGATCTTGTAGTACTATTGGCAGGTGTGCAACAGCTTACACGTATTGTGGTTGAGCCCTTTACTAGATTCCCATATAAGATTACAGGGATCCGATACAAAGAGAACCGCGCTAGTGTTCAGGAGTTTGATGTCTACGATGACCCAGCAGAGAGATTCCCCATCTGGGTGTCAGGAAAGACCATCATCGAATTCCCCACTATCGCCGCTGATCAGATCAGAATATCTATAGAGCAGCCTAACTACTCAAGACTACGCTATGTTGTCCCCAACACTAACAATACTGTTACTGAGCTCTTTGATCTAGCAACTGGTCAACAACTTGACATCAGCCCCGAGCTAGAAGAAGTAGACTCAGTATACTTTGCTATGACGCGCAACATGCGCAACCTATTGAATATCAATAGGGACAAGTTAATGGACATCACGACAGTGGATACGTTCGAGTTCCTCTATGGCCTTAAGAGTCTAGCTGTAGCACAGCTTAACTATAAGAGCCAAGGGATCTTTGTATCCAAGACGTATGATATACCATTAGCCGGAGGCATTGGACTAGAGGTAGACCAAACAAGTCCCAGCGACTTAGTGTCTGTTGAGTTTGATGTCCTTGCAGAATACCGTGATGCTGGTGAGTATGTGGATAACTTCGAGTCACCTATCTTACCCGCAGATATATCTGTAGTTACGGGCGAGATCCTTGACGGCGAGGAAGAAGACTATAATACCCGCTGGGTAGCAACTACTAGGTTTAGAGTAGATGAAGCAGAAGAGATTGTTGTCTACCAAAATGGTACAATAATGTTAGATAGTGCATATAGCAAGAGCTTCTCCGATGGCTACCTAACCATTGAAATAGACAGCACTAAAGTCTCCTATGCTTCTAGGAAAGTCTCCTTCTTCTCTATAGACTACACTCCACAAGAGAGTGCCTATACAGTAGGTCTTGAGAGACATGATAACACTCTAGTTAATCTCCGTATCTTCCTTCGTAGTAAAGACCCGAACAAGCAATTAAGCCCAGTCATTAACTCATACAGTATGAAGTTCAAGAAGTTCTCCGGAGCTTAAGAATGCCCGAAGTAATCATAAAAGACACCGCTCTAATAACCGGTCTAATAGAACAGAAGCTTAGGATCATTGACAACCTTGTCAACGATAGGTCTTTGACCCTACGCGGAGATAGCAGCCGTGGCGATCTTCTGTCATCTGTTCAGCTCGCCCTTCGGGACTTCCTTGCATCTATCAAAAGATGTAGTACAGCATCCGCAATGACTCGGGTAGTGCGCGGGAACATTAATAGCTCGGAGCAGTACAATGCCTTCTGGGGAGCTGTCAATGACGACCTAGTCTCCCTATACAAAGAGGCCGACAGGCTTGGTGACCTTCTTAAGGATCACCATAACTATGTTATGGCCGATATACAGAATCTATTAATCCAACTTAAGGCAGTTAATAGTAGGCTAGCTAACTATGGCCTCTACGCAGAGACACTGCTATCCAATGAGCGTAATCTAACCGACAACTTCAGTGACACCTCAAAGCTAGAACTCAACTCTCCGCTACTAGGGAAGTCTGAGTGCACGGTAGATATGGTACAGGGAGTAGTTACACTTGCCATAAGTTCCGAAGAGTTAGTCAAGAAAGATGGCATCGCTGACATCGTTATCTCTTCAGTCAATAGCAATGGCCAAGCCTATGGAAGTACCAATCTATTAAGCACTATTAATAGTGGGGACTTCTACCTATATGAATACGAGATAACATCTGAAGGAATCCAGCCTAACAAAGTTACCCTGGACTTCACTATTAAGTTAGAGGAAATGAAGATCCTCAACTTCCTACGTATTGTCCCCAACAACTTTGGAACGAAGACCTGGCCAAAGATCACAGCGCTGGATGTATCAGAAGATGGTATTACCATGAATAGTATTCGTAACGAGCTGCTTGGCAATGGAGCAAGTGAGGACCAATTCACCCTAGCTCCTTATACAAGTAACTATGCTGGAGAGGGACGCTACAGCTTCCTCCCCAAGCGGGTTAAGTTCGTACATATCACCATTGAACAAACAGCCCCTTACTTTGATGTAGCACGCAATCTATATAGATGGGTTGTTGGTATTAAGAATATCGAGCTGTGGGGTAGGAAGTTCGAGAATGAGTCAGAGCTTATCTCTAGAGATTATACTATCACTAAGGGTATAGAGCAAGTAGCCTTTGATGCTGACGAGTTACCTAACCTACTATACTCCGATACCCTACTGGCCTCAGAGGCAGATATCAAGCATGAGGTATCCGTTGATGGTGGGATGCGCTGGTATAAGATAGCCCCCCAATACCTAAGCACTGTAGACCCTGAGGCACCAGAGCTTATCTACGTAAATGCTGTTGATGAAACTGGTGGCTCCACTGGTCTCAACCATATTCAAACAGAGTATGAAGCTACTAACATCAGATACCGCTTAAGGCTAAGTAAGAACGAGACCGTGATCGATGACCCTGAACTAGCAGAGTATTATTCTCCCATTGTGAGAAGTATTATACTTAAGATAATTACCAAAGAGGTCTTGTAATGTCAGTAACCAGTAGACGCCTAGCCGTCCACACAGATAAGATCCTCAAGGAATACCTGCTTAACGGGACGCTTCCCGACGAGCTTGTCGTAGAACGTCGCCTACAAGAAGACCTTGGCAGATTTAGGAATGTTACCACGGGCGAGTATACTATCGAAGAGCCGCTATGGGAGCCAACAGCTCTTGCTTATAGAGAGATCTCGGATGTGGCTAAGTGGAACCTAACCCAAGTATCTGCTGAAGAAGATATTGAGATCCTATTCGCAGACATGCTAGATGATACCAAGCTCCTAACAGACAAGCTTTATGAGTATACGACTCGTGCAAGGCTCGTCCGCTCAAGGCTTACTAGGCTTCTTGCAAGAATAGAGAACCTCATCTTGCTGTCCGATGATAGCGATGGGTTCTTATTCTCTTTCTTTGATACTTTCAATGACACATCGCTGGTGTCGCTAACTGATCCAGTATCAAGCGTGCTAGTAGATGTCGAACAAGGTATCGTTCAACTGGCTACAGATCCAACAACCGCCATTGCCGGGGTTGAGTGGGAAGATACAATCCTTAACTTGAACTTCCTGCAGGATCGTCCAAACGAAGTATCCTTTACAGTAATGAATCCCCTGGAATCAGCGCCTCCACTTAGCTCCACTCCTATAACCGCTATCTTCCAGCCTAATGCTACAGCATGGCAGAGAGAACTAACAATAACAGGCGTAGGTCCGCTAGTAAGCCATCTAACAGTATTGGTATCACCATTAGAACCAGTTGCTATCAATAGGATAGAGATAGCTACCAAGATGACTAACTATGCTGACCAGCTATTGATCCAGGTTATGTACTCCCAAGATGGAGTTTCATTCCATGATGTCAAGTCTGCCAACAATCCTCAGTATGTTGGCCAGAGTGCAGTCTTCAGTTTCGAGCCTGCATTTGCTACTCACTTTAGGTTTATCATAACCAAGATGTCTGCCGACAGTGGGCGAACCTATAACATAGGCTTCCAACACATTGGGTTTGTACGTACACAATATAAGACCTCAGGCGATCTATATTCTACGTCTATTACAATGCCGGATAATAGACCCATAGGGAAGGTGGCCTGCGAGGTTTGTGAGATCAAGCCTCAGGGCACGGACATCGAATACTTCATTGTTGCTGGTGAATCTACAATCCCCATCTCTCCTGCTGACGTTGCAGAGCCAAGGTATTCTAAGATTATAGATCTAGGCGCACTGCATGAGGTATCGAAAGATATTAGCGCAGATGTAGAAGCAGGCTACGCGCAATGGGTAGTTGAGGTATCGGGGGAAATCTCGGGCCGCCTATCTGCAAGCATCTATGATCTTACAGCTGGAACGCCCGACTCATATGAAGACCTAATCCCCCAAACGCTTACCATCTATAGAAATATTGGGGATCTAGTTACAACTTCTAACCAGCCCTATGGTGTCCGCGGGTACCAAGTAAATCCCTCTGGTCTACCAAGCGAGTATTACCAGACCTACTGTCAAGTAACTAATGCCGATGGCCAGACATATGACTTTGGGACATCCGCTGTCGTCCTCGATAACAAGATTACCCTTGCTTCAGCCCTCTTATCTGAAGGCTTACACAAGGTAGCTACTACACACTATGACAACCTACAGGCCGAGATCTCCAGCAAGTCAGATAGATACTTTGCCTGGAATGGAACCTACGTCTCACCTTTCGACTTCTACAATAACTTTGGGGTAGATAACTACGGAGTCTTTACATATGATCCTGCAACCGGCAAGGTCATTATGAATCCTCTCCAGGACAAGACTGTCCTAGTTGAGATAGATTACGAAGAGTCCTTCGTCCCTGCGGACGATGGTAGTGGGCAATATCGCTCCGCAGCATCCCCGCTCCCATTCATGTGGTATCCAGAAGTAACGGCTATTAATGCTGGAGCGGTTATAGATATCGAGACAGATGGAACAGCCCACGAGCCTAAGTGGGTTAATGAAGTTCATATGCTGATGTCTACGTCAAGCTATAGCACCATCAGCGTACACTACTCTCCAGATGCTATCAATTGGTATGAGGCGGATAGTAATGTTCCAGGACCTGTGCCTGGCAATCCTATGGTGGGAGTCATCCGGTTCGACCGACCTGTATACGCTAAGTATATTCGTCTATACTTTGTGGCCGGATCCAACCTGGACTTCACAAACGGGTACATTAATCTATTTGCCCCCGTGCTTAGGGAGCCCGGAATCTTAACTTCCACACTGGCATTTATGCCAGCTGGGACTATCTGGTCCGAACTAAGAGACTCTCTGATAACTAAT
The DNA here is from genome assembly GCA_041657425.1 of archaeon. Taxonomy (GTDB): domain Archaea; phylum Iainarchaeota; class Iainarchaeia; order Iainarchaeales; family CSSED10-239; genus JAKQTP01. Next base: position 36,390 of record JBBABY010000009.1, read on the forward strand.
ATTAGCCAGACGCATCAAGTATATGATGCCTTTGACGATGCATTGCTTAATGAGTATAGCCCTGGCGTTGGTGGTGTCGCCGACATATCAGCCATTAACTGTCCCAAGCTATATCTCAAGACAAAGAGCAATACAGGGTCAGATCCCTATATCGCAGGTATAACCCTAGAGGCTACTGCACTAACTGATGAAAGAAGTCTTATTAAGTTTGCTTACATAGGTACCAGTTCTGAAGGATCTAGTAGGGAAATCCGCTTCAAAGCCCACCTGAGTTCAACAGTAAGTGGGCTCACGCCTGAGCTTCACAACTACAGGGTCAAGATACTGTAACAGCTTGTTGTTAGAATATACTGGGGAATTACGGAGAATCGCATGCCTAACTTTAGCTACCGCGGGCTTTCAGGCCTATATAAGGGAAGTCTGGGTAACCAGCTTTCCGACTATATAAAGATTGATACCAGCTTCCTGGAACTATCCAAGGATCTGCGGGATATGTCCGTACGCCTTGTCGCCCTTGAGGCCACCACTGCCGGCGAACTTACAGATGCCAACTTCGTAGTCAATACTATCTCTGGCAACATCCTACTAGAGAATACGGTCGCGGGCTCTAAGTTACAGGACGGTACCATTACAGGTGACAAGATTGTCACCAACTCAATCTACGGATTGACAGATGCCAACATCGCGACCAACGCCGCCATCAACCCCTCTAAGATTGCTCTGGGAGACATAACCCACAGCTCCCTAAAAGAGGTGGGTACCAATACCCACCCAGTGATAGATTCCAAGTTATCTCAGCTCTTCTCAGATCTAGGGTCTAGCTATGGGACTCCAGAAGGTACCAGCATTAAGGCTGGTCTAACATCTTTGACATCAAACTTTAACATACTCAATACCTTCGTGGACCGTAGGGCCCTAAGTACAACAGCTCAAACTGTTGGCCAGGCCATCAACGAATTACATGCCGATGTCAACGCCATCTCTTTCTCGGGAGTTATATCTCAGACAGGTACCGTGGCTAACCACTTTATAATTGATGATGACCTAGTGGGAACACCAACTGAGACTATCTATCTTGAATTAAACCAAGGCTCTGATCCCTCCTTTAGATTCTCTGCTATATATCCCGAGGGTAAGCTCCAGATCCATAAGGCAAACTACGACCCTATCATACTGGATATCCAGGGGACTGTTAATGTTAACCAGCACCTAGTTGTATCAGACAATACTCAACTAGGGTCTAATGATGTTGACCAGCTCGATATCAAGGCACAGCTCTACTCAGATATTATTCCCGGCAGTGGTGGGCAATTCGACCTTGGGTCAGCCTCGCTGCCCTTTGATACTGTTTATACTTCTGATATTAGTATCGCCAATGGTGATGGTGTAATAGTTGCCGATCCCTCAGGAGAAGCAAGATACTTAAAGTACAACTTTGATGCTACAGTTCCTCCAAGCGGCATTGATGACAGCTTGATAGGATATTCCAAAGGCTCAAGATGGTACGAGAATGACACCGATGAGTATGTGTGCGTGAATCCCGTACCCTCTGGCGCCGTATGGAAGAAGACTACCTAATAAGGAAGTGATATCCAATGAGCGCATCATGTAACAATAATGGGAATGGCCGGGAATCAGAACCTTCGAATCTATCTCTCCTACGTGCAATGCTTAGAGAAATGAGCCGGGACGAAAGTCACCGACCGGACGAAGCAGAAGTAGAAGAGTGCAATCATCTAATCAAGTCCTATTTCCTTGAGAAACGTTCATTAACTGCAGACCGCTAATAGGTTGGAGAGAGTATGACCGACTTCAATGCTCCGGATCCTAATGGATCTGATAATGGCAATGGCAAGAATGGGAATGGCACAAATGCCTGGCCCATGTGGCAACGCCTTGTCCTGGCAGAGCTTGAAAGACATGATAAGAACCAGAAGGAGTTCTGCGAGAAGGCAGACAAGGAACACAAAGAGATCAATGACAGGATAACAACGGTTATCACAAACGATCTAGGAACCATCAAGACTGAGATCGCTGTCATTAAGACTAAGGCCTCTATCTACGGCGCCTTAGCAGGTATGGGGCTATCGCTTCTGATAGAAGTGATGATGAAGGTTCTGCCTCACCTAGTTGCTAACATAGATAAGGTGGCACGCTAATGACTGACATATCAGTAGAAGAATCTATACGTAAACTATCTGAGGCCGTAAATCAGATATCGCATGCGGTTGCGGCCACAGTGTCCACGTCTCGCTACTCTCAATTATCTACGGCTATAAATAACCAACTTGGTGTCATGGAGGCAGAGATAGATAATCTTGCCTCCGATGTTGAAGCCCTAGATGCTAAGGTAGAGTTGCTCCGAGTTAATGCTACACAGATAGACGATGAGACGCCAGCCGGAACCATAGGCGGTGGGAACCGAGTATTTAGACTGGCACATATCCCATCTCCCGCTACTAGTGTTCAACTGTTCCATAATGGAACTCTCCTAATCCGCAATGTCGACTTCACTATTGTCAGCGACATCATTACGATAACCTCCGGCAGCCCCCATATCCCTAGCGCTAGTGACACTCTAAGAGTGTTCTACAGGTTCTAAGGAGAATTAGATGCCAAGCTATTGGTCCCCCACTAGGACAATCGAGGATTCTGAATTCGTACAACGGGATGGCTCCGTTGTTATGATAGGGAATCTTGACCTCGGTGGCTTTGGCATCAACAATCTCATTGATCCCTCTGGCGCTCAAGACGCAGCTACCAAACATTATGTTGATGAACTGCTTGCCTCAGGAGTTTGGCACAGCAACTTGGCTGGGCTGCAGGGCGGCACAACCGGCGAATACTTCCACCTTACCGCAACCCAAGAATTAATCATCCCAGATAACATGGTCTCCGCCAGCGGTAAAGTCTTAACCACAGATGGTATATCAGGATACTGGGGAACAATCTCCGCCCTCCTGGGAACCTCTGGCTACTCTGGATATACCGGTGCTAGCGGAACAAGTGGCCATACTGGCGCAAGTGGCAGAACAGGAACTTCCGGATGGTCGGGGTACACTGGCTATACCGGAGCCTCCGGTTCTTCTGGATTCACAGGACGGAGTGGAACCTCGGGTTATACTGGAACCTCAGGTACGAGTGGTTACACTGGCATAAGTGGCACATCGGGTTGGTCGGGGCACACTGGAGTTAGCGGTTGGACGGGTGTTTCGGGAACCTCTGGTTGGTCAGGATATACAGGAGCGAGTGGCGCCTCAGGCTATACAGGTATATCTGGTGCCTCGGGCTGGTCTGGCCATACAGGCATTTCGGGCAAGTCGGGCTACACAGGAGCATCTGGTGTTTCGGGTTACACCGGCGTATCTGGTACGACCGGCACTTCCGGCTGGTCAGGATATACTGGCACAAGTGGATGGACGGGTACTTCTGGTACCTCAGGATACACTGGTGCGTCTGGTGTTAGCGGCTGGTCCGGATATACGGGCACCAGTGGAGCGAGTGGCCATACAGGAGCATCGGGAATTTCAGGTTGGACCGGGGTCTCTGGAAAGTCAGGCTACACTGGGGCTAGTGGAACTTCGGGTTACACCGGCACATCAGGCACAAGCGGTTACACTGGTACCTCAGGCTGGACAGGCACTTCGGGCCAAAGCGGTTATACCGGGACAAGTGGTGCGTCTGGCTACACGGGAGCTAGCGGATCTTCAGGCTATACTGGTGTGTCTGGAACAAGCGGACAGTCTGGCTATACTGGTGCCTCTGGAACTTCAGGATACACAGGAACTAGTGGAACGTCAGGTTGGTCGGGCTATACAGGCATAAGTGGCGAGAGCGGGACATCGGGTCAATCTGGATACACAGGAGCCTCAGGAACTTCAGGATATACAGGTGCTTCTGGAACGAGTGGCCATTCAGGAACTCCCGGTGCGGTTACGGGACAGAAGCTATACTTTGACCATGCCAAGGAAGTCTTCTTCGTCCCTGTTTCGCAAGCGTCAGCAAGTAGATTACTCACGTTTACCAACATTGGAACGGGAGGAACGATAGTAGCAAGCGGTGCTACTCCTGGAAGCTTTATAACAGACGGCTGGATTGCAGGTCAAAAGCTCACTGTTACAAACTCGGGGGTTGCAGGACTAGATGGTAAAGACGCCTGTATTCGGTCAGTAGACTCGCCAACACAAATGACCTTGACCAATGGCTATGGTGTTGTAACTAATTCAACAAATAACAGCACAGCAACTATCACTATAGATAACGAGACAATATCGAGACTCCCGCCAAACGGAGCAGCTGTTAGCGAAACCGTCACCAATATTAACAATGCCTCATCCTTCGTGGATATAGATAGCTATGTTACAGTCACAGGCTTTCCGGGCACTTCTCTTATTCCTGGAGGAGTATGGAAGTTCCACGGGACTTGGTCAGCATCTAGTATAACCAATACGAATGGTGGGTATATAGTACTAGCTAGATCGGCGGATGGATTAACAACTACACTCATTTCAGGTGGAATAGTAGGAGTCGTACCATCGGTAGGATCCTTAACTACTTCCCCCGTTGCCTACGATACTTACTGGGTTATACCAGCAGATATTCCAATTCTAACGACAGATACAATTGTTGTAAGAGCGGTTGCTACCAATAGTGGCGTGGCAGCAAAAGATGTTACTTGGACCTATGGTGGATTAACAGATCCGTCTTACATAGAAACAACTTTATCTATTGAAGGCATTTCAGGCTGGTCTGGTTACACTGGTGTGTCGGGCGCAAGTGGATATACAGGCGTATCTGGTACATCTGGATTCACTGGCGCTTCAGGCGCGAGTGGTTACACAGGGGTATCCGGCAAGTCCGGCTACACCGGTACATCTGGGTCATCTGGATTCACTGGAGCTAGTGGCACATCCGGGGCCTCTGGTTATACTGGCATTTCAGGAACTAGCGGACAATCTGGCTACACGGGGGCAAGTGGGACCTCGGGCTATACGGGTACATCAGGAATTAGTGGAACATCCGGTATCTCTGGATGGTCTGGTTATACTGGGGCATCTGGCAAGTCGGGGTATACAGGGGCATCAGGTACGAGCGGATGGTCCGGATATACAGGCATCTCTGGAACTAGTGGGACCTCCGGTTATACTGGAGCTTCTGGTTCTAGCGGAACTAGTGGATATACAGGAGTAAGTGGAACTTCCGGAACCTCAGGTTGGAGCGGATATACTGGAATATCTGGAGCTTCGGGTACTTCGGGCTGGTCAGGATATACCGGCGTAAGTGGAAATTCAGGATGGTCTGGTATATCGGGCATAAGTGGCGCTAGTGGATATACTGGTACCTCAGGGACTTCAGGCTATACAGGGATTAGCGGAACATCTGGAACTTCTGGCTGGACTGGAACTAGTGGTACGAGTGGTCGGTCTGGATACACTGGTGTCTCTGGAGCAAGTGGCTCCAGTGGTTACACTGGCATTTCTGGAGCTTCTGGTGCCTCGGGCTATACCGGCTTATCTGGTACTTCTGGTACCTCAGGTTATACGGGGATCTCTGGTGCTTCAGGCACTAGCGGCATTAGCGGGTACACCGGAGCCTCTGGTGCATCTGGCTGGAGTGGCTACACTGGGACATCAGGCACAAGCGGTACGTCAGGCTACACTGGTGCCAGCGGAACCTCGGGAAAATCCGGTTATACGGGAACTAGCGGAACTAGCGGCTACACCGGCATTTCGGGAGTATCAGGTTGGACAGGCGCTAGCGGCACGAGCGGATATACTGGGATCTCTGGTCTTTCAGGAACCTCTGGCCTATCTGGATACACTGGCACGAGTGGTCAAAGTGGATATACAGGCACATCAGGCACGTCAGGAAGCTCCGGATATACTGGCGTCTCTGGCGCTTCAGGAGTTAGCGGTTGGACTGGAGCAAGTGGTGTATCAGGAGCTAGTGGGACAAGCGGCTATACGGGTGTTTCTGGTAAGTCTGGCTATACTGGAATCAGTGGGCAGAGTGGCACCAGTGGCTGGACCGGAGTTAGTGGTCAAAGCGGACAGTCGGGATATACAGGCGCAAGCGGTATTAGTGGCCATACAGGCACCAGCGGAACTTCTGGCATCTCAGGTTGGACTGGGACATCTGGAGTAAGCGGTTTTACGGGAGCATCTGGTACATCTGGAACTTCTGGATATACCGGTGTATCAGGAGTAAGTGGACAAAGCGGTTACACTGGTATCTCTGGAAGCTCGGGCTGGACAGGATATTCCGGCACGAGTGGAATATCAGGAACTTCAGGATGGACTGGTACGGGTGGCAAATCAGGTTGGTCTGGATATACCGGTACTTCGGGAACTAGCGGATACTCGGGAGTCTCTGGTTATTCGGGCTACAGTGGACAAGACGGACAAACTATACCAGGTGAATCTGGTTACAGTGGCTATACTGGCCAAAGCGGATATTCTGGATACACAGGGTATTCGGGAGCTAGTGGTTATTCTGGCGTATCTGGTTACAGCGGGTATAGCGGAGAGAGTGGCTACTCGGGATACACAGGTATATCTGGCTATAGTGGCTTCTCCGGCGTCTCTGGTTATAGCGGTTATTCTGGAGAGAGTGGATACAGCGGATTCACTGGTGAGTCTGGTTACTCAGGATACAGCGGGATTAGCGGATATAGCGGATTCTCCGGCAGTGGGCTATCGGGTTATTCTGGCTACTCTGGGGTTAGTGGGTACAGTGGATTTAGCGGTGTGTCTGGATACTCAGGTTATACCGGCGCCAGTGGCATAAGCGGCTACTCTGGTTACACTGGTGATAGTGGGATCTCAGGATACAGTGGGTATAGTGGCGCCAGTGGGATTTCTGGGTACTCAGGCTATTCGGGTATCTCAGGGTATAGTGGGAACTCAGGGATCAGCGGCTACTCAGGGTACACTGGAGTATCTGGGTACAGTGGCTTTTCTGGTAAGTCTGGATATAGCGGTTACTCGGGAGAGTCTGGTTACTCGGGTTATACAGGTGAGAGTGGATATAGTGGATACACTGGAGTAAGCGGCTACAGTGGTTATACTGGTATCTCAGGGTACTCAGGTTACTCTGGAACTTCTGGCTATTCAGGTTTCTCTGGCATCAGTGGTTATACAGGCGAATCAGGCCTTAGTGGTTACTCCGGATTCTCTGGGGGATCTGGGTATAGTGGCTTCTCTGGCGAAAGTGGTTACAGTGGATTTAGTGGAGAGAGTGGTTACTCTGGATATTCTGGAATAAGCGGCTACTCGGGCTACACAGGCATATCGGGTTACAGTGGTTATACCGGAGCGAGTGGTATCAGCGGCTATTCAGGATACACGGGTGCCTCTGGTATTTCAGGGTATTCTGGGTACACAGGAGCAAGCGGCTTAAGTGGATACAGCGGATATACGGGAGCATCTGGCGAATCTGGATATAGTGGTTTCTCCGGAGTTTCTGGCTACAGTGGCTATTCGGGATTCAGCGGGGAGTCTGGGTATTCAGGTTACACAGGTACAAGTGGGTATAGTGGATATACCGGACTTAGCGGCTACTCCGGTTATAGCGGTATCTCGGGTTATTCTGGATATACAGGCGTTAGTGGGTATAGTGGTTACACTGGCATAAGTGGTTATAGTGGCTCAGGCGTTTCCGGATACTCTGGTTATAGCGGAACAAGTGGGTACTCAGGAGCATCGGGTTATAGTGGTTATTCAGGAGAGAATCTTACCGTATCTGGTACAAGTGGCTATCTGCCACGATTCTATACTGATGATACATTAGGAGATAGCGCTTTAAGAACTGGTCAGTCTTGGAATGACGAACATGGCTACGCCTATGCCCCTGCTGACATTGTCGTAGACGGTCCAGGGGCAAGTGGATCTTTTGTTAGCGGCAGCTTTGGAGCAAGAAGATTAACAGATCAAACAGGATTCTGGTACTTCGCTGATTTCGGTTGGGATAATGAAGCTCTCCCTCCCTATATGACCTTTGGAGATGGTGGAGCAAATGTCATGCTCCTTGGGCAATATGCCACCATAGCCTCTTCGGCAACACATGTAACACTTACATCTACTCAAGATATTTTTAATAGATTAGGAGATGCTTCTGGTGTAAGAAAGATATATATCCAAAATTCAAGTACTCAAGATGTTGCTTCTATTGATAGCTCGGGCTCTGCATCGTTCAAAGATCTTATACTCACAGTTCCATCTGATACTCCTCCAATAACAGTAACGAGCACAGTGCTATGTCCAAACTTAAATGCCGATCTTCTTGATGGTCATCATTGGGCCGAAATAACCACTATGTCTGGTTACTCGGGATATACTGGAGTTAGTGGTACTTCGGGTTACACGGGAGTGTCTGGTAAAAGCGGCTATACAGGTGCAAGTGGTATCTCAGGCTTTAGCGGGACCTCAGGTCTCAGCGGATACTCTGGATATCAAGGTAACAAAGCTGGAGCGCTTTACTACTTTGATACAACTACAGCTGAGGGAACAGGCGGGGATGGTTGCGTAAGATTCAATGCACCCACTACCTCTGCAACAACAGAAATCTATATAGATGATGCGGACGTTAACGGTCTCAACTTCGCAGCCTGGGCTGCTAATATCGGCAGCAACTCCCACCTATATATATCAGTTAATGATGCCGCTCAGGCTTATGTTGCTGTCTTTAGTGTTACTGGCAATAGCTATGAGGCTTCCTCATACTTTAAGTTAATAGTTACAAAGATAGCGGGCGCAGTCTCGTCTATTCCTGATAACAGCCAACGTATTAACCTCTGGTATATAGATAAGGGAACCGCTGGAGCAAGTGGTTATTCGGGGGTATCCGGCTTTACTGGCGCATCAGGCATCAGCGGCTATAGCGGACTCTCTGGGGTATCAGGTCAGTCGGGTTACTCTGGCTTCACAGGAGTATCGGGCGTATCGGGTTACTCCGGTATATCAGGATTTACTGGAGCCAGCGGCAAGTCTGGTTATTCTGGTTACAGCGGCCTATCTGGTTACTCAGGTTATTGTGGCCTCTCCGGCCATAGTGGCTACTCTGGAAGCGGTGTATCTGGTTATTCCGGATATTCTGGTTCAGGAGTTACCGATCACGGTGCGTTGACTGGGCTTTCGGACGACGATCACCCACAGTACCAGAAGGAGTCGGAGAAGGACGAGGCAAGCGGGTATGTTGGGTTAGACGAAGATAAAAAAATAGCAGTTGGAGACGAAGCCACCACAACGGCACAAGCAAATGTGAGGGCGAAAACGTATGCGACCGTTGGACTTGCGATAAAAGGAAAAACAGAACCAACCGATATAAAGGAACCAGATGAGGTGTTCGGGACAAACCTAAAAGGATGGTATAAGGCAGAAAACATAACCGGAAAATCGGATGGAGACGCCCTGACTCAATGGGACGACCTCTCTGGAAATGGGTATCACATGACCGTCCCCTCCGGAAAAACTGGGGCGCAGTATTACTCAAACACGCTAAACGGAAAAGCCGTGACCAGATGGACAACTGGGGATGGAATGGCAAATTCTAGTTTTCCACATGGGAATGACCTTGCGATCTTTATGGTATTTAAAAGAGCCGGTAATTATTCGCGGTGGGACCGGCACATTCAGGGAGTTGGTGGAAAAAACTGGTGGGTTGGTTTAAGGGATGACGAGAACAACGGGAGTAAGAAAATAACAGTGAATCTGGACGGTGGATCAATTGGGTATATTTCAGGGTACAACACGCAAGACCAATATTATCTTGTCTCGGTGAGGAGAAGTTCTACCCAAGCGATATTAGCAAGGAGAAACAGCGAGAGCGACACGGCAACTGGTTTAACAGGAAAAGATATGGGAACCGGAATGGCGATAAGCGGAGGAGGAACATACGCTGAATATGTTTATGGAGATATTGCAGAAATAATTTATGCCGACTGTCTTCCTACAGCAACGCAGATGGCCGACATAAACAATTATGTTCTGAGTGAATACGGAATAACCGGGATGTCAGAGCAGGAGGGATCAAGTAGCGGGCTGACTCAGACGGCAGACTTCATACAGGCCATAAATAATGATGGAACGGTTTTAACTGGGATTGATAAAAACGGAAGTATGAAATTTAAATCAGGGTCAAATATGAGATTGGGGCAAGCGACTCTTTTAAGTGGGACCGTGACCGTCAACAACACAACCATTACGGCCAACACTATGATTTTCATGCAAAGGGTAAGTGGATCGAACGAAGGGCATCTTGAATACAGCATTACAGCAGGAACATCATTTACGATTACAAGCACGAACACATGGGACGATGGTGTGATAAACTGGTTATTAGTAGAATCAATGTGAGGAGAACCAGATGGCCCCGATAGAAGCGAAGGAAGGAATTGGGTGGGTTTCAGCCATCGTGGGTTTCTTCGTTGCTATCTATCGATATCCAATAATAGAGACGGGAACAACTAAACTAAGTCAGCTTATAGGGCAGCTCATCATTGCCGATACTGCTTCTTTGCCTGCAACATACATTCGCGGTATTAATAAAACACAGCTACTTGCTAGCTAAGCTTGACAAAACTCTAATTATCATATAATATATAGGAAATTCTTGCTGGGAGCTATCTTCTTATGCCTAAATGCTCTATTGTTATTCCCACTTTTAACCATTGTGATGATCTTCTCAAACCCTGCCTAGAATCCATCCGCAAATATACAGACCTTTCCATGGTTGAGGTTATTGTTGTAGCCAATGGCTGCAAAGATAACACACGAGAGTATGTTGAATCTCTGGGCGACCCATTCAAACTCCTATGGTTTGATGAAGGTCTAGGTTATACTAAAGCAACCAATGAGGGCATGAAGATAGCAACGGGCGAATATATTATCCCGCTTAATAACGATGTCCAGATCCTCGACCTAGGTCAAGGTCATAACAAGTGGCTTAATGATCTACTAAAGCCCTTCGAAACAGATGAGTCTATTGGTATCACTGGCCCCATGCTTT
>JBBABY010000010.1:0-44581 GCA_041657425.1 archaeon
CAATGGAGAATTTTGGAAAAACTTATCAAGCTTATGATAAAGACCCAACTGGAAACGGTGTTGATCAATTAAAGAAATTAGTAGAAACACTAAAAACAAATCCAACAGACAGACGAATGATTGTTTCTGCTTGGAATCCTTTAGACATTAAGCACATGGCTTTACCTCCATGTCATTATGGTTTTCAAGTCACAGTAATAAATGATAAATTAAATTTACTATGGAATCAAAGATCGGTTGATTCAGCACTTGGTCTTCCTTTTAATATTGCAAGTTACGGATTACTTCTTCATCTTCTAGCAAAAGAAGCAAAATTAAAGGAAGGGAAATTAATTGGTTTCTTAGGAGATACACATGTTTATGTTAATCATTTAGAGGGGTTAAAAGAACAATTATCAAGAACACCAACAGCTCTTCCAAAGATAGAAACAGAGAACTTCACTTCAATCTTTGATTGGAAATATACAGATACAAAAATTATTGACTATAAAGCACAACCATCAATCAAGTTTGAAATTGCAGTTTAAACCCAAAGGAAAAGAAAATGAAAAAAGAAACAATTATAATCGTAGCAATTGCAAAAAACTATGTAATAGGTAAAGACAATAAGATTCCTTGGCACATTTCTGAAGATTTTAAAAGATTTAAGAAATTAACAACTGGCCACCCAGTAATTATGGGTAAGAATACTTATCTTTCTCTCCCAATTAAACCACTGCCTCAAAGGCCAAATATTGTTTTAACTTTTCCTGATGATTCGTGGACAGCAGAAGGCATAATTAAGAAAAATAATCTAAAAGAAGCAATAGAGTTTGCTCATACAATAGATAGCACAGTTTATATCATTGGAGGCGCAAGTGTTTATAAGCAAGCAATGGAATTACCAGAAGTAAACAAACTTGAAATAACTAGACTTGATAAAGAATATGAAGGAGATACTTTCTTTCCAATTATTGATACAAATACTTGGACAATGATTAATGAAGAAAAGCAAGACGGCTATTCTTTTCAAACATATTTAAGAAAATAAAAAATGGTGAATAACATGATAATTGGCATAACTGGATTTTTAGCAAGCGGAAAAGGAGCAGTTTCAGAACTTTTAAAAGCAAAAGGCTTTACAGTCTATTCTTGCTCAGATGAGATTAGAGAAGAATGTAGAAAAAGTAATGTAGAAATTACAAGAGAAAATCTTCAAAGAGTTGGTAACGAACTTAGACAGAAGTTTGGTCCAAATGTCTTAGCAAAAAGACTAGCTGATAGAATTACTCTTCAAGGTCTTGATAAGAACTATGTAGTTGAGTCAATTAGAACAGAAGGAGAGATTGAAGAATTAAAGAAACTTCCAAACTTCAATCTAGTTTCTGTGGAAGCAGATAGTAAAATAAGATATGAAAGAGCTAAATTAAGACTAAGAGAAAAAGAACAAATCTCAAGCTATGAAGAATTTATGGCTTCTGAGAAAAAAGAATTAACTAGTAATGATCCTAATTCTCAAAATCTAGAAAAATGTAAGCAACTTGCAGAATATAAACTCAATAATGATGGACCTTTAGACATATTAGGGTCACAAGTAGAAGACTTGCTTTTAAAGATTCAAATAAAAAATAGAAATAAACCATCTTGGGATGAATATTTTATTAGAATTACAGATGTTGTTTCAAGAAGAGAAAGTTGTTTATGCGTTAACTTTGGTGCAGTTATTGTTAAAGATAATGTTATCAAATCAACAGGGTATGTTGGAGCACCAAGAGGAACAAAAGATTGTTTTGAAAAAGGTTATTGTTTAAGAAGAAAGTTAGAAATTCCTTCAGGACATAGATTTGAACTATGTACAAGTGTTCATGCAGAACAGAATGCAATAATTAATGCAGCAAGAGATGGAGTTTCAATTGTTGGAGGAACCATGTATATTGTTGGAAAAAGGACATATCAAGGAATAGTTAGTCCTACCAATTCACTTCCTTGCTTTATTTGTAAGAAAATGATAATTAATGCAGGAATTATTAGAGTTGTTTGTTCAATGCCTGATGGAAGTTATAAATCTTATAATGTATCAGATTGGGTAGAAGATTGGAAAAAGAATGACATTATTGATGATAAAGAAAAATATGGAACAAGCTATAAATGAAATTTTTTATGAAATCAATAAAATCAATATTAGTTGCAGTAGTTAAAGAGCTAAATAAACAGAATATAGGTTATTATGCAACAGGCGGAACTGCACTTTATTTAAGAGGAATCATTGATGATACTCAAGATGTAGATTTATTTGTAAATTTTAAAGATTTAAAAAAATTAAGAGAAATTTATTCTAAATTTATAATTCCATCAGAGCATAAAGTAAAGAATTATCTTAATTTAAGAATAGAAGGAAGAGAAATAGAATTTATTGGTGTAAATTCAACTTGGGATAAGCAATCTTATGTTCAATTAAAGAATAGAGATTATGATATTATTAAATTAAATAAAACACACGTAAATATAAGTACTTTGAAGAATTTAATAACTTGTTATGAATTTGCTTATAACCAATTTGGAAAAGAAAAACACTTAATGAGAATAGAATTAATTAAAAATTATTTATATAAACATAAAAAAGCTTAAGAAAACATTTATATTCTCTTTTATCTATTGTATTATTATAAATTTATAAAATTAAAACGGTGATAATAGATGATAGGAATAACAACAAGAACTAGTCCATATAGATTAGATAGTAAATCTAAAGAACCAATAGAGCTTTATTTAAAATTAACAAATAGTCCAATAAAGAGATTATTAAGCATAGATGTTACTTTAGATGAAGATTTAAGTTTTGATAAAATTAAACCAATTAATACTGATTATAAGAGATTAGGCGATTTTACTCCAGGACAAGCAAAAGAAGTTAAATATATAATCTACCCTGCAGTTGGTGCAATTCCTGGACTTAAATCAGTAAAGGTAAGAATTGGAGAGCATAGTAAAGACTATAATTACATTGATAGTAAAACTGAAAGTACAATAAAAATTAATATGATTTGAATTTATGACTCCAAATATTAAACCAAGACTTGCATTTAAGATTGCAAAAGAAAAAAGACGAGAAAAGGCATGTAAAGGACACGCAAATAAAAAAGCAATGGCTATTCAAATAGACCAACTAAGAATACAGATAAAAAGATTAACTTCTGAAAAGAATTTAAGTAAAAAACAAATAGAAGAATTAAAACGAAATTTAGAAGAATTACAAAAAAGATACAATCAATTAGATGATGAGTCAGTAAATACAAGTGCACTTTATAGTAGATATTAATTATCTTTATTTGATTTGTTATGAATAAACAATTAAAACTAATTTTAGAGGATCTTAAGAAAAAAGGAGACTCCAAGAAAGCAATTGAACAGAAGAGATACCTTAAGAGTCCATATCAAATGTATGGAATTTGGGGAAAGGATCAAGATTCTGCAGTTAAGCAGTTTTATTTATTAAATAAGGAAATAGACAATAAAGAATTGTTTAAGATACTAGAAGATTTGTGGAAAAGTAAATGGCACACAGAGAAATCTTTTGCTATTGGTATTGCAACTTATTACACAGATCAATACACCGAGAAAGAATTATTGTTTTTTAAAAAATGGTTAGATGAATGTACTGGTTGGGACCACACAGATGGAATATCTGGATTTATTATTGCACGAATGGTTGTGGATAATTCTAAATTGAAAAAAGTCATCAATTCTTGGACAAAAGAGAATTGTATGTGGACAAGAAGGGCGAGTCTTATTAGTTATATAAGATCTTTAAGGAAAGACAATAGAGATTTACAAGATGTTTTTAATAATATAAAACCATTAATGCATGAAAAGGAATTTTTTATAAGAAAAGCAATTGGCTGGGTATTAAGAGAAGCAAGTAAAAAATATTCAAAGGAAGTAATTGCTTTCGTTAAAGAAAATAAAGATGAACTTTCAAATCTTTCTAAAAGAGAAGCTCTAAAAACGATTTTATTAAAAAAAGAATTATCTAAGTATTTATCTTAGATAAAATCTCTAATTTCTGTTTGTTTAGTAGTATAATCTGGAACATTTAATTCATAATCCATTACAAAATCAGTAAATTCTTTTTTTGCATACTTATAGCATTTCATCATATTATCTAAATGTTCATCTCTAACTTTGGTATCAGGATTTAAAAAAGGAGTAAAGTCATAGCCCATTTTTTTGTATTTCTCAGATTTTGCAAGTTTAAATGGAATTTCATATAGTGCTAGTCTTTTCTTGTAATTATCTTTTCTATATCTTGCATTAATTATTCTTGTAATTATAAATCTATTTGCAAATTGGAAAAATACAATCCCCGCAATTGATACTTTTATTCTATTTTTGTAAGTGTCATAATATTTTGGATAAGTTTTCTTAAAACAAATTTTAACTAATTTTAATGGAAATTTTGGCAATGGTATTTTATAATTTGGAAATTTAGTTTCTAAATAATACTCAGAAACTACGTGTAAAACATTATTATAAAATCCTTTTTCTTTAAAGTAATTATGAACATGTTTATCTAGTATTAAATGAGAAATAACTCCAAGGGCAAATAGTCGTTCTTGTTTATTTTGAGCATTATCAAGAAGTGATTTTCCATAAATATATTCTATATCGTGTTCTAAGATAAATGTGCTGAAATTTGGTTTATTAGTTAATGTTCTAACATCTGTAATAAAATGAATATCAGGAAAAATTGCCCCTTGCGATAAATATTTTAAATCCGAGTGTGCAAACAATTTAGGATTTTCTTCTATTAAGTCTTTAACTAATTGAATGTGTGCAAATAATGATGGCATTTTAATTACTTAGTTTTAGTTTTAATTAAATAAAAGAACTACAAATGTATTTTAAACTATTTCTTTTCTAATGTTGCCTTTTTTATATCTAGGTAACCAGTAAATTCGTTTTGTAGAATCTTTTTAGAAGAACTAATTTTTATTTGTTGTTTAAAGGATGGTCCATTAAGAACAAGAGTTTCATACTCTCCCCCTTCTCCTGCAATATTAAGTTTATATTTCTGATTTAGCTTTTTAAGTTCTTCAAGATCCTTTTTATCAATGATTTTACCTAAGAATTTTTCAGCCATCCCAAGAGCGGCAATTTTACAAATTATAAATTTAAAATTATTATCTAGAAGTAATTTTATTTCATCCACTTCTTTCATGTGCCATAATGGTGCATAAAGTTTTAATCCAAGATCTAGACAAATATTTTCAATTCTTTCCTTTTGATAAACACTATAAAGTGCCCCAGCAACAATTCCAGTTATTCCATATTCTTGTTTTGCAGAAGTTATTGCTTTTTTAAGATCAGTAAGTTCTTTTTCTTTTTCTCCTTTTGTTTTTGTAATTAAAAGAGGAATATTAAGAGCTATAGACTGTAGTTTTAAAAACTCAAGTTCAGGTGTTTGAAACATATAAGAGTCTTTGTTATCTGGGATCAAAGAAATTAAACAAGAAATATCATAGTTTTGTTTCTGCATTAACCAAAGAGAAAGATTAGAATCTTTTCCTCCAGAGTAAAGTGCTCCAATTTTTATTTGTTTTTTTCTTTCAAAAGAAGATAGATAATCAGTTTTTGTTTTAAATTTATTCTCTTTTGTAAGTTTTTCAATTACTCTATCAGAATTGCTACCATATTGGCAAGCTACTTTTTTTCTTTCAGCTAGCTCTTTTGATAACCCAAGATCATTTGTAATTTCTCTAATTACAATTTTGTTTTTGGTTTCTGAAAGTAAAAATTTAGGATTAATAGTTAACGCATAATTAATAATGCCTTTATCAAGATATGGGCAATCCACAGTTATTCCGAAATGTTCTGCAATAGCTTCATCTCTAGACAGATTATCTTCTTGGAGATTATCTAGACATTTCTTTGTTTCTTTTTTAATATCTTTAGAATCTTTAAATTTGCTGTATCCTGCAAATAATTCATCAGAACCAAGTCCAGAAAAGATTACATTTATTCCTTTTTCTTTTGCTTTCTTACAAGAGAGATATCCAGGTATTGCAATACCCACTTTAATTGGATTAGTTGAATCAATACTAGTAATTATCTCAGAAATTATTTTTGGAATATATTTTTTTTCACAAGAGATTATTTCTAATTTCAAATCAAGTTCTTTTGCTGCTTTTTTTGCATAAGCTAAATCTTTTGCTTCAGTTGTATCTTTAACATAAGCAAAAAAGCAAGTAAACTTTATATTTTGTTTCTTTAGAAGCATTGCAAGAAGGCAAGAATCAACACCCCCACTAAATAATAAACCATATTTTTTAGATTTATCTTTCGTTCTAGAAGTAATTGATTGTTCAAGAAGATCAAGTAATTTCTTCTTTGTTTGATTTAAACTAATGTTCATAGAAACATTAAAAAAGAAAACAAATATAAAGTGTTTTGTTAAATCTTTTATTTATAATATTAAGATAATTCTAATTTAAGAGGAAACAACATGGCACCAACACCAAGAAGAACAATAAAACCAACGTTTAGGCAAAAAATTAAAACTGGAACGAAGACTTTAGGAAAAAAAGCAGCATTAGTGGCATTGGGTGTTACACTGTCTACTGGTGCAGGATATAATTTAGTCAATTTAGCAAAACCAGTGAATTATAATATTTCCACAAAAATGGCGCATGGTAATAATTTATCTACAATTGATAATGTAGGTACTAGATTATCTGAATTAAATAATAATAAAGAAAATAGAAATAAAGGAATTATTTATGGATTTGATGGCAAAGAAATAAAAAAAGTAAGAGTTGATCCACAAAAAGTTGAAAAAATCTTATTAGAGCAAAGAAAGAATTATGAACTTATGGAGACACAAATCACAGAAAAGATAAATAATTTTAATAGAGATGCAAGAGTTGGTGAAATTTATTTTTGGAATGGGCAAAAAATTTCTAGAATTGTATTAGATCCAGTAAAAGCAGGGAATATATATAAAAGATTATCTCCTGAAACTGAGTTAAAAATCGAATCAATTATTGATAATATAGTTAAATCTAGAACTGAAAATAAAAATGAAGATATAAGGAATGAATTTTATACCAAAGTTGTAAATAGAATGCGTAAAGCAGATAAAGAACATTTTAGAGAGTATTTTGCAACACTTCCATTGGATAAATTTGCTGAAGAAATAAAAAGATATAATCCTGATCAAGTAATCGAGATAAATAAATTAATAAAAGAAATAAATCCAGAAGTACTTGATTTAATACAAAAAGACGCAAAAGTGAATAGTATTATTATAGGAAGTGTAACAGGGGCACTATCTCTTTTCAATTTTTTTGTAGTATATGGGTGGGGCAAAAAATTATTTTCAAAAAATGCAAATAAAAAAATCTGAAAAAAGTAGAAAATAATTTCTGTAAATAAATGATTTTTTTAATTATTTTACTTTTATTGATATACCTAAAAAAAGATGGCATATAATGGAAAAAGTAAAAACATTTTATAATAAACACCCTTATCCTAAGGCTGGACAGTACACAAGTAATCAGAAGAGAACAAATAAGAAACTAATTTTGAGTATACTACAAACTGCAGGTTTAAAAGAAAAAGATCTTGTAGGAAAGAGAATACTTGATGCGGGTTGTGGAACAGGAGAAAAATCTATCTTTTTTTCTAAGGCTGGAGCAAAGGAAGTAGTTGCTATTGATTTTTCAATTGAACAATTAAAGGTGGCAAAGAAAACTTCAAAGAAAGAGAACTGTAGGAACATTATTTTAAAAGAAAAAGATTTATTGAATGATAATCTTCAAGAATTGGGAAAATTTGATATTATTGTTTCGCTTGGAGTTCTTCATCATACAGAATCTCCAGAAAAAGCATTCTCGTTAATTGTTGGACAACTTAAAGATGACGGAATAATTGTTATTGGTTTATACCACAAATATTCAAGAGCGAGGTATTGGTTTCAAAGAAAGTTATTACACACATTTGTTTCAAAAGATCCTGACACAATTATTAACTTTTTAACCAATAGCCCATTAACAAAGAAATTCCACAAGGCTCCAATTTCAACACTTTATGATAGATATACAGTTCCTCATGAAAGTTATCACACTCTTAAAGAAGTAAAGCATTGGTTTAAGAAAAATAATGTCCAATTAATGAGCCACAAAAATATAAGAAATGAAAAAATAGAACTTCTTAATTTATTTGAAAAAAAGACTATTTTCTTTGTTTCTGGGAAAAAGAAGAAATAAGCTTTTACCCTGGACATTTAAGTTATTTGGTTGTCCAGGGTAAGATTTATATATATTTCTAGATATAGATATATTATGACATATATATATTCTAAAGTAATTAATGGGAAATCATATTATTATTTAAGAATGGATAAAAGAGAAAAAGATAAAAAAGTAATAAAAGATATAGCGTATCTAGGCAATGATCTTTCTAAAATAAATATTGATAAATTATTAGATAATTCTAAATATAAGAAAGAAATTAGAAAAAGTTATAAAGTCATAAATAAATATATTAATTCAAATTATTATTTAGATAAAGCAAAATCAGAAAAATTACATAAGGATAAATATCTTACATATGAACAACAGATACTATTAGAATCAATAAGATTACATTTTAAAGACAGATTTCTTAAGTTAGATAGAAATACACAAAGGGAAATATATGATAATTTTGTAGTTTCTTTCACTTATAACACAACCTCTATTGAAGGAAATACAATTCCTCTAAGTGATGTTAGAAAGATATTGTTTGATGATAAAATACAGCTTAAGAATAAAACATTAAGAGAAATATATGACTTGAGGAATACAAAGGACACTTTTTTTTCAATTGTCGAGTCTAAAAAACCAATTAATATTGATTTTATAATTAATACCCACAAACAACTAGTAAAAGATGTAGATGAAAGAATTGGTTTCAGAAAACATGATGTTAGAGTAATTAAGTCAAGATTTGATAGTGCTCCTTATTTTAGAATAGAAAAGGAAATACAAGAGTTAATCAATTGGTATAAAGAAAATAAAAAATTAAATCCATTTATTTTAGCAACAATATTTCATCACAAATTTGAAAAAATTCATCCATTCGCTGACGGCAACGGCAGAACAGGTCGTTTACTAATGAATTATATTTTAATTAAAAATAATTATCCACCAATAATTATCACAAAGAAAAATAGAGATAAATATCTAGAAGCATTAGAATCGGCAGATAAATCAGAAGAGTATTCTAAATTATTACAATTTTTATTAGAAGAATATAAAATAGGATATTGGGAGAATTTTGTAGTATGAATTATAATAATTTTTTTCTCCAAAGAATAGCTGATCCAAGAATTGATAAAAGTACAGATATTCCAAGAACTATATAGAATCCGTATTTTGCACTACCAAAAGGAACAGGAACATTCATTCCAAATAAACTTGCTACAAGTGTTGGTATTGCAACAATAATAGTTATTGAAGTCAATAACTTTAATGTATGATTAAGGTTATTTGAAGTAACGGAATTAAAAAGATCAGTTGCATCAGAAATAATATTTTTATAGATAGCAGTAACAACAATTGCTTGTTTGTTTTCATCTATTACATCATCGATAACATCTTTATCATCTTCAGAGTTAACAAAGTCTTTATTTCTTGCAATCTTTTCAAGAAGTATTTGATCACTCTTTAGTGAGGTATTGAAATATACAAGAGATTTTTTCAAATCTAAAAGATCAGAAATTTCTTTATTCCTTTGAACACTTTCAAACTTTTCTTCAATGGTTTTAATTTTAGCATCTATTTCTTTTAAGTATTTGATGTAAGTCTTTGAAGAAACAAGAAGTAATTTAAGCAAAACAAGAGCTTTTTCATGTTTAAATTTTTTATTTTTAAGTATATCTAGATTTTCATTATCTCTAAAACTTATAGTAATAATATAATCTTTGTTATACATTATACCTAAAGGGATAGTAATATATTCTACAGCAGACTTATATTTACTTTCTGGATCCTCGCTTTTAAGTTTATGAGGAGTTCTTGTAATTATAAAATATTCTTGTCTATACTTTTCCATAAATGGAATTTCTTCCATATCCTGTAAAGAATTAATATCATCTTTAAACTCTTGATAATCCACTTCTTTAACTTTACAAATTTCAGCCAAGTACTTTATTTCATAAGCATCAGGGTTAACTACATTAATCCAAGCATCTTTATTAGGTCTTTCTAAGTGTTGCACTCCATGCTCTGAGAATTTTAGAATTTCAATCATTTTGTAGTTTTCACCCCTTTAACAAATAGTCTGTCAAATATACAAATATTTATATATAAATAATATAGTAAAGAATATATTTATAAATACTAAACAATATAATATTGTATATATATAACAAACAATTAACTAGTATAAGTTATATGTTTTAAAAACAGAAAATTTATTTTAAAATAATGTACAATTGGGAAAATAAAATGGACAAAAACAATTTATCAAAATCTATTTTTTTAATATTAGCAATAATAATTTCAATGACATTTATAAGTAATGGAGTTTTTGCGATTGTTCAATATGATCTTTGTGGTATAGCACAATCTGGGGTTTATGATTTGTGTATTCAAAATAATTCTGTTAATATAAATCAACAAACTGATAAATGTCCGCCATCTCATCCTTATTATGTTACATTTATAACAAAGGGTATGCAAGATGGTAATTATTATGTTGCATTTGTAGAAGATTCAATTTTTAAACAAAATGAAGGTGCAATTTTGAAGTACATGTATTATAAAGAAAATAATCCTTCTTTGGCAACCTTCAATTTCAATGAATATAAAAATACTGGTCAATTATTAATTGATGCATCTAAATTTACTATATTAAAAAATGACAAGGGAATGTCTTATTGTTTATCTAGTTCTTTTAGTAAAAAAAATGTAGATATATTTATTTGGCAATATAAAACTAAAAATATAAGTAAAACAATTAAATTCGTATCAGATTATCTTTCTAATAATATGGGGTATAATACTGAGGATTTTTTAGATTTGGGATTAGGTTCAAATGGCTCAATTCAAAGTTATAATTATTTCTCCACAAATTATAATAAAAATATTTTTTATAATTATGAATTTAGTTCTGTTTTAGGGATAATTGTTCCAGAATTAGTTACTAGTACAATTCCTGTAATAGTCCCCGCAGCAATCCCTGCCGTAACCTCTACAGCAATCCCTGCCGCAACAGAACCACCAAAAATCACTTTAGAATTTAATCCTAATTTTTATATTTCAGAAATTAATTATTCAACAGTAGCAAGTACTTTGTTAAAAGCAAGTAAATTAAGAGATAATGATTCATTTGTAGTTGATGATAAGGATAAAGATAAAAACTTTAGTATAGCATTACCAGGGTTTAAACCAAATACAGATGTATATGCAATAATAGCAACTCCAGATAAATCTACAGAAATATATACTGAATTAGCATATATACTTTCAAAAGATAAATTTGAGAGTTATAGTTCTCAAACAAATAATTATGAAATAAGAATGTCAATGACTGCTCCATTAAAACAAATTTTTAAATTAGATGCCCAAGGCATTTTTAAATTTGGAATTAAAACAGCAGTTACAAATGAAAAACTAGTATTAATATTAATGCAGAAATCAACAGACGGACGTAAAATAAATTTAGCATACACAAACCTTTATCTTTTAGATGATGGAAATCAATCTCTACTTTCTCTTTGTGAAATAAACAAAAGAATTGTAAGTTTTTATTGTAAAGGATATAATTGTAATATTCCTAAGAGCTGTATAGACAGATGGGATTATGATCCAAAACAATTAGAAGGCATAGTTGGAGCACCTTTGCCAGGAGCAACAATAGATGCACCTCCTGCAGAAGGAACACCAACCCCACCAGTAACTGAAACTCCTGTTCAACCAACACTTGCAGCAACAGGAAATTGTGGTATTGACAAACAAGCAACAGTAGAAGAATATATTACTTGTTTAAGAAATAATATTGAAACAGTAAATTTAACAAAAAGTTATGATTTAGTTATAAAAAATATTATGCAAGGACAAGCTAAGGTTGGAAATGTTTTAATAAATGATAAATATATTACAAATACTAATAATTTATGTTTTACTAGTAGTTTATTTAATAATGTAGTATTTTCTGTTGCAAAGGCAGAAAATTTAACTGAAGAAGAAACTGCGCAATTATGGTCAAGACTTGCAGCAGAATCTGGTTGTAAAGTTGATGTTTGTAATGGATATACTTGTGAAAGTCAAGGAGTTGCACAAATTAATGTAGAGTCTTGGAGAGGATCATATAATTTGTTAAACCCATATCTGATTGAGATAGATTCGATAAAATATGGAACTTCTACTAAATTTGAGGCCGAATTGTCAAATGTTAAAAATAATCCAAGTACCGCAATTGAAATTTCTATTGCAATAAATAAATATCATAAAAGTGTTATTTTAAATAAATCTAAAAAAGCAAATAGACCATTTACAGATTTATTAGATAAGATTTATGATCATGATGACGCAATAGATATGGAATTTGCAACCGCTTATACATATACAGGAGTAAGTTATGCTGATCATTTTGTAGATGGAATAAAAATTGGTGCAAAAAGATTTCAAGGGATTGTATATCCTGCGCTACATAAGATGGGATATTATCTTACATATAAACATATGATTTATCAATGTCATAAAGAAGTAACAACTAATGCATTTGTTACTGCTTATAAAACAAAATATAATGGAATATATTGTAAGTAATTACAATATTTTCTTCTTTCTTTCCTCTTTTTAAATTTTTTTATTCTATTATCTATTTATGTGTGGAATAAATGCTTATTTTGGAAATAGAGATTGTGTATCTATTCTTGTTAATGGACTTAAAAGGTTAGAGTACAGGGGTTATGATTCTTGCGGTATTGCTGTTATTGATAGTAATACAAAGAAATTAAAAGTAATTAAAGCAAAAGGAAAAATAAGTAATCTAGAAGCAGAAATAAAGAAAGAACCTGAATTAAAAGCAACAATTGGAATTGCACACACAAGATGGGCAACTCATGGTGAGCCAACAGTAATTAATGCTCATCCACACACTGATTGTAAAGAAGAAATTGCAATTGTGCATAATGGTATTGTTGAAAACTTTGAAACAATTAAAAAATATCTAGAAAGTGAAGGCCATGTTTTTAAAACACAAACAGATACTGAAGTTATTGCTCATTTGATTGAAAAGTTCAATAAAGGAGACTTAAAACAAGCAGTACAAAGAGCAGTTAAAGAAATAGTGGGAACTTTTGGTTTAGTAGTAATAGATAAACAAGGAAAAGAATTAATAGTTGCTAGACGTGGTTCACCAATAGTCTTAGGAATTGGAGAAGGAGAATATTTCGTAGCAAGTGATGTTTCTGCAATCATAGAACACACAAAAAAAGTAATCTATTTAGAAGATAATGAAATTGCAAAAATTGATAATAAAGGATATGAAATAACAAGTCTAAGTAATATAACGTTAGATAAAGAAATAATAAATGTAGAAATGAATTTAGAACAAATAGAAAAACAAGGATATAAGCATTTCATGTTAAAAGAAATACATGAACAACCAGAAACAATTAGACAAGCACTAGCAGGAAGAATTGATTTAGAAAATGTAACTGCTAAGTTAGGTGGATTAAACCTAGAACCTGACTTCTTAAGAAATCTAAAAAGAATAATAATCGTTGCTTGCGGAACCTCTTGGCATTGCGGATTAGTTACAAAGTTTTCAATGGAGCGTTTCTTAAGAATTCCAGTTGAAGTTGATTATGCTTCTGAGTTTAGATATAGAGATCCAATAATTGATAATAAAACATTAGTTATTGCAATAAGTCAATCAGGAGAAACAGCAGACACTCTTGCGGCAATTAGAGAAGCTAAAGGAAAGGGTGCAAAAGTTATTGGAATTGTTAATGTTGTTGGCTCAACAATAGCAAGAGAATGTGATGGTGGAATATATATTAGAGCAGGGCCAGAGATTGGTGTTGCTTCAACTAAGGCTTTTACCAATCAATTAATAGCTTTAAATCTTTTAACACTTTATATTGGTAGATGTATTGGTTCAATGTCTGAAACTGATGCAAGGAAACTAATAGATAATTTACAGGAATTGCCAGAAATAATAAAAGAAACATTAAAGGAAGAAAAAAATATTGAAGAAATTGCAAAAGAATACTATACTGCAAAGAATTCTTTATATCTTGGAAGAGGAATCAATTATCCTTTGGCACTTGAAGGCGCTTTAAAGTTAAAAGAGATATCTTATATCCATGCAGAAGGTTATCCCGCAGCAGAAATGAAGCACGGGCCAATAGCTTTAATTGATAAAGACCTTCCAATTGTTGTTATTGCAAATCAAGACCTTAACTATGACAAGGTTTTATCAAACATTCATGAAGCAAAAGCAAGAGGTGCAAGAATTATAGCAATTGCAACTAGAGGAGACACAGAAATTGGAAAATTATGTAATCATGTAATTTATGTTCCAGACATTTGTACAAACCTTACACCTTTTGTTAATGTCATTCCTTTACAGCTTTTAGCCTATTACATTGCAGACCTTAAAGACTGCCCAATAGACCAGCCAAGAAATCTTGCAAAATCAGTTACTGTTGAATAAATAATTTGGAGAAAAAAATGAACTCAAAAATAAACCTAAAAGAATTAGTGGAATTTCTAGTTGAAGCAAAGATAAATACATATGCTAATTCCCATGCAAAGGAAATAAAAGCAGAAAGGCCAAGTTTTAGAGAACTAGAATATAAGAAAGGGAAATGGGAATATAGAGACAGTTATTGTGGGTTTTTTTTTGCTCCTGGCCAAGAGATTGTAAGATATAATAAAGAACCAATCTGGGCAATGGCTTATTCTGGTGGGATGAATAAGAAGTATCACGGAGATATTTCTTTTGCAAAAGAAACTTTTGGTTTTCTAAAGAAGGCCTTAGCCAAAGTAAACACAAAGATGCCTTATAGAGGCCCAAAGAACTATAGTGCAGGAGACTACAAATACATTAACACAATTAAAGGAAATATAACTGACTTCTCCGGAATTGAAAAGATACTTTACAAAGGCAAAGTTGTATTTAAACAAGAATATATTGGTGGATTAATTATTGCTAAATAAACACACCATTTCTTGGACAAATAAAACTAGTCTTATTCTAAGATGTAAAGTAAAAAACTAAAAGAAAAAAGAACCCAAAAAAACTAAAGTTTTCTGGGCCCAGAAACATAATAAAAGCTAAGCTTTTATGTGCCCAAGAAAATCACTGATTTTTTTTGGGAAAGAAAGAAAACTTAGTTCTTTGCTAAGTTATAGATTTCTTTTAAAGCAACAATTATTGTTGCAGGAACCACAAATGTTGTTATTGCACTTAATACACTGATTAAGTATGGACCAATATACATTACGTTACTAAAAGCAACTGTTCCAAATGTTGTAACAATTACAAGAGAAACTGCTGTTAATAAGTAGTCCTTAACTTCAGTATCTGTTACATTTAAAAATCCTACAATTAAACCAAGTAAGACTAAAACAGATGTTGTTATAGTATTACCGACCATTTGTGATAAAAGACCAGCAATTAATGCAATTACTACACCTATAATAAATGCGATTGCACCGAATTTTTTTAAATTATTTTCTGTTTTTTTAACCATTTTATTTTCCCCCTTTTATATTTAGTATTTTTTATTTTTCTATTAGAAAAAAACGAAAAATCCTTATTTAAGGTATTTAAATATTTATAGCAAAAACAGTATTTAAATGTTTCTTTTGGACGGTAATATAAAGGTTTTCATACATAATATATATAATAAATAACGGGAATTAGTTACTATTGACTACAGGTGATATTTATGAAGAAATTAAAAAAATCAGCAGTAAGTTTTAATAAAAAAGAAATAATGGATAAATTAAATAAACAGCTCAATTTTCCAACTACTTTTGTTATTAGTCCAATTGATATATTCTTATTAAAAAAGAAAAAAATTGATATTAAAAATTATGCAAGAGACTTAAAGAAAGTAAATGCAAATCACACAATTTATCTTGGTATGAAATATAATATTACGGACTTAATGGACGCCGGATTTACCGATACTGAAATTAAGACGTTAGGTTTTACATTAAATGAAAAGAAACCAGTTGTTAAAGTTGCAAAGAAACTAGTTGTTATAAAGAAAAAACCAGTTGTAATTAAGAAAAAACCAATCCTAAAAAAGGCAACTGCAAGTTTAAGCAAAAAAGAAATTGTTGATAAATTAAGTAAACAGCTTAATTCTCCAACCACTTTCTTAATCAGTCCAATAGATATCTCACTATTAAAGAAAAAGAAAATAAGCATTACAAGATATGCAAAAGACTTAAAAAAAGTAAAAGCAAATCACACAATTTATCTTGGAATGAAATATACAATTAAAGATTTAAAGAATGCAGGATTTACAAATTTCGAAATTACAGAACTTGGGTTTAAAGCAGAAGAAAAGAAATCAGTTGTTAAAAAGAAAAAAGAAATTAAGAAAAAGCAATTACCATTAATAGAACTTCTAAGAAAGAAAACTCCTGCAAGAAAATTACTTTCATTAGGTTATAACTATATAAAACTAAAACAAAGAAAATATACAGCAACTAAATTAAAAAAAATGAAATTCAGTTCTAAATATCTTTTTACGATTGGTTTTTCAGCAGCAGATTTACATAATGCAAAATATGCATTAGTGGAATTAAAGAAAGCAGGTTATTCTGCAAAGGAATTAAAAGCAATTGGCTATTTAGCTAAAGATTTATTAAAAGTAAAATATAGTGAAGATGT
Organism: archaeon; assembly: GCA_041657425.1. Taxonomy (GTDB): domain Archaea; phylum Iainarchaeota; class Iainarchaeia; order Iainarchaeales; family CSSED10-239; genus JAKQTP01. The sequence goes on from JBBABY010000010.1 coordinate 16,882, forward strand.
TGTCGCTTATGCACAGTATCCCGCAAAGGAATTATATAAATTAGATTTCCCAGTTAAGAAATTAAAGATTGCAGGATATAAAGCAACTGAATTAATTGAAGCAGGATATACTTTAGAAGATTTAAAGAAGGCATACACAATTAGAGAACTATTAGTTGCAGGATATACTCTTTTAGATTTAGTGGATAAAGAAAAAATAAATATACAGCAATTACTTGATGAAGGCATAACTATTGCTGATCTTTTAAAAGAAGGATTTAGAATTAAAGAATTAACTCCAGTTGGCGTTACTGCTAAACAATTTAGAGAAGCAGGTGTAAGTTCAAGAGACATGTATAAAGTAGGATATTCTATAAGAGAACTAAAAGACGCAGGATATAAGTTAAAAGACTTATTTGATTTAAGAGATCTTTTAACATTAAAAGAAAAGAAAGAAGAATTTAATTTAGAAGATTTAAGATATTTAAATTATTCTGCAAAAGAGTTACTTGGATTTGGGTATGCTCCTGCTGAGCTTTATTTCTCTGGATATACCACTAAAGAATTATCAGATGCAGGACTTTCTTGTGTTCAGTTAATGGATGCTGGTTGTTCATTAAATGATATAAGATTAATCGGTTGTGGTTTAGCAGAATTTATTTCTAAAGGATATTTCGCAAAAGACTTAAAAAGAGCAGGATTTTCTGCAGTTGAGATTCATTTAGCAGGATATAGTTTATATGATTTAAGAGATGCAGAATTTAATGCAAAAGAATTACTTGGTATTGGATATTCAGCAAAACAATTTCATAATCTAGGATTTACTGCTAGAGAATTATATTTTGCAGGATTTGGTTTACAAATAATAAAAGATGCAGGATATGGTGCTAAAGAACTTGCAGATTTAGATATTGATATAATTGAATTTGCAAATGCGGGATATTCAGCAAAAGAAATGAGGGCTGCAAGTTACAGTGCTTATGATTTAAAGAAAGCATATCCAGCAAGAGAACTTAGACTTGCAGGTTTTGATGCTGCTTCTTTAAGGGATGCAGGGTACTCAGCAAAAGAATTACATGATGTTGGGTTCTTTCCAAGAGAATTATATTATGCAGGATATTCTGCAAAAGATGTTAATGGACTAGGATATGGGCCAAGACAATTAAGAGTAATAAGATATACAGCAAAAGAATTAAAGCCAATAGGGTTTACTGCAAGAGAATTATATTCTGCAGGATATAGTGCTGATCAATTAATCAAAGCAGGATATAGTTATAAGGACTTATCAGATCTTGGAGTAAGTCAAAGAAGACTACATAGACATCTTAGAATACACTCTAAAGGATATAATTTCTTTTAGTTTTCTTTTTATCTTTCATATCTTCTAAAGTGTTTTACTGGAGTTTTATTACTTGACTTAACAATAGTATAGAATAATTTAATACAAATAATAATTCCAGGAATCAATAAGGAATTAAAAAGTGTTGCTTTATCTATTGCACCAAATCTAAATAACAATAAAGAACCAAGACCCCAACCAACTATATAGAATATTCCTTCTTTTAAATATCCCTTAAATGAATAATAAACAGATTGTGCAGTTGTAGCAATCAAATAACCATAAGATAAGAAAAGATAAGTTAATCCATTCTTCCACGCAAAGCCAAATGCAATTTCTAAAAATCTAAGGAATACAGTTGAGAGTAAAGAAATAAATGCACCGAAGGTTAAACTTATAATTGATTTTTTAAATGAAATAAATAATCCTCTAGTTAGTTCTTTTGTTTTATTATAGTGTAGTTCTGGCATAATTATTTTTTTTTAATTTTTTTAACTTCTTTTTTCTGTTTTGTTACAACTAGTTTTCCAGTTGCTAAGAATTCTTTCATACTAATAAGCCCGTATTTTGTGATTATCCAAGAACCAGTAAATATTGCTCCTGCCATTAATGGATTTAATCTTAAGAGTAATGAAGCTACGCCACCAGCAGTAGCTACTTGAATGTCTGGTCTTGAAAATAATTCCCCAATTTTTTCAAAGAATTCTTTTGTTTTACCAGTTTTAGGATTTATTTCTGCAGCTAGTTCTCCGTTTGTAAAAATTCTAACTCTTCCATCTTCTTCTGAAGAGATGATTGCTAGAACGTTTTTAGTTTCTGAAATTCCTCTTGCTGCAGAATGTCTTGTTCCATGTCCTTTAAGGATTGTAGTTTTCTTAACTTTTGCACCATAATCAACAATGTACCCATCATTATCAACAACTATTGCTCCATCAAGTTCAAGTAAAGCGATTAAGAGGGTTTGTGTTTCTTTGTTGAAGATGCTTATTTTCTTACCAGAAAATAAATCAGGATATAGGCATTCGTATTTATCAGAGATATCCTTTTTAGTAATTATAAAAAAAGAACCTTTCTTTTTATTTGCCATGTCGTTAACCATTTGAACAACTACGGCTATTACTTTTTTATTTAAATTTGAATTGTGGTTTTTATTCATATTAATATATATATCCATTTAGTTTATATAAAGTATATTATTTATTTTTCAGTTATGTTTATAAAATAATTTGATTACTTATATTTATCAATTAAACGGAGAAACCATGAATAGTCCACTTTTATTTTTAGTGTTTATCGCAGGAATATTTTTATTAGGATTTTTAGGGAATGTATTTTTTAGAAAAACAAAGATTTCAGATGTTTTTATATTAATTTTTATTGGTTTATTTTTAGGGCCTATATTTCAAGTAGTCCCTCAAGCAACAATATTACAACTAAGGGAATATTCACCTATTTTTGCAGCAATTGCCTTAATTGTTTTAATTTTTGATGGAGGACTATATCTTAATTTTTATAGAGTTATTACTGAAATAAAAAATGCATTTTTATTTACAATGCTAGTTTTTGTATTAACTTCTGTACTTTCTGGAGTGCTGTTACATTTTGTTTTTGGATTTGAATGGATTTATGGTCTTTTATTAGGAGTAATTATTGGAGGAACGAGTTCAGAAATAATAATTCCGTTAGTTACAAAATCAAGTGCAACAGACCAAACAAAAACAATAATGACTTTAGAATCAGCAATAACTGATGTTTTATGTGTTGTTGCAACAGTTACTATTGTTGGAATAATTATTACTCAAGTTGCAAATACAAAATTAATTATTCAAGGGGTATTTTCTGCTTTTGCAATCGCCGCAGTTGTTGGCCTTATTGGAGGGATAATTTGGTCTAAAATTTTAAGAGACTCTGAAGATGTAAAAGGATTTAGTTACTTTCTTACGCTTTCGTTTTTATTTTTATTATATGCAGCAACTGAATTTTTAAGTGGTAATGGCGCATTTTGTGTTTTAGTGTTTGGATTAGTGTTAGGCAATGCTTCGGACATATTTAAAACATTTAAGATGAAAGATTTCACTTTAGAAAAAAACATACACCATTTCCAAACGGAAATCTCACTAGTGATTAAAACTTTCTTTTTTATATATTTAGGAGTAATTATTGAATTTAAATATATAACTTTTGAAGTAATCTTAATAACTTTAGCATTAGTTGCTTTAATTATTATTTTAAGAATATTAATTACAAAACTATTATTTTTTAAAAATTTTGAAAAGAAAGACAAAGCTCTTATCGTTTCATTACACACAAGAGGGTTAGCTGCTGCAGTACTTGCAACTTATCCGATAAGTATGGGAATTAACAATGCCTTTACTCAAAAAATAGTAGGTGTTTCATTATTAGTAATACTTATGACAAATGTAACAACTACAATATACTATTTTATAATAGAACACAAAAGTGATAGTGAAACAATAAATAAAAATTATTTATTAAAAAAAGACAAAAATAAAATGAGTAATAAATGATTTCTAAAAAAGGGGTTTCTGAAATAATAGTTGTAACAATGGTTATTGTAGTTTCTATAATTATTGCAGGAATATTTTTTGTTTGGATTAATGAATATTTATCTAAGGATAAGTTAGATCAAACAGGTGGGGTACTATTACAAGCAAGCGATTTATCTTGTATGAATGTAAAGATTAAAGTTGATTCTTGTACAATAAACAATGCAAATAAAGTTACTCAAATTTTAGTTACAAATAGTTCTGATTTAACTCTATTTAATTTTGTGCTTACAATTGAAGGAAAGAATGTAAGTGGAACAGATATGACACTTATTGGAACATTTGATGAATCGGTTTCTGGAGGTCAAATAGTAAATCTATCGACAGATACTAATTTTAATTATACAAGAGAAGACTTTGATTATTTTACTTTGGATACAAGTGAAATAACAAGCATGGTATTAACTAATGGGACTTGTCCTAAGAAATCAGAAATTTTAGAATGCGAGATTATCGCAGGTCCATTAACCACACGCATTATTTCTCCAGAAGATGAAAAATATTATTTTTATGAAGACTCAATAGATTTCAATGCATACACAAGTGGAGGAAGTGAAGATTATAATTGTTCTTGGTCTTCAGATGTTGATGGCGAATTAGACACCGGTTGTAATCTTGCAATAGATACTTTAAAAAATTTAGGAGCACACACAATTACTTTAACAGTAACAGATGGAGAAAGTACAGAGATAGCAACCACAGGCATTACAATTAAAGACCACTTAGTACCAATCATTTCATCTCCAGCAGACGAATCCATAGTTGCATTAGGAGCAATTGAGTTCTCTGGTTCAGTAAGTAACGCACAAGGAGAATACACTTGTTCTTGGACATCAGATGTAGATGGTGCAATTGGATCAAGATGTGATTTTAATAAAAGTAATTTAACTCTTGGCGTGCACACCATTACTTTGACGGTAGCAGATGAATTAGAAACAAGAAGCACAACTGCAGATATTAATGTTTTAGCAGAATAGCCATGTATCACGGAAGGAGATGGCTCAGAAGAAAATCCATTTATTATTTGTACAATAGAAGACTTGAATAATGTAAGAAACGATTTAGAGGGTTATTATTTACTTGGTGCGGATATAGATATGAATGTTTCGCCATACAATGAAGGAGAAGGCTGGGAACCAATTGGAGATGCTTCTGCAGGATTTTTGGGAAATTTTGACGGCAATAATCACACAATAAATAATTTATACATTAATAGACCAGAAACAGATAATGTAGGATTATTTGGTTATATTATTAGTAATGTAATAAATAATGTAAAATTAGAAGATGTTAATGTTATAGGTCAAAATTATGTGGGGGGATTAGTTGGAATGAATAATCAGGGAACAATTTTCTCGAGTAATTCCATAGGAAATATTTATGGAATTGGGGGAGTTATTGGTGGTTTAGTTGGGTATATAGAACTGGGAGAGATAACTAATTGTTTTTCAAATTCTGTAGTCACTGGAAGAAATAGTGTTGGTACATTAATTGGATCTGGTTTTCAAAGTATCGTCGTAGAAAGTTATTCAACAGGGTCTGCAATAGGAGAAGAAAGTGTAGGAGGAATGATTGGACTCGACGAAAGTGGAACATTTGAAAATTGTTATTCATTAAGTAATATAACACGTATATCTGATTCTAGTGAAACATCTTTTGGTGGGTTTATAGGATATACAGAAGGCTGGACAGATATTAACAATAGTTATTCAATAGGAAGAGTAATTTATGAAGATACATCAAATCCAACAAATAAAGGATTTTCTGGAGATGCAATCAATGGTTACAATAATTTTTGGGATATGAATACATCATTGCAAACAACAAGTGATGATGGAGCAATTGGTTTAACAACAGAACAAATGAAAGATCCAAATAATTTTACTGATTGGGATTTCGACACCATCTGGGATATTAATGAAGGAACAACTTATCCTTATTTAAGAAATAATATTCCAAGTTCTTTGCCTCAGTAACTAAAAGCTTTTTTAAAAGTTATATTTATAAAATAATTCTCCTTCTATATTAATGATAGAATATGATTAAAACAAATAAAGGCGCATCAGAGGTTATTGTTGTAACTTTAATTATTGTGGTTACAGTAATCCTTGCAGGTATTTTCTTTGCTTGGCTTAAGGAATCTTCAAATACACAATTAGATCAAACATCAATGCAATTAAAAGAAGCAAGTGATTTGTCTTGCAGCAATGCTACATTTAAGATTGAATCTTTTGATTTAGACGAAGTAAATAGAAAGATTAGTTTTGTTTTATCAAACAACTCTGATTTAAAAATTTTTAATTTGATTTTGTCAGTTCAAGGGAAAGATGCAGAAGGTGTTGATTTAAAAATTAGTGGAAGATTTGATACAATTGTTGAATCTGGACAAATGGTTTCACTTTCAACAGATTCCAATTTCACTTATATTTCTGGAGATATATCAGCTTTAGGAACATTAGATTTTGGGAATTTAACAAATATCACTTTAACAAACGGAACATGTCCTAAAAAGATTTTATTAATTGATAGTTATGATTTAACTTTAATTCAAAGTGATTTAGTTGCAGACCCAAATGCAGATACGTTTTTTGAATCTCAAAACATAACTTTATCGTCAGAAGAAGGAGCAACAATATATTACACAACAGATGGGAGCGATCCAACAATCGAAAGCGAAGTTTATGTTTCTCCAATTAATATTCCTTTAGATACTGTTATAACAATAAACGCAATTTCGGTTAAGCCAAATTATGAGACTAAAGATTTTACAGGAAAATACACAGTAACCCATATTCTTGCAACGCCGACTGCTGACCCCGAACCTTATGAATTTACAAGGCCAATAGAAGTTAGATTATTTGCAGAAGACGGTGCAACTATTTACTATACTCTTGATTCAAGTATACCTGGCGGAAAATCTATGCTATATGAATCTCCTATACTAATTAATTCCACAACAGTAATAAATGCAATAGCTGTGAGGGATGGATATGGGGATAGTGATCTGTTTACTGGCACATATACTTCTTTAGAAAGTTATACTTTAGAATATAACACTTCATCTGGGGTTTTAACATTAGAATTAATTCCAGATTTATCTATTCCGCTTAGTAATAATATAGCATTTAGATATTTTGGTGCTTTTAAGGATCCTATAAGTACTTCTGCTTCAGCTGCTACTACTTCAGGTTTTCTAGAGGCTAATCCTAGTCCATACGAATTTAAAGACTGTAGGCTAATTAGATTTGATTGTGAGCAGTTGGCTTTAGATATAGGTATGAACGACGTAGATAGATTTGAGATAATTGAAATACCAGATAAAGGGAGCATTAATGTTTTGATTACAATTTTACCCGATGATATTACAATAGTTTCTGATAAGAAGTGAAAAGAATGTTTAAACTAAATAATAAAGGTGCTTCAGAAGTAATAGTAGTGACTTTAATAATTGTTATTTCTGTAATCTTAGCTGGGCTTTTCTTTTCTTGGCTTAAAGAGTCTTCTAAACAGAATATGGATGATGCAAGTAGTGCACTTGTTAATTCAAGTGATGTTTCTTGTATAGATGCTAAGTTTTTAGTTGATTCTTGTGATATTAATAGTACAAGTAGAGTAACTAAATTAATGTTTACTAATAATTCTGATTTAAAAATATTTAATATAGTGCTTACTATTGAAGGGAAGAATGTAAGTGGAACAGATATGACACTTATTGGTAGATTTGAAGATGTTGTTAGTGGTGGAGAAGTAATTGAATTATCCACAGATACTAACTTTACTTACACTAGACAAGATTCTGATTATAATACTTTAGACACTAGTGAGATAAGTAATATGGTTCTAACTAATGGAACTTGCCCAAAGAAGGCAGTTGTACTTAATTGTATTGTTAACTAGTTGTTTTAGCATAGCGAACTAATGTGCTTTTTTTTATTTTTTAATTTTGATGGGCGATTTTTTTAAGGTTTATTTTTATAAAATATATTTCTCATTATTTATTGGACAGTTTTGGCGAGTAATTTTTGTCGTTGGTAACTTTTAAGTAATATATTATTTAAATAATAAATTATTTAAATATATAATTAAGTAAAACTGCTCTATTTAAAAACATTTTGTTCTTTCTTATTAATAATTATTAAACCGATAAACGAGAGGGATAAAATGGGAGTAATAACAATATCAATGGATGATAAATCTGAAAAGACTTTGAGAGAGTCTGCAAAGTTACTTTATGGAGATAAAAAGGACGCAATAAGTAAAACAATAGTACAAGCAGTAGATAATTTAAATAATAAAAGAGAAGATACTCTTGCAAGATTAAGACATAGGATGTATGTAAATCCAATAAAGGTTGGAAAAGGCGGAAAGATGCCTAAAACAAGAGCAGAGATCTACGAAAGATAAAATGGTGGTAAGAAATGACTTTAGAAAACTTTTATTATAATCAAAATTCAAATAATGATTTTTTAGATATTCAAGAACAATATTTAATAGATACAAATATACTTGTAATTTCTCAATCTAAAAAAGAATCAGAAGAACGACGATTAATTGCTGCAGCAATTGTAGAATCCGGCACTATTAAAAAAAATGCATTTGTAAGTATACAAAATTTTGTAGAATTTGTAAATGTAATAAAACAGAAACTTAAATCCTTAGATGATAATGAAATACAAGAAACACTTATTGATTTCAAGTCTGCATTTACAGTTTTATTTTACTCAGAAAACACTGTGTCTGCGACAGTAAAGCTATCTTCAGAAACAAAAGTGCACTTTTTTGATGCCCTTCTAGCACAAACTATGCTTGAGAACAATGTAAGAGTGATCTATACAGAAAACACTAAGGACTTCAACAAGATTCCTGGAATTAAAGCAATTAACCCATTTACAGATAAGAAAATAGCGAGACTTTGTGAAAAGGCAAGAAAGCAGAAGTTAAAGTATTCTGTACAAGTAAAAAAGAAGATAAAAATAAAATAGTAGTTATTTTAATATTTATTGATTTAATAAATATGGGGGATTAAGATAGGTGATAATTAAAATGACTTTAGATAATAGAATGAAATTATATTTTCAGAATAGAAAACGAATAGTTGGTGCAGTTTGTAGGCATGTTCTTAAACATCATGGTAAATTTAATAAAGATCTACCTATTTTAAAAGAAGCTGTAGAAAACACCATTACTAATCTACTAAATCACAAAGATAGAGCATTAGGTGTAGATGCAATAATTCATTATGATTCTAAATCTGAGAATTCTTCTTTTTTTATAAAGTTGATTAGCGACAAGGTGTCTTTTGAATACACAAAGTTAATTAAAGAAAAACATGTTCACTTACAAAAACTAAAGCCAAAACCACACACTCGTGCAAGAATCCATTAGTTAAATTTTCAGAGTATTTTACACTAAATATTGGACAATCCCCAGTTAAAAAAAATAAATATTTATAAACTTATCGCAGCATAATATGATTATTATATTAAATAACTTCTATAAGTTATTAAAATATATTATTATTAAAAAAAATTAAAAAATGGAGATTAAAATGAAAAATGAAAAAACAAAATTAATCATTTGGGCAGTGGTTGCTTTAGTGATTGGTGTAATAATCGGGCTATTATTAACAAATGTTGTGTCTGGCAATACAACAAAAGTAATGAATACGAAATTTAACAAAAACCCATTTAATGACACCGTGGGTGCATGTTGTAAAAATACATTAAACCAGTATACTTCTATTGAATCTGCATCTTGTTGTGTTGTTATTGGGCGCCAAGGCTATGATCCAGAAACTCCATTAAATGAATTAGGTAGTGTATTGCCACCCGGATTTAATTATCTGTGGGATGATCCTATATTTGATCACCCTTTATAAATTTTTGCGGTTTAATAATTGCTGAGGGTTTAATTGTAAAATAATAAGGCAACTTATTTAGCCTTTCTTTTTTATTTTAGTTATCTTACACAAAAACTTGGACGTAATCTAGAAAAACATTTATAAACCCTTTGCAACACCATAAATATAATAATTAAATAAATTTTATAACTTTTTAAGGTTATTAAAAAATGGAGATGAAAATAAAATGAAAAACGAGAAAATGAAATGGTACATTTTAATTGCTGCAGCTTTATTAGTTGGAGCAATAATTGGATACTTTGCGACTGCAAACTTATCTACGACAGGAAATGCATGTCAGAATTTAAACAATCTTAATGGCATAGTTGTTGATGCAGAAGAAGGCTATTTTATATCTTATGAAGACTGCATAGGTGGCGGCGGGTCAGCCCCAGGATATCCTCGTAGAAGGATTTGTTTTAAATCGGATCATACAACAGAAATGATACCAAAATAACTGGTTCGGCATAAGAGCAAATCTGCTCTTTTTTCTTTTTTATTACCTTACATTATATAATAAATAGGGCATTAATTAATTTTAAATAGCGATGCTTTACTAGTATCACTTAATCCCGCAATATATTTTTCTTCAACATAGGGGATTGTGTCGTTTTGTTCTTTTTGTAGGGTTTTTGAATCGATCTCCTCGAGGTCACATAATCTCTTCAGACAATAAGCGGTAATTTTGCATATTTTTGGTTTAATCGGCTATTTTAAATATGCCGTTCCGTATAATAAGCATTAAGCCGACCGAAAAGTAGAGAAATTGTGGTTTTTTGATGCTTTTTTGCACATTTTAGCTAGCTAAACTAGCAAAGATTTTGCTTTTTCTTGATTTTTTCTAAATTGGACTTTTTTCATCACCTCCTTTCAATTTTTTTTGTATCCCAAGAAAATTTTTTTAATTTTTCTGGACCCAGAAAATTTTTGTTTTCTCGGGTTTTGGTTGCATTGGGGTAGATCAATTTACTGATGTTTTTTTATACTTTTTTATGTATAACCTTTGGGGAAAGAAAACACCACGTTTTGTTATGTAGAAGAAAACAAATTAACACTTTGTAAAATATCTTCTTCTTGGATCGTAGTTTGGAATTCTGGTTGTTCCAATCAATCCTTTATTCTTTAGTATTAAATCATCAACGGATTTATACATAACACACACATTATCTCTAAACTTATTTTCATTTCGAAACATTTTACATCACCAGATATATATTGTTTTTGAAAGACGGGGTGTTTTCGGGGGGGTACCTGTCCAGTGCGAAAATTAAAGATATTATTATAAATACATTTACCGAAAAGAATCTATATGGTAGAAAGAATTGGTTTAAACTATAAGGTTATAGATTTAAGAAATAGAGGAGAAGTAAAAACTTTTCTTTCAAATAAACAATTGATAACTCAAATCAAGTCAATCTTAGAAGAAAATAATGCATTAGTTCCAAGAGAAAAACATAAAGATGGAAAAATAAATTCTCAGATTTATAGTTTATTTAAAAGATATGTTGATATCTTTTTCTTAGCGTATTCTGAAAAAACTGGAGAATTGGTAGGGGTAATTGATGGAGAAATACATCCTACTATAAATATAGATAAAAATGAATTCAATATACATTGGATAGCTGTAAAAAAAGAATATCAAAATAGAAACATAGGAAAAAGATCAATGTTAAGATTATGTGAATATTTAATTAAAAATGATTTCTCAGAAATTACTTTATATTCAATATCTGTTAAGACTGATAAGATACTAAAATTCTTAGATGGAAAAGAATCAAGTTTAGGAAAATATAAAGAAGACAAAGAAATGGTGCATTTAGAGAATATTCTCTATGATGGCAAGAGCAGCAAATATAAAAGATTATATTTAAATAAGAAAGTAAAATAATTATTGTCCAACAATATGTGTGATTGAAATGAAAACTACAAAAGAATTATCTACAGAAGATTGTACCGATTTAATTTTAAACGAATTAAAAAAAGTAAAACAACCAGAAGGACTGTCATTTGAGATAACAAATCCTCACGGTCTAGAGAATATAAAACAAAGGTTCTCACAAAAAATAATATATTTAAAAGAAGAAGATAATCCAATAGCGATCTTAGAGTTTTATATAAACCATAAATATATTCCTGGAGATTCAAATAATAAATTTGTAATTTCTATTAAAACAATAAAAGGAAAGAAAGGAATAGAACTGCCTTTGATTTTAAAATGGAGAGATATACTAATGGGTTCATTTATTAGAGCAACAGTTCCAATAATTGCAAATTATAGTGGTTCAGATATAATCTATACAGATGTGCAAATCGTTAAACAAGACTTGGAAAAATACAAGAAATGGGGATATATTTCAGAAGAAGATATAAATGATAAGGAAAAGAAAGAATTTAAGAAAAGATTGTTAAAAAAGATTGCAAATAAAGAAGTAGATATAGGAAAACAATCTATTGAAAGTATTATTAAAGAAATAAATCATACAGAGCAAATGATAAAATCAGTAAATTTAACTAGAAATTTATTTTTTGATAAAGAAGGATATCTTAATCCAAATAAAGAAAGAGTAAAACAGATATTTAAAGATTATGCAAAAAAGCAAATAATTTCAAAACAAATACTAAAATTAGATGTATCAAAGGTTAAAAGAAAAGAAAATGATAAAAGACTTTTTAGAAAAACAAAAATCAAATAATAGAAAATTAAGATGATTGTCCAACAATTAATGTTTTTTATCAGGATTATGAAAGTATCCCATGTCTGTTAATTTAATTAATGTAAGTTGCTTAACAACATCTGCTCGAGAGCATCCAATTTTGTTAACTAACCCATCAATTATCTTTATTTGTTCCTTTGAAAAGTAAGGACTCACTCTTGCTTCTGAGGTCATATTCTGTCATTTCTCCTTTCTTAGTAACCGTGTGGCCACTATACAGTTACTAATGAGTGGAAGTATTTTTAAACATTTCTAAACACTAATTAGTTACTAATGAGTACAGGAGAAGAAACATGAAAACGAAAATAGAAGTAATTGAAAGAAAAGGAATTGGTCATCCAGATACGATTGCGGATAATTTGTCTGAAAAGTTATCGAAAAGATTATTAAAGGAATACGGAGCAATAAAACACTATAACGTAGATAAAACAATGGTGTGTGCAGGAGAGATTGAGAACGGAAAGTTTATAACAGAAGTAAGGATTGTTTTTGCTGGTCAATATACAAAAGTAAAAGATATTGATAAGATACTTGATTTAGTAGTTAAGGAAACTCTAAGTTTTGAGATAAAGAATGGATTGAAATATAAGATTTACAATTTCTTAAACCAAGGCAGTCCTGATCTTAATGAAATTTTTTCTTGCAAAAAAGCTAATGATACAAGCTTTGCAGTCGGTTACCCAGAAACAGATAATGAAAGACTAGTAAAGTCTATTGGAAACTATATAGATAGTCTTCACAAAACAGATAAGTACATAGGAACGGACAACAAAGTAATGTTTACTTTTGATGGCAAAGATAAAACAATCTATATTGCTCTTGCTTTCTTAGATAAATTTAAAAAAAAAGAAGAGTATTTTAAATATAAGAGAATACTTGAAGATAAGTTAAAACAAAAGTTTAAGTTAAAAAATTTATACATTAATGTGGGAGACACAAAAGAAATGCATTTTATAACAAAGACAGGAACTTCTCTAGAGATGGGGGATAGTGGAGCAACTGGTAGAGGAAACAGAAGAAATGGATTGATAACTCCAACTAAACCAATGACTTTAGAAGCCTACTATGGAAAAAATCCAATAACACACATTGGAAGAATATATCAAGATTTAGCAATTGATATGGCAAAGAAAAAGAATATCTTGCTATTAAACAAGATAGGTGGAGATATCAAAAAACCAATTATTTTAGAAATTTAACATATCTTTTCACAAACAAAATTTGTAAATTTAGAATTTACAATGTCAAAGGACATTTCATAAAAATGAAGTGTTCCATCATTCTTTTGTATGTTTTTAAAGATTATAAGGTTATCAGGGAATAAAATTCCTTTTTTGTTTTTTTTGTAAAATTCAGTTTTATTTACAAATTGATAATCTCCTTCTCTGTTTTCTTTTATTAATTCTCCTTTTGGATTATCAATCAAAATCACAAATTGAGTGAAATGGCTAAGTAATTCTCCATTTTCTTTGATTATAAAATTGATTACTGAAAAAATTTTTGCGTCTCCAGATAATCCTGTTTCTTCAAATAATTCTCTTTTTGCACAAGAAAGTATATTTTCTCCAAATTCTACTTTTGCACCAGGAAGTCCATAAAATCCATAATAAGGTTCTTTAGTTCTATGGTATAATAAATATTTTCCATTTTTTCTAACAACTAAAAGTGCAGCAACAAATGGTCTTTGTCTTTTTTTTCCAGTTTCTCCATCAAGTGATGATTCTAAGGTTTTTCCTTTAGTTGTAAGTGCATATTTCTGATCTTTATCTTTCTTTACATATCCTTCTTCAATCAATTGATTTAAATGATATGTGAATTTATTAGACGGTACTTTCTTATCCCAAAGATCACTAAATACTGTTTTTTTATTATGTATTAATATGCTTAAAATCTTTTCTCTAATTTCATTGTCTTTCATAATTATAACCTCTTTTTTTCATTAATAAATAGATTTAGGTAAAGAAGTAATTTAAAAGTAAGATGTCAAGAAAAGTTGAGTAAAATAGAGTAAACTCTATCTTGCTCCTTTAAAGTACATATATGTTTCTTCATAGCATCTGTGTCTAATCATAGTTAGATTTTCAGTGTGTGGAACTGTGAAATCAAAGAATAGATATACATATTCTTTATCAGATATAAGTTTTGGATTGATTTGATAATCAGGATAAATTTTAGCGAAATCTTTCTTAATAAACTTAATCTTTTCTTCAACATTTATTAATTCAACAGAAGTTACAGGCGCTTTAACAATTACAGGAATATTAATTCCACCATAAGTAATTACTTGTTTTTCCAGGAAAAGTTTATTTGGAATTTTTATTGTTTCTTTAATTTCAGTGTTGATTGGATCAATAAACACAAAGAATGTTCCAATATGCTTTACAATTCCTTCTTCTTCTCCCATCTTAATATAATCTCCGATTCTAAATGGCTTCTTTGTAAGAAGCATAAACCATACGATATAAGATAAAATAACTTCTCTTATAGCAAAAGCAATACCTGTTGCCGCAAGTCCTAAAAATAAAGTGATATTAGATAAAGTAACTCCCATTTTCCAAAGAACAAAGGCAGTAGAAATTACATATATAAAAGAAATATATAATTTACTTAGTAATAGTTTTTGTTCAACATCAACACTTTCGTCAAATAATTTAAAGACTTGTGCTTGAGTTAATCTAATAAAAACAGTTGCAATAAAATAAGTCCATAAAATTATAGATATAGTTTTTAATGTGCTAATAACACCAAGATTAAGACTTATCCAACCTTTTCCTTGAGCCATAACAATTGCAGTTATAGTTAAAAGAAAGATTCCTAATACTAATATTAATCTATTAACATTGTGTTCTGCTTTAGAAAACAGGTTTTTCTTTAATTTAAACATATTTAATCACTTTATAATATATAAAGAAAAAGAATTTAAAGGCATCTATATAATAAAAAGAAAAAAAATGAAAAGATATAAAAAATTCATTTCTTATTTATCTAATGTTTTCTGAATTAAGTGGTTCTGGATTTCCAAGTATACTAAATGTTCTTGAATCAGATTTTAAATTTGTAATTCCATTTACTATAGTTTTTGCTTCCACAATTATTCCTAATTCTCCACTAATAATTACTCCATTTCGACCAGGGGTGACAGTTATTGAACAATCATTTATTATCGGTTCTGGATTTAATATTTGTCTTTGCCCACCTGGTAATCGATCTACTATTGTCCAAGTACATAGGTATCTTGGGGTGTTTGTGGTTGCAGGATATGCAAGTTCTAGTCCACTAAAAATTGGCGTTGCAGTAAAATGTATTGGTGTTCCATAATACACTGTTGTTCCATTTGTTTCAGGATTAGTAATTCTTACTCCTGTTAATTGAACTGTGCTTTTTTCTTTGTTAACTAATGTGGATGTGGCATTTCCAGTTATTACAAGATTAGTTAATGCTAAGCCGATTACGACTCCAATTACTAAAGCAACTACTGCCCAAATGATTAATTTTTTATTATTAGTTTTTTCTTTTGCCATTTTTTCATCTCCGTTTATATTTAATGTATATTATTACTAAAATAATTAAAGTAATAAGAATTATAATTAATAATAAGTATTTTAAATAAGTTGTTTTTAAATTAAAATCTGTATTTGTGTTGCCTTGATTTTCTAAATTTTTATCTTCACCAAATTTTGGAAATTTTAAAAATTTAGGCCACCAATTAGTGTGTGGTAAGTTTGAATCCAAATTTATTTTTCCATCATCCGTGTTGTTTATATCTAAATTTGAGGAATTATTTATATATAAATTAGAAATATCATTTAGGTCTTTTGTAATTTGAGGTGCGGGGTTATTGTTACTTGAACTTCCACCTCCACTACCGCCGTTTCCTCCGCCAGATATTGGATGATCTATAATTATATCATTAGTTTCATTTTCATCATCAATTATTGGAGGAGATTCTGGAGGGACAATCATTTCTTCAAAATTGAAATTAAGGATCACTTTTTTTGTTTCTCCACTTTCAAAAATTATTATTTCTGGAATTGTTACTCCTAAGATTTCTTGATCTTCTTTAATTAAATAAAATTCAGTTGGTTCTCCAATATCTAAAAAATATCCTGCGATTAGAAATCTATTTTCAATACTTGTATTATTTCCAAATTGTCCCGTTTGATTAATGGTATAATCTCCCACAATTACATTATTTATTTTTGCAATTATTTGAGTATTAATATCTGCAGGATGCTCATTAATTCTAATTGTACCATAGATATTGTCTGGTAATACGGGAGGATTATTTGAATCGGAATAAACACAAATTAAATTACTAAAAAATATAATTGACATTAACATTATTAATAATATTTTTTTCATTCTACTCAGTTTCCTTTGTATAAGGGATTATTTTCTATATATATCCAATATCCTTCATATGGGCTAAGAGGAATAGAAGGGTCGGTTCCAACAATCTGTGTAAATTCGGTTGTGTTGTAATTTGTTCCTTTTACAATTATTTGCGTAAACAGATCTGGATTAATTAATATATCATCTATATAAAATGTATATTGGACACTTAAATCAATTGGAAATCCAATTAAATTCCATCCTGGTTTTAAATTAGAAACATCTAATGTGGTAATTTTTGATCTGTCCCATAATAAATTTAATTCTTGTGGCTTTGTGGATTTTATAAATAATGCTTCTGAATAAGTGTTTGTATTTAAGGGCAGAGATACCCAACTATTATCAATATAAGTATAAATTTCAATATTTGAACTACTATCGCTTAAATTTGAGAATATATTCCAATTTTCAGCTAAAGGTTTAGGGAAAGAGACTAAATTCCAACCTTTTTTAAGAGCTAAGGACAATCTATTGTTTTTTGCAAATACAGTGGAATTTTCTGTAATCATTTGTTTTCCTGAAGCATCATAAATATTGTTAGTAATAATTTTTAAGTTTTCATAATCAGTAATTATTTTATTAAATGAAATAACTGCTTTATTTTCTCCTGCTAAATGACTTACTCCTTTTATTATGTTTTCTTGTAAACCATTATTTTCAATAGTGAAATTAGAAATGTTAAGTGCTGAATTATTATTAGAATATACCCCCTCACTAAAATAAACTATTGCATTAGAACTTCCTTGTTCAATTTCAAATTGAGTTATTTTAAAATTATCTTCGATTATTGGTGGATCAATTAATTCTGGTTCAATAATTTCATAAGGAATATTAGTTTCTTCATTAAAGTAAAAATCTAATGGTTTATTGAAATTTTTATATTGATTTGTTATAGTATCTTTTTTTAGAATTAAATGGTATTCAATAAGATTTTTTCTTGTAATTCTTGGTTTGACATAAAGAAAAACCTTATTTTTTTCAGAGTCAATTTTATAAATTGTGTTATTTTCATTACCTATAAAAAACAAAGCATTTGGATTCACATCTATAACAAAGATATTTTCGCTAAAATCAAGGGTAATTTTACTCATTTCTGTATCTTCTAAATTAGAATAAATAGTTATTTTTTCAAGTTCTGGATTTTTAGTGTGGATATTGATAAATAATTTATATTCTTTAGAATCAAATATGGCTTGTGGAATATTTCTTTTGGAAACTCCACCAGATATTAAAAAATTAGTTATTTTCTCTTGATCTTTATCTTCTATGATTAATTTAGTTGAATAATTAGTGTTATTTGTCCATTGTGATTCTTCAAAGGTATAACTTAATTCTCTATCTAAAGTAATAGTGGGATTTATTTCAGTATTCATTTCTTGATTATATCTAACGTTTATTTCTGTAGATAATTGATGGTCTGTTATTTGCGTATTTGATATTTTGCTTTTACAAGTTATTGGATTTACATCAATACCATCAATTATTCCACTTAATACTTCTGTAGATTTTCCAATAATATTAAATTTCGAATTAAGTATACTAAAAGTAACAATTATTATTATAGAAATAATTATAATTAATAATATTTTTTGGATTTTTGGGACCATATTTTTATCCATTCTATTTTCCATTTGTTTTAATTGGATACATATATATAATATAGACAACTATATATTTTTTAAATATAGTTTAAATCTATTTATCTAGAATCTGTTTTGTTTTTTTAATCGCTTTCTTAGTTTTTGAGATTATTTCTTTTCTTGTGAGATTCAATTTCTTAGTTAAACGATTTGTATTCTTTGAGAAATCTGAAGTAAATCTTTTAGTAGTGTCTTTTATATCTTTATGAATAGATTTTGTTTTTCGACTAACTTTATGGGTTATGTTTTTCTGATGTCTAGAAAATACTTTAGAGAGTTCTCCAATTCCATATCTTACTGGCCTAAATAGAATTATTTCTTTAACAATATTTGTATCTTTTTTTTGTGGTAGATTTTTATCTTTAATTTTACTTGTAAATATTGCAGTTATTACTCTAAAAAAGATTCCTACAATAAACACAATAATAATTCCTTTTGTTTCTGTGCCATAATATCCTGTTGCAATTTTGTTTATAAGTACACCAAGAAGAGCGCCGATAGTTAATGCCACTGCTTGAAAAAGCATAAAGAAAGTAAAGTGTGTAATTAAGTTTTCTTTAAGATTTTGATAGATGTAAGTAGTTATGGATAATCCAAGCCCCGCAGTAATGACTGCATCAATAAAAACAAGTATTGTCAGAATAACCATATTTTGTGGAAATAGTATTAATGCTAAAGGGTATAGGGGTAAAAAAAGCATAGTTGCTTTTAATATCTTTGTAGCTCCAAATTTATCACAAGCTTTCCCCCAATAGAAAAGACTTGTAATCACTCCTAAGATCATTGTAATTTCCAGTGTTAAGTATTGTGTATAGGTTAATTTCACAATATTAAGTAAATAAAATTTATTATAAGGAGCAGTAACATATAAACTAAAATAATAAATTAAAACAACCATCATGAAATAAAAATAAGTTTTATCTTTAAGAATTTCTTCTTTAAATACAGAGAACATTGGTTTTTTTGTGTGTACTGTCTCTTTTAGGATTTCTTCTTTATCTTCTGTTTTGCTCATCGTATTAAGATATAATCCAGAAATAAATCTACAAAATCCTGCGAATATAAAAATTATTGTAAATCCCAGAAGTGTATCTTTATTATTTATTGCTTGTAAAAGATATCCCGCGAGAATTAATGGAATTATGGAAATCAATTGTAAGATTATACTTTTTCTAGCATTGTAGTCTCCCATTTTTTTAAGATTAAATAAATTCCCTATCCAATCAGTATAGACTGGCCCAAGAAATTGACTTATTATTGTATAGACTGTAGCAATAATTAAAACAAACCAAACTTGTGTTTTCCCCACAAATAAAACATGAGCAAAACCCACAGGAATCCAGAGGACTGCAGAGGTCATAACAAAGAAAACTACCATTTGTTTCTTAGAATTAAATAATTTTAAAATTTCATATGAAAAGAAACAAGTAATTGCTGCAATTAACAGCGGAGCATAAGATAATAATCCAACTTCAAAACTATTTGCACCAAGTGCAATCAAATAAGGTGTAAGAAAAACAGAAGTAAGATAAAACATCATTGACCAGAATATTCCATCTAATACAGAGAATTTAAAATCAATTTTTTGTTGTTCTTCTGATTGAACAAATTTTAAACTCATAGTTGATTCCTGGCAGTTTGTAACTTAAAAAAAGATTAATATATTATAATTAAATATAATTTATATATAGATGTTTTTTTTTCAAAGTTAAAACCAATATTTAAAAATAGTAATTATCTAAATTATGTATATGGATAATAAAATCACAATAGATCGAGTTACATTAAAAGCAATCTCGTCTGACACCAGAATGGATATTCTTAAACAACTAGATAAAAAGAAGAAGATTCTTTCTGATCTTTCAACTACTCTTAAGTTATCTAATCCTACAGTTAAGGAGCATCTAGAGGTTCTTGTAAAAGCAGGTTTAGTAATAAAAGAAGAATCTGAAAGAAAATGGAAATATTATTCATTAACTGTAAAAGGAAAACAACTATTAAAACCTAATGAAACAAGATTGTTTTTAGCATTAGTTATAAGTATCATTGGAACAACAATTTTTGGTTTATTTATGTTATTAAATTCAAATATAGTTAGCATTGGAAGTTCTAATAATTTGAAAATGACAGTGGGCACTACTAATCCCGAAATTGCAAGATCTTTTGTTGCAGACTCCAGTAATGCTTTAATTACTACTGCTCAAAAGTCTCAATCTGTGGTTTCATTATTAAATATGAATAATATTTTATTGTGTTTTTTTATTGTAATTGTTATAGTTATATTAATTTTGTATCTTAAAGAAAAACATAAATGATTCTATTGCATTTTTAAATATTTATATAACTAAATATAGTTATACGAGGGATTATTAATGCAAAAAAAATCACCAATTAAACCCGTTTTTGAAACTATTAAGAAAAAAGTTGATGCTTATAAGAATAGAAATACTACTGTAAGGCCTGCAGTTGTTGAAAAATTAAATTCTTTATCAAAAAGATTTATTTCTCCTAAGGCATATTTTACAAGTAATATCCAAAGAATGGCTTCAGAATTCTATGATTTTAATAACGCTTTAGTTAGTAAAGAATTACCATTAAATCCAAAAGATATAAAGCTAGATTCTAAAGATCCATTATATAAAGAAAAAAGTAGGTTTGCTGCAATTCAAACTGCAAATAGATTGACGAGCAGAATTACACCAAGGAAAGTAGGAAATATTTTTGAAATAAAATTAACTTTAATTTTAAGAAATAAGAAGTTGTCTTCTGCAGAAAAGCAACAACAACTTAATAATTTAATCAAAGAAATAGATTCTTTCCAAAAGATATCTCAAGTTGATAAAAGAATTAAGAGTTTAGAGTCTGAAATTAGCAAAAATGTAGACACAGTTACAAATATTCTTAAAGATATCAATTCTTTCTTAGAAAGTAATTCCGTTAATCCAGTAGAAAAAAAAGAATTATTAAATTTTTTAGAACTATGGAAAAGAAATCTTAGAAATTCAGATGCAATTTTAAGAGAATATAAAGTAAAACGTGAAAATTTAAGAGCATTGAGAGCAAAAATTAATGATTCAATTACTAAGTTATAAAAGGATAAATACGAATATACTAATGAAAACTATAATATTCCATCATGATGATATAGATGGACTAATTTCGGCTTTAGGTTTTGCATATAATGACTACACCACCAAAAATCCTGGAGAAATTCCAGATTATAAAGAACTACGAAAAAACTATTTCTTTTTTGAAGTACATTACGGTATGTCTGATATCTTTAGTTATTGTAGAAAGAATCATTTTAATTTAAATGGATTTGAAAGAGTGATTGTTGTAGACTTTTGTTTTAAAAAAGAAGTTATGCAAGAGTTTTCAGATACTTATAAAAATAATTTTATATGGATTGATCATCACAAGAACGTAATTGATGAATTTTCTGATTTAGAAATAAAGGGATTACGAAATCATAATTTTGCAGCAAGTGTTCTTGTTTGGAAGTATTTTAATAAAGAGCCATGTTTATTTGCTCAATATATTGAAGACATGGATATCTGGAAATGGCAATTGCCTAATTCCAGAGAAATATTGCAATATTTAGATTATTTATATATGCAAATTTTTGATAAAGATCATCCAGAGAACGAAAATAAAATAATTAATGATTTTTTAGATTTTTTTGATGATAATAAATTTAAGAATCAACTTCCTGAATTTATAAATTTAGGAAAGATGATGGAATTATATATTAAAATTAGAGTTAAAGATGATGTAATTACAGGAAAAACTTTCGATTTTGAAGGAGTAAAAACATTTGTAGTCAATTCTCAATTTAAAGCAGGATTATTTTCTGATTATATATTTAATAATTCAAATTATAATGATGTAGAATTGGTGATTGTTTGGTATAAGTCTTATGCTAAGTATGGAGAAGGAAATAACTTTGATAAAGTGAGTCTTAGATCAAGAAATATAGATTGTTCTCCAATTGCTCAGAAATTCGGTGGAAATGGTCACCCTAAAGCAAGTGGTTTTATAATTTCAGATATTGATGATATTATTCAATAAGGTCATAGTTTAAATTCTTTTTGTATTTTATATTATTATTGTGAAAGAACATGGAGAATAATTACGACGTAATAATTGTGGGTGCAGGGCCAGCGGGCATCTTTGCTGCTTACGAATTAACAAAAAACACTGATTCTTTAAAAATTCTCTTAATTGATAAAGGACAACTTGTTGAGAACAGACAAAAAACAGAAGTTATGACTGGTTTTGGAGGAGCAGGCACTTTCTCTGATGGAAAATTACATTTTACTCCTGTTTTAAGTCATGAGAAGATGTTTCATCTTTATACAATAGATGAATATCAAAAATATCTAGATTATGTTGAAAAATTATTTTTAGATTTTGGAGTTCCTCCAGAATATTATCCAAAAGATATGAAAAAAACAAAAGAGATAGTTGATCTTGCTCAAACTCATAACATTAAGTTGTTTATAAGAAAAACAATACATGTAGGAACTGATAAACTTCCGGCAGTTATTCTTAATTTTGAGAACCACTTAAAAACAAAGAATATTACTTTACTTCCTAATACTGAGGTGATAGATTTACTTGTCCAAGATAGAGTGTGTGTTGGTGTAAAGCTTGCAGATGGAACAGAACTAAAAGGGAAATATATTCTTTGTGCACCAGGGAGATATAATTCTTCATGGATAGAAAAGATTGCAAATAAACACGCACTTGAGAAAGCTTATGATAAAATAGAAGTTGGAGTAAGAGTTGAGTTTCCTGCTTCATTAATTGAAGAGCATGCAGAACTTATGTATGAAACTGTTTTTTTGATGTATTCCAAAACTTACGACGATGTTGTAAGAACATTCTGTCCTTGCCCTCATGGGTATGTTGCTATAGAAGAATATGAGGATTTCATTTGTGTTAATGGACACAGTAATCACAATCTAGATGGAAAGAATTCTAATTTTGCTTTGGTTACAGAAGTTACTCTTACTGAACCTTTAGAAAACACAAGACTATTTGCAAACTTTGTTGCTCAAGGTGCAACACTTGTTGGTGGAGGAAAGCCAATCATTCAAAGATTTAAAGATTTAAAATCAGGAAGAAGAAGCACATACTCAAGACTTCAACATTCTCACATAACTCCATCCCTTAAAGATGCAATACCTGGAGACATTGGCCTTGCTCTTCCTTACAGAATAACCAAAAATATAATTGAAGGAATAGAGATGCTTGATAAAGTTCTTCCAGGACTTGATGGAGATTCAACTTTTTTGTATGCTCCAGAAGTAAAGTTTAGATCAAACAAATTCAAGACAGACAAATATCTTGAAACAAACATTAAAAACCTTTACTTTGCAGGAGACGGTGCAGGAGTTTCAGGTAACATTATTGGAGCAGCAATCACAGGAGTTGTTGCCGCAGAAGGGATAATAGAAAAAGAAAAACAAAAATCAATTAAGAGTTTTGTTTAAATATAAATGTTAGAGTTGTAATTTTTTACTTAATTTCTTTTGATATTCATAGCAATTAGTTAAGTATCTTTTTGTAATTGGTAACAATTGGTCTTTCGGACAATTTAGATCAATAATGAATTCATCTCCTGTAGCATCATTTTTTCTAGTGTTTAATAAATCTTTAATCTTAAGTATGTCTTTGTCTTTTCTATCTTTAGAGTTTCTTATACTTTTAAGTAGTGCTTTTCCAATAGTTTCTAGATATTTATCTACAATAGAATAACTATATATTTTATTTAAATTATGCATAGAGTCTCCATCAAAAAGAATAATAAATCTATCTTTTGGACTATATTTATGATTATCAATTAGTTTCTTTTTCTCAATATAGTATCCAAATCTATTAAGTAATCCGGTTTTAGGATCTTTTTTTAATATCTCTAAATCAAGAACAGCATTTGAAAAATTAGATAACGTTTTTTCTATTCTGAGATATGCATCTTCCCATTTTTTAGAAAGATAATTTTTATATTTTAAACTAGGACCAGAATAGATTTCAATATTGTATTCTTTTCCTTGATGCTTCTTTGATTTTGCAATCTTTAATGCTTGCTCTGCTTCAAGGATATTTTTTCCAATTCCTACACTAAGTTTAATTAGAACGCCTTTTAAATTAGCTTTTGTCATTTATTCCCTTTTTGTATTTATATTAATTATCTTATACATCAAGCCCTATTTAAAATGCGTATATAATATTTTTTGTAATTTTGAAAAAATTATATGTGGATTTATTGATTTATTAAAAAATATTTTAATAAAGAATAAATTAGCTTTTCTTTTTTAAAGCTAATTTCTTTTGTGCATTATAGATTTCGGCAAGGTATCTTTTGGCTACATTCTTAATATCCTTTTCTTTACAAGAAATATCTATTATAAATTCATCTCCAGCACTATCGTTCTTTCTGTGCATTAATGGATCTTGAGTAATGATAATGTCTTTTTCTTTTCGATGATTATCTTTTCTAGTACAATTATTTAAGGTATTTCCAATTAATGTAAGATATTTATCTACAAAACAATATCCATATCTTTGATTTAATCTATGCATAGAATCGCAATCAAATAAAATAACAAATCTACTATTATATTTATTATGAGATTTTAATTTTTCTTTTTCAATTAAGTATCCCGTTTTATTTAACAATCCTGTTTTTGGATCACGTTTAAGTACTTCTAAATCAGATATTGCACTTTTTGATTTAGATAATTCTATTTCTAATCTTTTATATGAATTAATAACTTCTTTTGGTAGGTTTTTTACTGTAGATTTAAGACGAGGCCCAGAGTAAAGTTCTATATTATAGGTTTTACGATATTTTTTTGTTTTAGCAATTTTAAGTGTTTCTTCTGCCTCTCTTAGGTTTCTGCCAATACCAGCACTTAATTTGATAATTATAGCTGAATCTTCAATTTTCATTTTATTGTCCTCCACTGTGTGATTGTTTCTGTTTCTTCTTTTTAATAAAATTTTACTTTTGTATTTAAAGTGACACAAAGTAAAAAAAGCTATTTTTAAACAAAGAAACGTTTTTGTCTAATTAAGAAATAAATATAACTACAAGTGAATTATATTAGTTTAGTATTTGAAAGTCAAAAGAAAAACAAAGAAATAAGAGAAAATAAAACCCCTTAGTACCTAAAGGGAATTATTTTAAGTAAAGAATAAAAATTAAATAAATCCTTTAACAATAACTACAGGGGTGTTGGCATCAGCGCTTCCAGAAACAAGATCTGCAAGACTTGCTACAAGGTTTCTTACTTTTCTTGGAGTTGTTCCTTCACAAGCAATTTCTCCCTTGTCTGTTCCACACATTATTCTTTTCTTTTCTTTTTCTATTTCTTTAAGGATTTGGTCTTTGTTTTTTCCTTCGTTTAAAAGTTTTTGCATTAAGTATTTTGTTTTAACTCCAACTCTTCTAATCTTTTCAATACCCGGAGTGACTCCAAATGCACAAACTGGATCTGCAAGTTCATAGATCCCACTTTCTGGATCTTTATATGCTCCATCTCCATATACCATAACTTCAACTTCTTTCTTAAATTCTTTTTTTATCATCTTTTGAATCTCAAGACAAACTTTATCTGCATCTCTTGGTGGGAGTTTAAGTAGCCCTTTTTCAGGATCTAAAATGTTTGAACCAAGTAATCCATATTCAGAATATACTTTTTGGTTCTTGTCTGAACAGATATTTTGAAGAGTTATAACATTTTTAAATTTAGGTTTGATTTCTTCAAATATTTTTTTTCTCGCGTGAACATTAGAAACAATTATTGCATCTGGTTTACATTTGATTATATCTTCAGAATTATTGGATAAGTAAATTTCTGCTTTTGCTCCTTCTTTAGTAATTAATTCTTTATAAAACTTAATATAGTCTATTCCTGTTTCTGGATGTATGAATCTATTTTTTCCAATTTTTCCTAAAGTAATTTTATCTTCTAGTTTTAGTTTATTTTTTTTAAGAAATTCTTCAGAAATGATTTGATTTCCTTGTTCATCAGCAGGGAAAGATAACTGGATAATTACTTTTCCTTTTGGTACGGAACTTGCAATTGATCTTAAAATTAAAGAAAATCTATTTCTAGAGGTTATAGGATATATAAGTCCAATTGTGGATGTTGGTTTTAGTTTTAGTTTAGTAGTTATGTCTTTTTTAATATCAGAAAGATTAACAAAGTTCTGTTGAGTAATAGCAGTAACTGCTTCTTTAACACAAATAATGTCTCCATTATCAATAGCGGTTGGATTTTTTTTTATTGTTGCTTTAATAACATTTACTAGATTATCATTAGGAGTAATAATACCGGTTTTGATTCCATAAGCAATAACTCCAAAATAATTTTTATCATAATTCATTTGTTTTCACGTCCTTGTTTTTTCTAAATTTAATCTTATCTAATAAACATAAATAAAATATCCTTTTAAATATTTGTATTTACCATTTATATTAATAAAAATATATTATATTAAAAAAGGTGGAAAAAATGGTATTATACAAGTATTGTCCGAAATGTTATTCATTAAATATTGCAATGGATCAAAGTACTGGAGGACACAAATGTAGACAATGTGGTTATTCAGGAATGATGAACCAAGATAGTATTGATAAAATAAATATTATGAAAAAATCAAAAGACGGTCAAAGATATGCAGCAGCAACAAGTGACACAAGACCTACAATGAGAACTGGTGGTGCTGGCAGAGATTGTGAGATAGTTAGAAAGAAAGTAGATCCTTATAACGACGATATTGAAGAGATAGATTCTCCACAAGCAAATGATATCGAAGACGATGATGAAGAAACAGATTTAGAGAAATTAGAAAGTAAGCAATCAAATATTATGAAAAGATCAAGCCAGCCAATGCCAAGACCAATGCATGGACTTTCATCTAAAGACGGACGTTCATTAAAAGAAAGACTAAAAGACAAAGGCGGAAAAGACTGGGATTTAGTTTAAATAATAAATAAAATTAAAGGAGTGAAAAAAATGAAACCAATGAATGAAAAAATGAAATGGTATATTTTAATTGCAGTAGCTTTATTAGTTGGAGCAATTATAGGTTACTTTGCAACAAACAGTTTAACAACAGCAGGAAATAGTAATATAGTATTTAAGCAACAAAAAAATATT
>JBBABY010000011.1:0-40949 GCA_041657425.1 archaeon
ATTTTGCAACTGCAAACTTATCAACGACAGGAAATGCCACAAATTTATCTTCAATTATTAATGAAGAGGAACAAATAATCAAAGCAGGAACTTATCACCCTAGTTTAAAACAGTGTTGTTGTAATTTTTTTTGTACTCGCAAATCAGCATATTGTTGTGATAGCTCAAATGATGTCAGCTAGAAAAAACTGAAATTGTAAAAATTAATTGGAAAAAAATTAAAAGGGAACAATAAATAGTTGACAATGATTTTCTTTTAGATTGATTAATAACTTTTTATTTTCTCCATTCTTTTTTCAAAAGTAAAGCATCTTGATAAGGAATAGGGCTTTCACAAATGATTGTCCCTTCTGCTTTTATTTCTTTTAATTTTTCTAGTATCTTTTTGTATGGAAAGTCATTTGCTTTGTCTTCAAACATTAAATGGTTTCTTTCGCCTTTTTCGGAGTAATTGATTCCTGACATGTGCATGTGCATCTTCTTAAGGTAGTCTGGATAACTGGAAAGGGTTTCAAAAAAAGAATTAATTTTTTTTTGTTCTCTAAAGTATCCGTTCTTTCTTGCATGTTGGTGTGAGAAGTCAATGACTGGCAATACTCCTTCTGATTTATACTTCTCATAAAAATAAAAAATATCTTCTAAGGAACCAACTTGTGTTTCTTTTCCTGTTAGTTCAAGGCCAATATGTATTTTTTCCTTGTTACCTTTTTTCTCAACTGTTTCAATTATCTTCTCTAACCCACTAGAGATTTTATTATAAACTTCTTCTTTTTCTTGCTTTTGGAAAAAGCCAGGATGGAAAAGTGCAATCTTGGAACCAATTAGTTGTCCAACAATAAGTGAGTGAGAGATATACCCAATACTGTTTCTAATGATATCAGAATCAAGAGAACTAAGATTAACATAGTATGGACAATGAATGCTAAGTGAGATATTTTTTTCTTCTGCAGTTTTTTTAATTTCGGTAAGTTGCTCTTTGTTGTTTGTCTTAAGATAAACCCCTCTAACGAATTCAATTTCCATAGCGTCAAGACCAAAACTTGAAACTTGTAAAATCCCTAAAGTTGTCTGGTCTTTAACCTTAGGTAAGGTAAATTTGGAAACCCCAGGAATTCCTGCAGTTCCAAATAATAATTTATTCATTCTTTTTCAACTTTAATACAAGAAACAGGGCAAGAGTCTGCTGCAACTTGGTTACATCCAATTTCAGTAATTTTAACTTTTTTAGGAACTGGCTTTTCTCCCTTGTATTCCCAATTGTCTGGACAAAGAGCAACACAAGCTCCACAACCTACACATTTATCTTTGTCTTGACTGATTTTATAACTCATTTAGTTTTTCTCCTTTTTTACGTTTTTATAATTAATATCAACAATACATATAAGCAAATAAACATATATTTAAATGTTTCTTTCCTTTATAAATATATTTTAATATTAAAAAAGATGTATAATGCCTGATAATTATAAGAAATATAAGATGTCTAGAGAGAACCCTGGAGAAATCTATAGTTCAATATCAATAGACTCAAGAGATTTTTCTAAACCTTCAGATAAATTGTCTAAGAAAGTATCTGGCGGATATGTTACTTTTTGTAAAAAGATATATGAAAAGTTTCCAAGTCTAGGACAAAACGGTAAATTTACAGAAGAATATCAAAAAGCAATTGATTTTTTAGATTGGGACTTAAGTGCAGAAGAATATAATGCAACAGTTAAGTTTGTTTTAATTGGAGGAATATTTCTAGTAATGTTAATTGTAGGATTACTTTTTAAATTTCTATTGCCTATAATGACAGAAGCTTTTGGTTCTTCAATTTTTGCAATGATTTTAGTTATAGGTATTCCTTTCGGAGTTTTCTTTTATATTTATAACACCGTTAGAAGATATCCGTTAGTGAAAGTAGAAGACGAAACAATAAAAGCATTAACTTTTGTTCCTGAGATTCTAGGTTATATGATAATGTCTATGAAGTTAGTACCTAATTTAGAAAAAGCAATAGAGTTTGCGTCAATTCACGGTCATGGAAAGATCGCAGAAGATCTAAAAAAATTATTGTGGGAAGTAAAAGTTGGAATAAAGAACAGTGTTGCTGAAGGACTAGATGATTTAGCATATAGATGGGGAGATGTTTCAGTAGAATTAAAAAAAGGATTAATGAAAATAAGAGCATCAGTTATTGAATCCTCAGAAAGTAAAAGATATCAATTATTAGATCAAACAATGAGTGAAACATTAGTTTCAGTAAAAAGTAAATTAGAAGACTATGCAAGAACTTTAAATCAACCAGCAACTATTATGTTTTATTTAGGAATTCTTTTACCATTACTTTTAATTATTGTTCTCCCTGTTGGTTCTGCTTTTTCTGGTTCTGCTCTTGCTCAGCCAATTTATTTAATATTGATTTATAATATTACAATACCTCTTGCTTGTTTTTTCTTTGCTCAAGGAGTTATTAAGAAAAGACCTCCAACATATAATCCCCCACATATCCCTGATGATTTTCCAGGACTACCAAAGAAGAATCATTTAAAGATTGGTGAAAATCAATTTAATGTTTTTATAATAATTATTATCTTAGTAGTTGCAAGTGTATTTGCAGGATTGTTTTTAGAAAAAACATTTGGAATAACTAAGGAAAAGATACTAGAAGAACAATTAGGAACAACAACTCCAGTGTGGCCTTGTGATACAGTAGCTGACAAAGCTTCAAAAGCATTAAATCCTAATTTTCGATGTACAGAAGAAAGATTATTCTGGCAAGATCCTAAAAATGCAGTTACTCCATATTTTGTTATTTTCTTTAGTTTAATGGCAGCGGCGTTATCAATTTCTCTATGGTGTTATACAACAAGTGTTTACAAAAGAAGAATACAATTAACAACTGAAACTCAAGAAAAAGAGTTTAAGGACGCTCTTTATATTATTGCTAGTCGCTTAGGAGAAAACAAGCCAATAGAAGATGCATTTGATCATACAAGACAATTCCTTTCAAAGTCAAGTGTTGCTAGAGATATTTTTGGTAAGACTGTTGATAATATTAGAGTTTTAGGTTTAACACTTGAAGCAGCTGTCTTTGATAAGACTTATGGTGCTTTAAAGAACAATCCTTCAACAATCATAAGTAGTGCTATGCAATTAGTTGTTGATTCTGTACAGATGGGAGTTAATGTTGCAGCTAAGACATTGTTATCTTACTCAATGCAACTTAGAAACACAGATGAGATTAATCGTCTTCTTTCAACGTTGATTGCAGAAATCACTTCAACATTAGATAGTATGGCTAAATTTATTGGTCCAATTATCTTAGGAGTAACAACAACTCTTCATAAAGTGGTGATTTCCACTCTTGCTTCAGTTGCAAGTTCAGGGGCAATTCAAGAAATGTCTCAGTCTTTAGAGAACATAGAAAGCGCAGGAATTGGAAGCAATCTAAGTTCTATTTCTTCATTTGGTAATGCCATTAATGTGGATGTTATTGGAAAATTAGCAGGAGCAACTGCCTTTACAATTATTGTTGCAATCTATTTGATAGAAATCGTTCTTATCATGACATATTTTACAACCATGATTGAACAAGAAAATATGACTCTTGTAAAGTATAGAATTTCTCAAACACTTCCAATTGCAGTTATATTATTTATAGTTACAGTAATCTTAGCAAACATGGTATTATGAAATTTAAATTAACAGAAAAAGGAGATGGAGAAAGTTTTGAAACTTTTCGTTTACTTATTGCTTTCGTTCTTGCCCTTGCAGTTTTAGTAATTATTATTAGTATGGTTAATAGTACAAATAAACAAGCAATACTTATTAGTGATCAAAAACTTAAAGAAGGACTGCTGTCCGCAGCAAAGAGTCCAGGGACAAGCACAAGAATTCCATTTATTATTGAAGACTTAATGTTATCAGGAACCATTTCTAAAACAAGAATAAGTAATTATTCTGGCCTTGATGGAAATTGTATAGCTTTAGTTTATGGTGCAGGAATCACTCCCCTTAATCCAAATACAAATGATATTTTAAAAATAAAGGCAAGCAGATTAGAAATGAATGTTTATGCTTATTGTGATTTTAATGATGGGGACCATCCAGATGTTGCAGAAGATCAAATTTCTACAGACTCTGTTGTTTGTCCTACATACTGTGTATTTTTCTTTAATAAGAAACCAGATGATTCTCTTTATCATTCCGATTAAGATAGAAGATTAGTCTTTAAAAATTCTTCTAATAATAGATTATATATCTAAATAGTGATTAATTATGAATATTTTTACAAAAATCTTATTTGTTATTCTTGCAGTAATAATACTGGTGCTTGGTTTCTTTGTTGGAACTATTATACTTATAGTTATTTTTACTTTATTAATACTTATGACTATTTTGTTTGTAGTTATTTGGATATTCAATAATATAGTAAGTTTGTTTCAAACGAATTTTGCGAAACTTGCATTTAAGTCTATATTTTCAGTTGCAATAACATATGGGTTAATTGAATTACTTTGGTTATTTACTTCTAAATCTTTTTTAGCTATGGATAAAGCAATTGCAATCTCAACACTTTGGGTAATCTCTGCATTGATTTTTGGAACCTTATGGTATTTATTACACCTTAAGCAATCAGCAAAGAAACATCAATATCTTTGGGATGAATATAAATCTCCAAACACTTTAAGTCTTATGGATGTTCTTTTAATGGTGGTCTTTCCATCCATAATGATATTAATATTCAACTCAATACATACTTTGATATAATATGCCAACTATAATCAATAAAGAAAAAGAAAAGATTGTAACAAGAATAATTGGCAATATTATAACTAATCATCATCTTCAAACTAATCAAGTTTATTATTATAACAAATATGAAATTACTACATTTATTGATATAGAATTTAAAAAAATACTACTTGCAAAGTTTTCAGAGAAAGAATTAGTTAAGCTTTCTGAAAGAATAAAGTTGTTCTATGCAAATAAACCAAACTCTAATCAACTTGCTTCTTTTTATGAAATGTTTAGGTATTTACGTAATCATCCTAATTCTTTAGATTTAAAAAAAGATAAACTAAGTTTTCTATTTTCTGAAATAAAGAATATTGAGCAAAAGAAACTATTGACAATGGTTTATTCTAAAAGAGCAGAAGATTGGTGTAAAGAAACATATCCTGGTTTTTTAAGATCTCAAACCGCAAATACACTATATACTGCAAAAGTAAAAATAAACGGAGTTATAAAAAGAGTATTTATTAAAACTCCAATTGGAAAGACTAGAACAGAGGATCTTGGTTTTAATAAACTAATGATTGATCCAGATACTTTTAGATTATATACTTTCAAGACTGATAATTCTGGGAAAATTATTGAAAAAAGTATTAGGCCTCCTAAATTAAATACAATGAATCGAAATGTGGATAATAGTCAATATATCTCTCTTGAAGAATTCAAGACCAGATTTACTTATAATTTAGTCAAATATATAGATGAAAAATATGGTTTAGAAAACCTTATTTCATCTTACACCGTGTTTGGTGGGAAGACTAATTTAGAAAGACTAGAAAATTCTAAAGATATTATTTTTAGTTATTTAAAAGACAAATATAAATTATCTCAATCAATTACAATTTTTGCAAAATTAATTAAATCTATATTAATTCAACAACCAAGAGAGAATCAAGAATTCGTTAGAGAATATTTATCTTTAGTAATTAAAGAAACAATTCAGAAAAACACAAAACCAGAAGAATATAGAATGCACGAAAGTTTATTTAAGAAAACGATTTTTGAAGATAAGATAAAAGTAAATAATACAAAAAAATCAAAAGTTTCAAAGCCATCAGCAAAGATAAGACCTAAGTAAATAAATAACCTTTTAAATGGTTTATCTCTTTCTTTTTTATGGATTCAAAAAAAGTAGATAAATGGTTAATGATTATCTCAGGTGTTTTTTTAATTATAGGATTAAGTTTTATTATTTATTGTATAAATTATGTTGGAACATTATCTACAACACAAGGATTATTATTTTTTATAGGAACTATTTTTACTGCTTTTTTTTCAGGATATTTAATTTTATCTTTTATAATGTGGACGTTTCAATCAATTTTTAAGAAACTAAGTGATCATTTTAAAGTTGATATTTTTCTTAAATTATTTGTTTGGATAATTATTTCAGTAATTTTATTTGTATTAATAAGAGGACATTTTACAGAACATAATTATAATTCTCCAACAAATATTATTAAATCAAAACTTTTACATTCTGCAATAGAAACCCCAGAATTAGAGCATTGCTCAGATTCAATTATTTTCAATAAAGGAACATATAGAATAACTTCTGAAAGTGTTACAAAAGAAACAGGATTATTGCCTGAACAAATTATTTTTATTAATCCACAAGACATTAATAAATTTGAAGTAAAAGATAATGTGCTACAAAATAAAGACTTTTACCCAAAATCATATATTATTTGTGCAATTTGTGATGTTGGCAAAACTAAATTACAATCCACCCTTATAGTAAATAATATAAATACAATAATTGATTCAAATATTGAAGGACAAACATTATGTGCAGTTTATCCTAAAACAATATAATTAAAATAAATGATAAATATGGATTCAAAAAAAGTAGATAAATGGTTAATGATTACTTCTGGGATTTTACTTATCCTTGGTGGTGTTCTATTTTATTTCAATAGAGCGTTTGGTGGGAACTTTATAACTCACGCAATAGTAAGAATTGTGGGAATAATTATAATAATCTTTTCAATATGTTATTTAGTATTATCATTATTGATGGCAATACTTCAATTAATCTTTAAGAAATTAAGCAACCACTTCAAAGCAGAAGTTTGGTTTAAGATAGTTCTCTCAATAATTCTTACAATTATTATTTCTTACATACTAGGAAGTTTACCAAGCATATAAAATGAAAAAGGAAAAAAATATGGACTTAAAAAAAGAAGACGAAGATTACATTTACGAGGCAGTGAATAAAGCTAATAAATCTACAGTAAATTCAAAGGATGGAGGTAAATATAAAGAAATAGATAAAACTATTTTACAATGGTGTCCAATTGTATTGATACTATTAATAACTATTGGCATTTTATTTTCTACATTGTCTGCAATTGGTGGCAACCAGACATTGATTCTAGCTATTCTTTTTTATACATATATAACATTATGTACATTTACTATATCTTATCTTGTTTTGTCTTTGTTATTTTGGATAATCGGGTTACTATCAAAAACATTTAAAGAAGATTACAAGTCTAAATTTTATTTGAAAATAAGTATAAGTGTTATAGCAATTATAATAATACTTATTATAATAAATTCAACTTCTTGTATTGGCTGTAATTCAATGAATACAATACCTATAAAAAATACAAAAACATTATTAAAAACTCAAATAGATAATCCAGGAGCAGAACAATGTACAACAAGTGTAACATTTACTAGAAGTGTGTCTAAATTATCATCAGAAGGAATTACACAAGATTCTGGTTTAAACCCAGAACAAGTTTATTTTGATAACCCCCAACAAATAAGTTCATTTGATATAAGTAATCCTCAAACATTAAAATATACATTTACAACTTCAAAAAAAGTGGTAATGTGTATTCTTTGTTCAAATAGTATAGAAAATTTAAATTATGCAATTAGTGAAAATGCAAGAGCTACAGATGAGTTTGGAAGTGTGCCAAACATAACAGACAACCAAACAATTTGTGTAGTTTATCCAAGAAAGACTGCATAACAAGCTTTAAAAAGATTTTGTTAATATTATTTCATTATATTATATTTAAGTAAAAGAAAAGAATTTAAAAAAACAAAAAGGTGAAAAATGATTATGTTAAAATTAAACAATAAAGGACAAGCATCATCAACATTTCAATTATTGATTGCTGCAGTAGTTGCACTTGCAATACTTGGAGTATTGTTAAGTATATTAAATGTAATTCCCGGACCAAATGCGGATCCAAGTAATGCTACAAAAACATTGTTAAAAACTCAAGTAGATAGTCCTGGTGCAGAGCAATGTACTACAAAAGTAACATTTACTAGAAGTGTGTCTAGAGTTGCTACAGAATCAATTACTGCAGAAACAGGATTAGATCCAGAACAAGTGTATTTCGATAATCCAGAAGGTATGACTCCACCATTTGAACTTAGTGAAAATCAACAATTACTTAAATATACATCTACTACTTCAAAAAAAGTAATTATGTGTATTATTTGTTCAAATAGTATAGAACATTTAAATTCTGCAATTAGTGAAAATGCAAAGTCTACAGATGATTTTGGAAATGTGCCAGAGGTAGAAGATGGACAAACACTTTGTGTAGTTTATCCAAGAAAAACAGCATAATTAAGATGAAACATTATGAATTTTAAACAAGAGCTGAAAAGGTTATTGAAGGAGAAGAGAGGACAGGCTGATGGGGCTTCTACTCTCTATATGCTAATAATCGTAGCTGTAGTTGCTCTTGTTCTAATTTCTGTTATTAAACCAATGTTTAGTAGAAGTATGAAAACTCAAGTGGATCTTGCAAATCTCCCTAATCAAGGAACAACTGCAAGTCCAACTGTTAATGCTCCTGCAACTACTGGAACAACTTAAATTATCAAGTAAAAGCAAAACAACAAGCTTTTTAAATTCTTTTTCTATATTTATTTCTAATATGAACAATAATATCTCTGTGATTAAAAGTAAACGTGGACAAGCAAGTGCTCCTTTCGAAGTTTTAGTCGCTGTTATTCTTATGGGCTTTGTTATAATCGCAGGCACCTGGGCCTTAACTAATCTTTCTCAAAGTACTTGTATTGGGGATAAGAGACAAAATATGAGTGAACTTAAAGAAGCAATTAGAGATGTTGTTCTTGGTTCTGATTTAACAATTAAAAATATAAGTTTTGATACAAGACCTTGCTTAAATCAAAAATATGAAACAATAACACTTACAAGTTATGATAGCCCAACTAGATGTCAAGCATATTGTGGTGGTGGAGAAAATTGTATTTTAATGGAATATATTTATGATGATGGAAAAACTAGACAAATGCCAATTACTCCAATCTGTATGGATTTACCAACAGCAATAAGTTTTGAAACATCATTAGCAGAGTGTGGTACTCAATATCTCCCTGAGGACTGGTTTGCAATGAATCTAAGTTCAAGTCCAAGTCCGAATATAACTTCTGGAAAATATAGATTATTTATGAAAAGTACAAGTAGTAATAGTGTAAGAGAAATGTGTTTTCTAAAGAGATTGTGAAAAATAAATGATTGAATTTTCTTTATCTAAATTAAATATGTTAATATTTGTTACAGCTGTTGCAGCGATAGTTATCTTTTTTATGGCAGCAGTTAATTCTCAAATGAAAACAAGACAAAGTTTTGAACTAGTCTATAAAGTTGGAAAGGAACTAAAGACAGGTATTGAAAGTAATAGTTATTGTACGGTTAAGTTCATTACTATTCCAAAAACAATACAAACAAATTCTAATGGATCAGATGCATTTAATATAAAGTATAAATTAAATATTTCAGCTTATGCAGAGAAAAAGAAGTTAGTTCTAGCAGTAATTGATAGAAAACAATATAAACCAAAAATCTATGCAGCTTATGATATTGATTATGAAGGAACTATGAAATTATATAATTCTGTTTGTAATGCCGATACTCAATGTAATGGATCTACAAATATAGAAGTGACCGGTGGAGATCCAAGTATAGTTGATTTTGATCCATTAAAAGTAAATTCCATTGATACTCAGATTCTTTTTGCAAAAACAATTAATAATGGCAGTCCTACAATATATTTAATTCCTTGTCTTTATAAGAATGGAATATATAGTTGTCGTGCTTTCTTAAATGCTGATAGTTCTGGAACAAAATTAAAAGATTTAATACCATGTCTAGGAGCAGTAAGTAATTTAGTTGATTATACTGATCAATCAACAGGAAGTGCAAGTTAGATGAACAAAAAAGGATACATTGGAGCAATTGGTGACGATCTCCCAAGTTTAATACCAATATTCTTAGGTATAACTATCTTCTTTGCTGTATTTTTAAGTACCTATAATGTTTATAGAAATAACACAGACCTTTATTCTTTAAGAAACGATGCAATAAATATTGCAGGAGTTATGAAAGAAGAACCATTAATTGCTGATCAAAATCAGTTTAATAAATCTTGTGGAAGAATAAAAACTAAATATAACTGGAATGCATTTATTACTTCTTTTGATCTTAATTCAGATAATTATCATTCTCTTAAACCCAGTGATCTTAATCCAGATGTACTATATCAACATTGGGAAGAGGAAGAACTAGGCACTTCTAGAAAACTAATATGTAAGGAAGATGGATTAGAAGAATTAAAAACAACACTTGAAACAAAAGATGTAACAATCTATAAATACCCAATAACTGTTCAACAGGAATTCTTTGCAGAGCCAGCGTGGTTATATGTTGCAGTTTGGAAATAGGAAAGAATTATGAAACTAGCACCAATTAAATTAAGAAGTAAAAAAGGACAAGCAGCAATAACTGATGCTTTATTTTTCTTATTAGTAATTGTAACTCTTTCTGTTTTAATGTTTAGGTATTCTTCAACTTATGGAACAAGAATTAATCAAGCAACTTCTGATTTATATTATAAAGAATATACAAATTCAGTTTTAAAAACAATATTTTATACCTCTGTTCCATTAAATTATTCTCTTGATCTCAATTCTAGTTTAGAAACAGATTATTTGATGACACAAGTAAAACAAAATTACTATGCAAATGGAAAGATTGGGGAGTCTGATATTAATAGCTTAAATATTGGCACTCCTGGGGCTCCGGACTATAGAGATCTTGCAAAATTTAATTTATTTCATACAGTGAAAGCAACAATGATTCCATTAAGTTCTCATGATTATGTGTTTTATCTTTATAATGATGAAAATGATTCATTTGCTTATTTTATGATTAAGAATACTAATTTCAATCCAGTTGAGTTAAATTCAAATGCTCCAAGAAATGCAACTGCTCGTGGGATTGTAAATTATACTAATTCAATTCCTAATTATTATCTTTGTAATCCAAATGGCTATGCAGATATAAGAGATGTAATTTCTAGATCTCCAAAAATTTTCTCATCTTCTGTACCTTTATCTTTTCAACAATATACTGAAATTGGAAATAATGTGTCATATCCTAAATCAACAGTCATTGCAACATTTGCTATTTGGCCAGCAACAGTCGATATCAATTCAATAATGCTAGAAGAGCAATTGAATTGTAAAATCGTGGATTAAAAAAATAGAAATAATAAATTAGAATTTTAATCCTAATTCATCATCACCAATAACTTCACTTTCAAAGTCCGGATCTTTTTCTTCATCGTCTCCAAAATCAAGATGCTCTACTTTCTTTTCTTTCTTTGTTTTTTTGTCTGAACTTGTTGTTGCTTGTTTCTTTGTTTCTTCTTTAGGTTTTTCTGAGTTGGTAATGATTGAATCACGTGCTGAGTGTCTGCTTCTTTTTGTTTCAATTTCTTTAGGACTATTGTTGTTTGATTCACTTGTCTTTGTTTTGTCTTTTCTATCTTTATCTCTAATTTCTTCCTTTTTAGTTTCTTCAACAATATCATCAATTACAAGTTCAAGTTCTTTTCTGTCGTTTAAGAAGTCATAATCTCCTGAGACTCTCGTCCTAGAATTAGTGAGTTCGCTTCCATTATTTGTTCTTTCTTTTCTTGAGGACCTATAATGAGCATTATCTTGAACAATTTGTTTAATTGTTTCTTGATTAACATTAACTTCAGTATTAGATAATTGAGAATAGATAACATCAGTAATTTCATCAATGTCCGGATTAATACTATCTTTCATCTCTGTAAGTATTTTATCAATTATTTGTTTTTTGTCTTTTATTGTAATTGTTGTTTCTTTAGATAAAGGCCCCGGAATGGTGGTTTCTTTTTCTGGTGAGCTAGTAACAGGAGCGTCCTTATATTCAACCTCTCCGTTCTCTTCAGTTCTATAAAATCTTCGTTCTCTTCTTTTAATTTTAGTAATATCCATAATTATCTCTCTTTTATCATATAACATATAAGCATATAATATTTAAAAACTATTATGTTAATATATATAAATATATTTAAGTATATTATTATATAAAAAAGACAAAAATATGAGTTCAATACTATTAACGATATTAAATTACGTTTGGGTTTTTATAAAACTATTATTATTCAGTGCAGTTGCATCATTGCCTTTTATTGGAATTACTTATCTTTTAAAGACTCAATTTCTAAAATTAAGAACTAAAAAACTAAGTTATGCTTTGTCGTTATACATTCTAATTTATATTATTTCTTTTATTGGTCTAGTATTTATTTACTTTATACCAATACTAGATAAATTTTCAACATTTACATTTCTAAACGGAATTGGTTTTGTAGTATTTCAGTTAATAAGATTATTACTAATAAATCTATTACTATCTGCAATGATGTTTATTATTGCAATGTTTATTTCATTACTATATGATTCTTTTATAGAGAAGAAAGACAAGAAAAAGAAAGTAGTTAAAGTAAAAATAGAAAAATTATCTTTCTTAAACTTGTGGAAAAGTTTTTCCATGGTTTTCTTTGTTATGTTTTTATTTATATTAATTGTTTTTCCATCATTAATAGCAATGATTATGTATTTGATATTTATGTAAGGTGTTTTACAAATGAATGAATTAATAAAAAAAACGTGGGTTATTTTCTTTTTAATAATATTCTGTAATAGTATATTTGCAGGAATTAATCCTGACAGATTATATTTTGCAGACACCGAAAATTCCTCACCTAGTAAAACAGGAATAGTTTTTGATCGTGGAAACGGATGTATGACTACAGAGCTTCCAGAAGAATCAGTAAATGCGTTATGGAAAGAAATACTAATTAAAGGATTTTCCGTAGACACCTTAGGTTCTGATCAACCTGAAAATCTAAAAAGAGAAACTTTAGATAAAAATCAATTACTATTAACTGAAGCAGATGCTAAAGCAGGGGATATGGCAATAAAAAAAGAAATTCCCTCTCAATTAATAGATCCATTAGAAGTGCCAATGCTTATTGGAAAAACCTGTCAAGGGGCTTTTTCATATGGAGCAAATTTAAAAGAAACACTAAGAGTTGGAAGATGTACTGGAAAAGACGCAGACAGTGAATGCTACTTAGCAGATTATGGACAATATAGACAAAACGGAATGACTGGTTTTTTAAAAGAAACAAAAGTTGTAGGTAAAGATCTTATTAAAGGATTAAAAGACACATTAACTCTTAATGGCGATAGTAATTCAGATTCTAATAAAACAATGAATGAAGACTTAGGAGCATTTACAGATATTTCTTCAGCAGAATTAGAGCAATATTATCAAGCAATGGAAGCTAGTGATAGTAATTCTATTGAAACTGAAACTTGGAAATCAGTAGGTAATAAAGTTATAGAAAATACTTCTTTTACAACTAATTTCGCAGTAACAATGCAAACTACTTGTAGAGGAGAAAATTGTTATATTAATACTTATTCTTTATTTGATAAAATGTTTAATCAATATTTTTCTTTAGATATGGTTTATAGTGCAACATCTCCTGTGTTTTACAATACTATGGCAAGAATTGTAAATAATACCCCACTAGTTAAGAAAGGGTTAACTGCACTTCCAACTGCTTTAAAGAA
Organism: archaeon; assembly: GCA_041657425.1. Lineage (GTDB taxonomy): Archaea > Iainarchaeota > Iainarchaeia > Iainarchaeales > CSSED10-239 > JAKQTP01. The sequence continues at coordinate 13,732 of JBBABY010000011.1, forward strand.
AAAAGGGATAATTAAAGAAGGCGGATTTATAGATACTTTAACAAAAGATCCTGGTTTATTTATTCAAGATCCATTTGGAAGAATAAAAAAATCATTTGATGCAGGGATATTTAGAAAATCTAATGTTGATAATTATGTTGAAGTTAATCTTAAACATTTTGATATACTAAAAAGAGATATACAAAACAATGATATTCAAGATGAAATAACTGCAACTTTAAAAGCACTTCAAGATAATCCTGGCGCAACTGCAGCCACAACTCAAGATTTAATTATTAAGAATTCTGCAAAATTAAATGCAGTTCAAAAAAGAGCATATGCTGATGTTATGCAAATATATCAATCAAAATTTGCAGCATCAAATGCATTATTAAAATCAAAGATTGCAGATGGTGATTTTATAAGTGCAAAAAAAATAATTGATGAAGTAAGAGCAAATGGAGAACCAATTGATAACGCTCTAAGAAAATTAACAAAAACACAACTTGATGCTTATGAAGATGCAGCATATACTGCTTCAACATTATCTCAAGCACATAAAGATATGGGATTTTCATCATATAGTTGGCAAGATGGATTTGATAAATCTGCAATAGTTGCTGACAGAAAATTACCAATTGCGGAAGTCAGTAGTACAGGTGTACCAGGCACACCTCCCACTATAACTAAAACCACTTTGGATTTAAAAACATATAAATCAAAAGACGGACATTCCTTCGGAGAGTTATTAGACAAAGAAAAACTGGGTACTGAATTTAATGGTTTTAGATATAAGACTGATAGTAAATATGGATATGTAATGAAAGATATGGGCGATGTTCAAACAATTGATTATAAGATAATTCTCGCAGATGGAACTGAAGTTACAAGAAAAAGATTAAAAACAGTTATTGAAAATGTTGATAGATCAATACCAGGATATCCCGCAAATTTCGATGATTTAAAGGCAATTGCAAAAGAAAATCCTAATGCAGTAATTTCCTATTTAGATGGATCAACAATAAAAGAAATTAAAGGGTATCAATTAAATGATACCTTGAAAGCAAAAATCACTTCTTTTGGAGGGACCGGAAATACAACAGTTTATACAAATGTAAAACCCGATTTTGTAGATAATGCGCTTCCTATTGATCCTTCAACAATACATCCAATTACAAATCCTTTAGGAAGTCCATATGCTGCCGGAGCATTAGATACAGATCCATTAGAAACAATGGCTTCATTAATGGACACCACTCCTGGTAAATTATCAGGTACTACTGGACGTTTTGATGAAGTTAATACTGCTCTAGCAAATAAAGAATGGGTTACAGGAAGAGGAAGAGATTTTATTTCTCAGCAATCTAAAATATATAATGGTGCGGCTTATCAAAGATTTTTTACAAGAAATCCACTTGCTTTTGGAATTAATTTTGGATATTGGCAATTTAAAACAATGGGGAATACAATATTTGGAGAAACTCTTGGGCTAACTGAATATTCTATGTACCAATTACCTGAAACATATTCTGCTTTGCAAATAAAACATAAAGAAAATGCAAAAATTTATGATGATGCATATGTTGATTTCTTTGCAAATGATGGTTCTGATCAAGGAGATCTATTTATGGCATTTTTAAATTCTGGACTAATGTGGGCTAATTGGGCACCTCAAAAAATAATTGGTTCAATAGAAGCAGATTGGGCACAATCTCTTAAAAGTACAATGAATAATATAACTCAAGGTCAAATAAAAAGATCAAAAGTTGATGATATTGTTTTAATTACAAATAATATTAATTCTGGTTGTAATCAATCATGTAATTTTTCAATAGCTTCTGATTATTTAGAAAAAAATACTAAAAATGCGTCAATGGCTATGGAATTACAAATGATAGACTCTAATGCTCCGACAGATGTAAATAGTTCAACAGATGTAAATGCTCCAAAGAACCTTAATTCAAGTACATCAATACAACCCGCAATAAATTATAATCAAATTAAAATCGATAGTGTAATTCCACAAAATGCAAATATAAAAACTACAAATTATTTATTAGAAAATACTTCTGATAAAAATTTAAAGAATCTAGGACAAACATTAATATCGTTTTCACATCATACAGATTATGATGGAACAGTAGCAACTGAAACAACAGAAAAAGCAATTGATTTATTAGATGCCCAAGAGCAAGGAAATACTTGTTCTCAAAAAGTAACTGAACTTGCATTAATGGGCCTTCCAATAGGGAGATTGTTACCAAAATCATTTAGAAATTATAGATTAGCGGCAGTGTTATCATTAGAACAACATTTTGCTTATGTTTTATTTCCTGGATCTGGATATTTTAGTTCATTTTTAGGTCCAGCAATATTTAGTGATTTGCCTCAACAATTTTTAATAATGCCTGAATTAAAAGGATGTGTTGATGATGAAGAGGGATTATATTCTCACTTTTTTGTTTCAGCAGAAGAAACTGATAGAATCGCAAAAGATTCAAAAAATAAAGTTGGCGAAGCAATAATAGAGGGAACAAAACAAGTAGAAACTGCAGTTTCAAAAATAACTTCTGGAACAGATCTTGAAAAAGGAGTGAAGTTTGGTTCAGAGCAAGTTCAAAAGTTTGCTGAAGAAAAACTTCAAGAGGATCCAATCGTTCAATCAACCTATACAACTGCAGGAGCAACAGCAGCTTCAGTAGAAGGTCAATTATTCTTTTTTGAAATAGGGCCAAGAGCAACTTGTAGAGCAAGTGGTTACAATGACAAGGGCGTTGAAGTATTAATGGGCCAAGATTCAAATGGAAATGATATGAATGTTAGAATCGACAAAGAAAAAGGAGAATTAACAGTAACTGATGCAAACGGCACAAGAACAATTATTGGCGGAAACAATAAAGATTTCGTAAGATTAATGGGAGATAATTTTGCAATTCCTGCTAAAGTTATACCACATAGTCTAAGTTATATTCCAACACCAAATGATACTTTACCATTATTTGAAATTGATGCTTATGGGAATTTAAGTGTTAAAAACGCAGAGTTCTTTGATTGTTTAAGAGCGGGCTATGAAGCGCAGACTGGTCTTACCATGTCTTCAAGTGCAAGTAATTTAACTGAATATTTAGGTGCAGTAAAACTTGCTAATGTAATTCACCCTTCAGGAGCATATACCACTACATTTAGCGGAGATGGAATACTTGCTCAAGGTGCGGGGTTACCAAGAGAATTAACAAGTGGTAATAATTCAAAAGCAACAATATTAGGAAATAGATTTACAAAGATTGGTCCAATTGATGGTAGTGATAAAACAATTGGTCAAAATGTTGCAATTCAATTTGAAAAAGGACAATTAGTTTATTATGAAGATAAACAAGCATATATACTTTGGGTAGAAAATACAACAATCACTCATGGAAATGATATTGCAAAATTAAAAACTGAAATTACAAAAGAACAAGCAACAAATGGTTGTGATAAAGAAGAATTAGGAATCCAATTTTCAACCACTCCAGTTAAAGATAATGATCAAGCAAAAGCAAATACTGATAAATTAAATAAAGCTTTAGAAAAAGTTGGCCCATTTCAAATGTTTGATACTCCAACTAAAACATTTATCTTTTACATAAGTGATCCACCAGAGTGTAAGCAAAGATTAAAGATAATTGATAAAGAAACAGGAGTAGTAACTGATAGTGAAATACTTTCTTTTGAAAAAACCCCAAATGGTATATCTGTTAAGACAGCAGATGGTTCAACACACAATTTAGAATTTACTGCAGAAGATGGGGTTCCAAAATTAACATATAATGGAGATAAAGAAACATTAACTTCAGCTCAAGGAAAGAATGGTTCTTTCTGGTTTGATCCAGAGACTGGTAATTGGTATACAACTAACGGAAATTTAATTCCTTTAAATGACAAATTTAAAGACGGAGTAACCTTTGCAGTTAATCCAAATGGAACAGTAACTGGTACACCAGAACAAATGTATTCAATATTGGTTCAGGTGGTTCAGGAAAGAGCGGTAGTGGATTTAATGTTCCATTAGCTCCTGAGAATACTCTATGGTTATTCTTGTATATTTCAATGATTATAAGTGGATTTATGTTAATCTATTCTTCTAAACCAAGAAGAAAGAAATGAATCCATTTATATTTATTTTTCTTTTTATATATTTATATTAACGTGATTAACTATGGGAAGACTAGAAGAATATCAAGAAAGTAGAAAGAATAATTTTAATTATCTAAGTGAAAATGGAATAGATCCATATCCATATACTTACAACAGAACACATATTTCTAAGGATATTAAGGAAAAATATAAAGATTTAGAGACAGATAAATACACAGAAGAAACTGCAAATGTTGCTGGAAGAATTCTTTCTTTAAGGTCTCTTGGTAAGATTGCCTTTATTGACCTACATGATACTTATGGTAAAATGCAAATTGTTGTTAAAGAGGAATCAATTTCTAAAGAGCAGTTTGCTTTATTTAATAAACTAGACAATGGAGACATTGTCGGGATTACTGGAAAGGTCTTTAAAACAAAAAGAGGAGAGCTTTCAATTGATGCAGAGAAGATTACTTTCTTATCAAAGTCCTTCCTTCCAATGCCTGAGAAATTTCACGGTATCCAAGATGATGAAATCAAATATAGACAAAGATATCTTGATTTAATGACTAGTCCTGAATCAAGGGAAATCTTCATGAAAAGAGCAAAGATTATTCAGATTATTAGAAAAATACTAGACGATAAAGGATTTTTAGAAGTAGAAACTCCATTAATGCAACCACTTTACGGTGGAGCAAATGCTAGACCTTTCATAACTGAGAGCTTTGTGTGGAAGAGAAAGCTATATCTTTCTATTTCTCCAGAATTGTATTTAAAAAGACTACTTGTAAGTGGTTTTGACAAGGTATATACCATCTGTAAGAACTTTAGAAACGAAGGTATAGATAAAACTCATAATCCAGAGTTTACAATGCTTGAATGTTATGAATGTTATAAAGATTATAACTCAGCAATGGATTTAATTGAAGAAATTTATGAAACTGTTGCTTTGAAGCTTTATGGAACAACAGTAATCACTTATCAAGAAAAAACCTTTGATTTCAAGAGACCATGGAAGAAATTAACAATGATTGGTGCTCTTAAGGAGATTGGCGGCGTTGACATCGAAAAGTTAAGTGATGATGACTTAAAGAATCTTCTAAGGGAAAATAAACTTGAAATTGAGACTTTCAAGAGAGGTCTTGCAATATCAGAGTTATTCGAACACTATTGCGAAGAACATCTTTTAGGTCCAGTTCATATAATTGACCATCCAAAAGAAACAACACCTCTTTGTAAACTTCATAGAGATAACAAAGAATTGATTGAAAGAGACGAGCCATATGTTAATGGAACAGAAGCAGGAAATATTTACAGTGAATTAAATGATCCAATACTTCAAGAAAAGTTAATGTTTGACCAAGCAGATCAAGGAAGAGGAAAAGGAGAGAATCATCCAATAGACACAGACTTTATTGAATCCTTGAAGTACGGAATGCCTCCAGCTTATGGCCTTGGTCTTGGAATCGACAGACTTGTCATGGTCTTTACAAACAGTGCAAACATTAGAGAAGTAATTCTCTTTCCATTGTTAAAAGAAGAAGGGGAGCAGTAGATAACAAAAAAAGTAAGGTATTTAAATATATTAGATAACATATTTATTACATTATTTAATTAAATTAAAAGGGGAAAAGAAAAAAAGGGAATAATTATGACGCAAAAATGTATAACTTGTGGAAGAATAATTGGCAATTTTGGAATATATTGTCCAAAATGTCAAGAAGAACTTGAAAAGAAAATAAATAAAAGAGAGAGATTTGAAGAAGTTTATAAAAGTGCAGATTTCTTTGAAAAAGCAAAATTACAAGAAACTAAAGATATGCTTAAAGAAAGACAAGCAAGACTAAGCAGACCAAGAGAACAAACATTAAAAACAATTTCTAAGAAACCAGTTTACAAAGAATAAGTTTTAATTAACTTATTTTCTTTTTTTTAATTTTTTTAAAACGCCACAATCTTCAGTAGGGTTTATACTTCTGTCCAATAAATGATGTAAATATTAAATATGAAAGCAAAGAAATTACTTCGCTTTTGATATAGATCTAAAAGGTTTAGGACGATTAGTTTTAATATTTGAATTTTTAATTTTTTTAATTCTCTCATTTAATTTTTTTAATTCTAATATCGCGTCTTTTTTATTTTTAGATAAATAATACAATCTTATTTCTGTTTGAAGTTTAGAAACATCTATTTTAAATGTTTTATAAAATTCATTAGGATCTATTCCTAATTCTTTTAATTTATGCTCATAATTAAGTTGATCATAAGATATTGTTATTTGCTCTGCTGTTAAAGGATATACCTCTTTTATTGCATTTTCTATTTTTATACCAGACTTTTTTAAGGCCAATAATTCTATAAATTTTTCTCCAATTAATTCGAAACCAACGTTTTTTTGATTTCCTTCAGAACGTAAATGCACAGAATGTAATGTTCCCATTTTTTTAAAAATAGCACTTATTGTTTTCATTATTTCTTTTGTAACATTTAGATATGCAATTTTATTTTCTTTTAATTTCGTATTTATTAATATAGATTGAATTCTATAATATCTTTCATTAAGTGCTTTTAATTCTTTATAATCAAATCCTGCGTCTTCTAGTTGTCTTATAGATTTTTTTCTTTCTAAATCAATTGTATTCATATAATTCACCCTATTAAATAATTATAAAATAAATAATAATTAAACAAACATATTTAAAAAGATTACTAAAATAAAGAAATTGTAGAATTGAACTAAATCTATTCTAATTTAATTGACTATCCAAGGCTGCTTTAACTTCATCAATTGTCTTTTCTGTACCACATGATCTTAGTATTTCTTTTCCAGTCTTGTCAAGAACAACATAAGCTGGAACATATCCACAATCTCCCATAATGGCATCATAGTCAAGATTTGGATTATATCCTTGTGCTATTTCAGTTACAGGAAATACTTTGCCGTCTTTTCCATCAATTACATTTATCCAAATGTTTGCTTTAGTGGAGTAATTATCCCAAATCTCAGTTTCAAGTTCTGGAACAAGAATTTTACAATGTCCACAATAAGTTCCTGCAAATACAATAAATGATGGTTTTTTTGTTGCATAAAAGTCTTCAAGTGTAGAGCTTGCATTAATGGTATTGTTTGTAATTATTTCTGAATTGTTGTTTGTGGTGCCCGCATTATTTGTTGTAGTAATTTGGCTTTCAGTTTCAGTTATTTCGTTATTAGTTGAATTATTTTTGTCTTTATTTACTAAAACAGCCACCAATATAATTAATATTATAATCACAACTGCAATTAATAAATATAAATTCTTTTTTTTAGGAGATAGTTTAATGGGACTATCTTCAAATAATTTTTTCTGTATCTTTTTAGATTTTTTTATACTCATTTCTTTTCTGTCTCCGTGTGCTTGTAGTTTCTTTTCATGATATAAACTTGTAATGGTGGAAATCCATTAAAGTAAATAGAAGAATAGCTCTTAGTATATGCTCCTGTTGAAAGGATATATAGTCTGTCTCCTTCTCTTACACTCTTAGGTATTAGATACTTATGTTTTTCATAAAGTATATCCATAGAATCACAAGTCGGTCCTGCAATTATCATTTCTTTACAGTCTTTTTCCTTTGGTGGTTTCTTATAGTTTTCAGTAAATATTGGATACTTAATAGATTCATCAAGAGTTTCAATTAATCCCCCAAATTTACCAATATCTAAATACATCCATTCATACTGATTAGATAATGACTTCTTAGAAATCATTACAACTTCAGTAACAATAACTCCTGCATCAGCTACAATTGAACGTCCTGGTTCAATTATTATTTCCATATTTTCAGAAAAATTTTCTCCAAAGTCTTCCTCTAAGAATCTAGTTATTTCTTTAGCATATGTTTCTAGATTATGTGTAGGGCTTATGTAATTGGCAGGAAATCCTCCTCCCATATTTATTAATTTTAATTCTATTCCTTCTTCTCTAGCTGCATCAAACAAATATCTACACTGTGCAATTGCTTGATCCCATTGTCCAATATCTCTTTGTTGAGAACCAACATGGAAAGATACTCCGTAAGGGATTAATCCTAATTTCTTTGATTCAAAAATTAAATGATAAATCATGTCTGGGTGTGCACCAAACTTTTTAGAAAGTGGCCAATCAGCTGATCCACCTTCCATAATTATTCTAAAGAATACTTTTACTCCAGGAGCTGCTCTTGCAATCTTTTTAACATCACTAATAGAGTCTGTTGCAAATATTCTTATTCCTTTTTTATAGGCATAAGCTATATCTTCTTCTTTCTTAATGGTATTACCAAAAGAAATCTTATCAGGAGACACCTTTAATTTTAATAGCTGATCTAATTCAAAAACAGTGGCAACATCAAAGTTAGATCCTTTTTTTGCAAGCATCTTAATAATGTCATCTTCTGGATTAGCTTTAACTGCATAATATAATTTTGCATAAGGAATATTACCCATTAACTCATCAAATTTTTCTTCAATTTTTTTAAGATCAATAATAAGAAATGGAGTTTTTTTACCCTTCGCAAATCTTTTAATTCTTGCAAATTCCTTTTTCGATAGATATTCAAAAAGGCCTCTATTTGAAAACATGTTTAATCTATAATCTCCTTTTATTTTTGTATTGCTTTTAATTTAGTTTTATTGAAAATGAAAATTATCTTCTTTTTTTTGTTTTGCATCTGTTATTGTTTTACCAACAAGAGAACCTAATATAATTCCTGCAAGTAGAGAATAAGCTTTAATATCTGCCAATTTAGATTGAATTTCTTTTAATTTCTCTTTAGGAATATAACTTAATTCGTTTTTTATTTGTTCTATTTCTTTTTTAGAAAAAATGGTACTTAATTTATCTAAAGGCAAAGATAAAAGATATCTTTTATAGTCTAAAACTCCAATTCTTTGTTCTATAGTTTTTCTTAATTTGGGATTGTTTTTTATTTCTGTATTAATTTTCCTAATTCGTAATTGTATAATATCATTAATATTTTTTCTTTGAGTTTCTGGAAGTATATCATTAATTTGTCTTAATTTTACAACTCCAAGATTTACTCTTTTTATTTTTTCGTCAGCTATAATCATTTTGTCTTCTTCTAGAAAATAAAAGTTGCCTATATTAGTATTTTTATTTAATTCTTTAATTTCAGCAATATTAGAAACAATATCTACAGTTGCTTCTGAATTTTTAAAACTTTTATCTATAGCTTTTTTACTAAAATGATTATCTATTGCCTTTTGTGTTCCAAAGCCAGAAATTGTAGCTACGCCAATAATTGCAGTATTCTGTATTGTTCTCTTTAACTTTGGTTTTAAAGGCATAAGAAAAACCAGTTTTATTTTTGTGATTTCTTTAAGAATGCTTTTGCAAGTAAATAACTGATACCCCATAATATAAGTGTTGTAGGAATAACTACCCATAAATATTTAGACCCTAATATTGAGAATACAAATACAATCAATACAGATATAAACAGAACACAGAATATTAAAAATATAATTAAAGAATAATATTCCCAATATGTTTTATTATTTTTCTTATGTTCAATAACTGGAGTTTTATTTTTTTCGGCAATCTTGGATTTTATTTTTGGGTTATTAATTTTTGTTTTATTTTTTATAGCTTTCATTTTTTTTTTCTTTTTTTCAACCATTTTTTTCCGCCTCATTTTTTATTTTTTTTAATAGTTTTCTTTAATGTTTCTTTTTCATTTTCTTCCATTAAATCTAATTGTAATCTCTGGATATCAAGTAATCTTTGCCATTGGTGTTGTACTAAATTATCCATTTTTTCATGTAAGTTTCTAATCTCAAGTTCTGCTTTAAGATTTATCTTGTAATCATTTTCTGCTCTCTTTCTATCTTTTTGTTCTTTTCTGTTCTGGCTCATCATAATTATTGGTGCTTGAATTGCAGCAATACATGATAATATTAAATTAAGTAAAATAAAAGGGTAAGGATCATATGGCGCTTTCAATAAAAAAACAGCACTATTAATAACAATCCAAATAACTAAGAAAATTCCAAACATTATAATAAATGTCCAAGATCCACCGAATTCTGCAACTTTGTCTGCCATCTTTTGTCCAACAGATCTTGATTCTTTATCTTTTGTAATATTTTTTACAATTGATTCATGATCTACAAGACTCTTTAAAACATCTTTATCTAATTTGTCTAATTCTCCTTTTTCTTTTAGTAATATGTCTTCTATATATTCTTTTCTATATCTTTTTAATTCTTCTTTAGTAATATATCCATCTTCTATAATCTTAGGGTCTTTTTCTCTAATTATAGATAATATCTCTGGTCTAATTGTATCTATTGGAACTTCACCAACTAGTTTTACACTAGATGGAATTATTTCTGTTTTTTTAGTGTCCATATTTTTCTTAAGTTTAATGTTGTGGCTTAGAAAATTTAATTAATACGCAGATTGTAGCTAAGACAACTAATCCGTTTATTATTGCTCCTTCAATTTGTCCTGCCTTATATCCATCGAAGATAAGAAAAATAACCCCAAGCATATATGTTATAATAAAACTGGTAGATATTTCTCTTCTTTTGTTCATTGTAAAGAACTGGATTACCCAAGCTATAAAAACAATTGATAAACCAATTAACGCATAATTTATTACCATTTTTTTCCACCTTTATTTTCTTATAAAATTATCACAACCGCCTTTTGCGACTACGTCTCTACCAACGCAAGTGCCTTTTGCTTTATTAGTAGCAGCTCTTCTGAATCTTTTACAATCAGAGCAATTTTCTCCTCTTATTCCTTCACTCCAATATCCTGGAAACATAATTATTCCTCCATTAAATATAATTATTAAAAATATTATTTTATCTATTAAATATAGATATATTATGTTTATATATCTTTTGTTTAAAAAAATTAGAAAAAGAAGAAAGAAATTATTCTTTCTTTTCTGAGAATGAATTTTGAACAATATTTTGATCAAAACCTAATGGAACGGTTCCTGTATTTCCATACACATATAATGCAGTATTATATACATTATTTGCTACAGAAAAGAAAGAAATTATTGCCATAAAGTAAATAACCATTATTACTATAAACACTAATAAGACAATTGTCCCTAATGTTGAAAGTAATATTATTCCAAGTATTGTTGCGATTATTCCCAATAATATGAACAGAAAAGCCATTAATCCAACTCCAACTTGCTTAATTAAAGTTTCTCCCCAAGTTTTCTTTAAAGTTTCAACTGATCTAGAAATTGCTTTAAATGGGCCAACTTTCTCATATACCATAACTGGAACAACAAATAAAGTCATAATACTCCATACTCCTCCAATAATTGAAGTAAGTACTTTAATTATAATTTCGCCAATTCCTCCAATTCTTTCTGCAACTTCATCTAATATTCTTAGAATTAGTCCTACTGTTGCAGAGATAAGACTCCAAGCTAATATTATTCCAATTCTTGAGAATGCAAATTTCATTGCATCTCCAAAACTTACTTTTTTGTTATCAAGTGTATTTTTAATAATATAAACCACACCAACATTAAAGAAAGTTGCAATAAATGCAAGTCCAAAATATATTCCAAAAACAATTATCCAATTTATTCCTTCAGCTAATCCTTGATTGCTAGTTAAACTTGGTAATATAATTGATGGAAATACCATTGCTAGAACAAACAATATAGAAAAGATTCCAGAAATTATTGGAAATAAAAACAATCTTTTGTCTTTATTCATAATATTAAAGCAAAGTTTAGTTATTTGCCAAGATCTATTAAATGCATCAAACATGTTTTGTACCTCTTTTTTAAAAATCGATTTTTTAATATAAATATAGAAGAAAAATATTTAAAAACGATTAGGATTCTCCTATTAAAGATTAAATTCTATTTCTGGTCTTTTTTTGTCATTTTCGTAATCCTTAATGTTACCCATACGGCAATAACAGTAACTAAAACTGAATAAGTTATCATTGCCCAAACAGTTTCTGCTTTTCCAAAGAGAGACTGAAATATTGCTTTTATAGTATCATTCCAGGCAAGTGCCGCAACAAGTCCAAAGGCTGCAGTAATTAAAGTGATTAATTTTTCTGAAACTTCTTTTTTTATTACTTCTTGTTCTTCTTTTAATTTCGCATTATGTTTTTTAAGTTTAGATATAATTTTTTTATCTATGTTTAATTTTTCAATAATCTTCTTATCGATTATTTTAATATTGTTTATTTCTTTTTTTTTAACCATTGTTTATCACGAATTTAAATATAGTTATTAAGATTTAATTCAAATAGTTTAAAAAGTTTTCTTTAATCCTATTCTATATGATTCCACTACATAAGGAATTCCCTAATTTAAGATATCAAAAGATTACTTGGGAGAATATAGATGATTTAACTCCTGAATTAATTAAAAGATTACGGAAAATAGGATCATTTGGATATGATAAAGATTTTTGGAAAAATAGAACCGTTACAAACAACAATAAAATTATTATTTATTTAATTAAAGACGGGTCTTCAGTTTTAGGGTTTATAACTGGAGAATTATATTCTTTATCTGATCATTATATTGATTTAAAATTTGAAAGATTTGTTAACAAAGAATTAAACGGCAAAGATTTAACAACCCAAGAAATAGAAAATTTTTATAATAAAAATCGCGTAAAAACTAAAAGTAATATATTTCAAATTAATGAATTTGCAATAGATGAAAATCATCAAAAGAAAGATTTAGGTACAATATTAATGGCAAGAGTAGTTGCTGATCAAAGAGCTAAATATAAGTCCAAATTTGTTATAATGTATCCTTTAGAAAATACTAAAAAAGTAAATAAAAGAGTGGTTGGAAATTCTCCGATTCTTGTAAAAATTTTTAAAACTAATAAAGAAAACCTATCTGAAATAAAACAAGTATTTAGGAATTTTAACAAATCTCATTTTAGATATATTTTAAAAAGACAGGATACTAATGAAATGATAGTGATTACTAAAAATCCAAATTATAAAAAAAGAGAAATAAGAAGTAAAGTAAAATAAGGCTTATTTCTTTTGCTTAGTTTTCTTTAGGATTATATTATATATTAGTAAAACAAATAATATTTCTACAGTTGTTACTATAGGGAATAATGATTGTTTCAATATAGAGTATGCTCCGATAGTTCCAGCGATCATTGATATTAATGATCCTGTTATTATTGCATAATAGATTAGTTTTTCTTTAAAATTAATATTAACAACAATTAAAGCCACAAGTAAAGAAAATATAATTCTAAACCAACTTGCTTTTTTTTCATAAGCTTGTCTTTGTGTTTCTAATGCCTGATAACAAAAATCACACTTAGTGGTACAATCTGTATTATAAATTAAATTTCCACCCTGACTTGAACAAACATTTATTTCTGTTTGTGAATAGTTACAGTCTTGTGTAACTGGTGTCACAATAGGAATTGTCTTTCCATTATATCCCACATTACAAACATCATAATCTGGTTCTGTCATAAAAATTTTGTTAAAGTTAAAAACAGAAGTAATTACAAGAGTTGCAATAATTACAAAAACTGCAACATCAAGTACTTTTGATTTAAGGTCTTTTGTTTCTTTTGCTTTAACCATAATTATCTTCTTTTAGTGTATTTTTTTTGCTGTAATTTATCTTTATGCTTGAAGAAATCTCTTCTTTGTTTTTGCATTTCTTCAGGAGTCTTTTCTCCATTTATTACTTTCTTAACATTTTCTTTCTTCCTATCTCTTCCATTCTTACTGAAATGTTCTTTTCTTTCAGCAAATCTATTCCTATTTACATTTCTGCCTTCTTGGTTTCTATCATTTAATCTACTTGTTTCTTCTGTAGATCTATTTAATTTCATAGGAACAAGAGGTGGAAGTTGTTTATTTTCAACCTTATAACCAAATCTTCTACACATTTTTAAGAAATCTGTTTCTTCTTTTGAAGTAATTATTGCAATTGCTTTTCCTTTTTTTCCTGCTCTAGCGGTTCTTCCAATTCTATGAATGTATTGTGTTGGATCTTTAGGTAAATCATAGTTATAGATATACTCTAAATTATCAATATGTATTCCTCTTGCAGAAACATCTGTTGAAATTAATACTCCTTCTTTATTTTGATGGTATCTTTCAATAGTTCCTGTTCTTTTATTTTGTTCTAATCCACCATGTAGTTTAAAACATTCAATTCTGTTTTCTTTAAGGTTATTAAAAAGCACATCAACTTCGCTTCTTGTGTTACAGAACACTATTGCTTTCTTACAATGTTGTTTAACAAGATAAAGTAATAATGAAAACTTCATATTTGATTTAACTAAGTAATATTCTTGTAATAGATTTTTAGGATCAATTGTATTTTCAATTACAATTCTCTGAGCATTATGTATGTATTGCTTTTCAATTGTTGAAATATCATCAGAGATTGTTGCAGAGAAAAGCATTGTTTGTCTGTCTTTTGGTGTTTGTTTAATGATTTTAGTAATATCTTCAAAGAAACCCATGTCGCACATTCTGTCTGCTTCATCTAAGATTAAATATTTTATTGCTTCTAATCTTAAGTTCCCTCTATCAATTTGATCAATTATTCTTCCTGGTGTTCCAATAACCATATCTGCATACCTTAATTGTCTTGCTTGGTTATTGATTGATGTTCCACCAAATACAACACAAGCTTCTGTGTTCTTATATTTTGCCATCTTCTTTACTTCTTCATAAACTTGATTAGCAAGTTCTCTTGTTGGAACGATAATTAATGCTTGTACTTTCTTTTGCTTAGTGATATTGGGTAATATCCCAGCTAAGAACGCAATTGTTTTACCTGTTCCTGTTGCTGATTGAGCAATTATGTTTTTTCCTTCAATAATTAAAGGAATTGCTTTAATTTGAATAGCTGTTGGCTCTTTAAAGTCAAGTTCGGTTATTACTCTAAGTATATCTTTATCAGTAATTAAATCCTGAAAAGTTAATTTTGGTTTAATAGAATCTGTCATATTTTTTCATTTTTTTGTTTATTATTTTTATCTATAAATAGTTATATATATTAGATATATATTTAAGAAGCAAACCCTTTATAAAATGGGATAGAATTAACTAATATCTATGGTAAACACTCAATTAATAAAGATTTTGGGTTTTCTAAATGTTCTTTCCAGAAATCTAATCCAAATTTGTTTATTCCTTCTTTACTTACTATTAAATTATGAAAATTAACTTTTCTAAAACCTGCACTTTGTAATATCTGTTTATATGTGTTTTTAGAGAAATAAGTGATATCTAATTCAATTCTACTAGATTTACTTGTCATAATCAATTTATAATTTTCTTCTTCATTAGGAGCTTCTAATTTATTAAATGTGCTTAAATATTCTTTTTTAGGATAATATTCTTGTTTTTTAAAATCATAATCTGGATTCATAATCATAGCGATAAATTTTCCTTCTGAAGAAGTATTATTATATATTTTTTTACATAGTTTTAATAGTTCTCTTTTTGTTTTAACATAATGAAGTACATGGATTGCTAAAACTAAATCAAATTTGTCAATTATTGGCATTTCTGTGGCATCAAGTAGTCTATAATCTATTTGGTTATTTCTTTCTTTTGCGATTTTTATCATTTCTATAGAAGAATCAATACCTACAATTTTTCGTGGATTGAGTTCTAATAATTTTTCTGAGTAATACCCAAATCCACAACCCACATCTAAAATGGTTTTATTATAAACAAGTCCTATATGATTAAATAAACTAGGATTTTGAGAATAATTTTTGCTAATTTGTCTGCTGGGTTCATTTATTGCATCTACATATTTATTTGCAATTTCGTTATACAATGTATTTTCCATATTTCTCCCTCCTAATTTCTTGACTATTATAGAATTAGTTAAGGTTTTAAACCTAATAATATATGGTTTTACTTTAGTATAACCTATGTTTAATAAAAGTAATAGTATTTAAATATTTTGTAACTAGTATATTTGTATGATATCACAAGAGAAAGTAAATGAAATTTTAAAGATTGTAGGTAAAGAGCCAAGGACGATACAGGAATTGTCTAAGGAACTAGTAATTAGTTGGATAACTACTGAAAAATACATTGAAGAGCTTAAAAAAAACACTGGCCTTATAGATATTAAGCATATAAAGGTGGGTTATAACACTATTAAACTAGTGTACTCCACTAATAAGATATCCTCAACAGATATTGAAGAAAATTTATTTACTAAAATTAAAGTAGCTAACTCAAAATTAGAATTCAATTTTATGGAGGTATTCCAATACATTCCAAAAGACAGATCTAATGGATATACTTTAAAGAACTGTGAAGATTTAGATCCTAAATTAGTTTTTGAATATTTAGAAAAATCTAATTTTATATATCTTTTTTCAGGCAATCTCTCTTTTTTAAAAATGAAGTATAAAAATGAAGTATTTATCGATAAACTAGAATCTAAATTAAAAACAGGATTAAAGATAAAGATAATTGCAAGAATAGATATAGACACTGTAAAGAATATCAATTTGCTTATGCCATTATTACAAAGATATCCCGCATCTATTGAACTTAGACATCAACTTCAACCACTTAGAGGCATAGTGTTTGATTGCGGTCACGCCATTTTTAAAGAAAGTAAAGAAGAGAAGAATTATAAGCTTCATGAACTTGAAAAAGATATTACTATTATGTATGATATTTCTGATGAAGCCTGGATAAATTTTTTTATGAGTACGTTTTGGTACTTTTATAAAACATCAATTAATTATGAAGAAAAATTAGAAGTAATAAATAGAGTTTATAAAAAATAAAAAAGATTCTCTTCTCCTAGATTTGGTTGGGGGGAAGCGAGTTTGTTGTTCGTTGTTAGATACTTTAGTTTCATTCTTACCAACTTCTTTAATGCTTAATAAAAATTATTTCCTAAAAAAGTAATCTCCTGTTTTTATTTTTTTAATTTCATCAAGAGTAAAACCTTTTTGTTTTAAAACAGATGGAGTAATGCCACGAACTTTTAAATGATGATAATAAATATCTTTTAAGAAAACCTCATTATAGGTTTCTATATTTTGTATGCCTGTATGTTTAGAGGTTTGGTCTAAAATATCTCTCACAATCTGACGCGATTGATGTATAGAATCTTCAATAATAGAACCTACTGTTTCTTTAGTCCACGATTTTTTTACCTTTGGTAATTCTAATTCATTAATACTTTCAAATATAGTTTTTAATATGATTTTTTCTGCTCCTACTTTCTTGGGAAACCATTGCCCATTCACTTTCTTTAATTCAAATAATTCTTTAGCTACAACAGCTTTTTTATCTTTTGGTATTCTAAACACTGGTGACATTTTTGCTGGTCTTTTTGCTACGCCTGCCATTTTCAAATCATCTCCATTTAATTTTATTTATACAAAAGTATAGTTCAATATATTTAAAAAAGTAAGTATATAGAAATAGAAGTTGGATTCCCTCCTCCCAGATTTGGACTGGGGATCTACCGGTCACTGCCTTTTTTTGTTATTCGAAAATAACAAAAATAGTGTGTTACTAAAGTCTACAGCCGGTCGCACTAACCGCTATGCTAAGGAGGGATTATACTACTTAGTATATAATATTTAAGAAAGAAAAATTATATAAATAGCTACTTTTTATTATTTAAATAAAATCACATCTTTATAAAAAAAATAAACACCATAAAAGCAATAATTACAATAATTATAAATATCACTATACTATATACAACTAATGATATAGATTTTTTAATTATTTCTGGATCATAATGAGACAGTTGTGCCTGATTATCATTTTGATCTTTATCGGGCAATTTATTTTTTTTAGGTAATAATGCAACAATGATTATAGGAAGTAAAAGTAAAGCTATAAAACCCAGAAATTGTGTAAGAATAAAGATAATGAATAATGCTCCAATAATAGATACAGATTTAACTCCAGACAAGTTTATAATTTTTTGTGATTTTTCTTCATTTAAATCATCATTATTGTTTATTTTATGTATATAATTATGAGTATATACATCAACTATTGTTTTTAATATTAAAAATAGCAATATCTGGGTACGAAAATATAATCCTCCAATAGTTAAAACAATCATTGCTGGGATAAATCTAAGATATGGCATAAAAATTAATCTTCCAATTGTTTCTGGTCTTTGTATATCTGTTTTAAAATTAGTAATAAATGAGATTAAATGATTAATAAAAAATATCAATACTGAAATTCCAAAAAATATCCAGCCAATTGGTGTTATTATTGTTTGACCACAAATCGCGCTCGTTATTGTGGCTTGTGCAATTGCTGTTTTTGAACAAACAAGTGATGGAGTTATTGATAATATTGTTGCCAGCAATAAGAAAAAGAATAATGTAGAATTATAAAAGCCCCAATAAACTATTGCTAAAATGTTCTTTGCTGCTTTTATAGATGATAAAGATAAACTATTAAAATGAGAGAAAGTGGATAAATCTATTCTTTGTTTATTTAATATTTTGAGAAAATGAAAAAATCCTATGATAAAACTTTGTATAACGTATAGTAAAATCATTACTCCAATATTCCAGTTTTGAATAATTGCAAAAACAATAACAATTAGATTTGTAACAATAAGAGAGAAAAGGGATAAGTCCCATTTAAATCTAAAATCTTCAATCAAAGACATAATTTACTTCTTTACTTTCATTAACTTCTTGTTTGCTGGAAAGACTATGTGGTGTGCTGCAAATGAAACTCCTTTCTCTATTGCATATTTTTCAATTAAGTAAACTTTGAAAAGTTCAGTATATGCATCTTTTATTTCTTTCTTGTCCATATCGCTTGGAAGGAAATCTTTGATTATCTTCTTTGTTCCATTGGAATTAACTTCTTCTATAAATTTCCCAATTTCAAGTGCCATGAGTGACTTTGTCTTTTCTTCAAATTTTTTAATATCACAAATTTTGCCTAAGTAATCTTTAATCTTTTGAGATGTAGAGAACTCAACACTTGCTAGAAATTCTATAACGTGTGTTGGTAAAACATCTTTGTCTATTGTTAATTTTTTTATAGAAACAAATTTATCAAAATTTGCTATAAATTGTATTGATTCTTCTGCCATAATTCTTCTCTCCTTTTATTTTTATTAAATTAAATAAATAATGTCTAAATTCTATTTAAATCTTTCCATTCCAAATTTTTGCACTATCTGTAAAATAAATTTTTATCTCTCCAGAAGGCAATCTTTCATAAAATATGTTGCCTTTTGTAGAAATATCTGTAATTCCTAGGTTATTTTGAGCAAATTCGTTTGCTTTAGATCTTTTTTTATTTATTGCGTTTATTTCTTCTTTTGATAATAATTTATTATCTAATGCATATTCATAATTAGTAAGATTTGTAAAATCATATACAATTATATTATTAAATTTATATTTTGGATTAGTTACATTTTCTCCCCATATTGCAAAATGAGGTTTAATTATATTAAAACCTGCGGCTTCTAATATTTTTTGACTTTCAAATTCATTATAGCTTGGATAATTCCCAGAATCATATTTTTTACCTAATTTAATAAAATATTCTTTTCTTAAATTTGTTTCTTTATCTAAAAATGTTAATTTATATACACCCACATTATTTCTACTGGAATTAGAAGGTAAATTTAACTTAGATATATTAAATTTAAGTTTAGAAGTTTCTATATTTTCAATACTTTTATTAAATAATAATCCATTTACTATTTTAAATATTTCTGGATATCTCTTAAGTAAGGTACGTGCTTCTATGGATAAAGATAGAACTGTATTATTCTTTTTTATAATAAAATAATGATCTCCATTTTCTTTATAGCTAACTCTTTTTAATTCTAAATTTCCTGATTGACGAGTTTTAATATCAACAGTCTTTTTATTTTGTTCATCTTTATATGAAACAATTGGAATGGGTTTTGTTTTTGATTTATTAAACCATTGTTTTATTTTTTTAAACATAAATCTTTCACAATTTAAAACAGTTTTTACATCTTGCTTGGTATTTGTCTTGTCCACCAACAACCACTGTTGCTGTGTCTGTTCCTGTTCTATAAGTCTTTGTAGCTTTTTCTCCACACATATTACATATTGCATCAAGGGAAATTATTTGATCACTTATTGCCATTAGATACCCTATGTCTTTCTTTCCATCTTTGAAAGGAAATGGTTCTCCTTTGAATGTTTGGTTTAATCCACAAGTATAAACATCTATTCCTAAGTTATTAATTTTATTTATTACTTCTGTGATGTTTGAATCAAAAAACTGGATTTCATCAATAAATATATTTTCAATTGCTTTTTGTTTATTAAGTTCAATTGTTTTGTCCCAGATATCGTGTGAATTATTTGCAATAATTGCTTTTCTTCCAACGCCGTTGTGATTAAGTACATCTTCTTCTGAATATCTATTGTCTATTTGTGGTTTAAAGAGAATTGAGTTTCTTTTAGCAATCAATTCTCTATCCATTAGTCTAAGTAATTCTGTTGTTTTACCAGAAAACATTGGTCCAACAATTGTAATTAATATTCCAGTCATAAATATTCTTCTTTTTTTCGTTTATATGCTTTTTCTTCCCAGTATAAATCTGTAAAATATAATTTTAATTTTCCATTAGGTAATCTCTTAACAAAAACATTATTATTTGGTTCAAATCTATAATGGTATCTATAATAATCTTCTAATTCTTTTAATTCCAGAGATTTCGGTAATTTTTTAAAAACATCTTCAATTTCTAGCATTTCTGCAATTTTTATTTTTCCGTTTATAAACGCATCATGATATGTTTCTAAATTAGTATAATCATAAACTACTATATTAGGAGTTCCATGTTTAATTTTTGTTATTGCAAATTGTGGTTTAATAATATTAAATCCT
Organism: archaeon; assembly: GCA_041657425.1. Lineage (GTDB taxonomy): Archaea > Iainarchaeota > Iainarchaeia > Iainarchaeales > CSSED10-239 > JAKQTP01. The sequence goes on from JBBABY010000011.1 coordinate 34,716, forward strand.
AATCTTTCCATTTCTTTAACTGCTAAAAACTCTGCTTCTGCATTTCCAACTGTGGATAAAGATAAATATTCTTTTACGAAATATTTTTTTATTTTTCCTGTTTTTTTATCTTTAAATAATAACTCGCAAATTTTATTATGTGTGCTTCCATTCATTCTTTTTTCTTGTAATCTAAATAACCCGGTTTTTGTTTCTAGTTTAGCATTAATTGTTGTATTTTTCTTTAAAAACTCTTTTTGTACAAATTCTATAAGTTCTGGATTTTCTTTTAATATTCTTCTCGCTTCTGGAGTTAAATGTGTAATTCTAGAAGGTAAATTAAATTGATTTTTTTCAACTTTAGTATAAAATCTGTTTTTTGGATTTTTTGGATCAACAGTTATAGCTATTTTGCCTTTGTCAGATGTGGTCATTTTACGTATTATTCTGGTCTTTGACCGTTTAAAACCTAGATTAATTAGTTTGAGTGGCATAATATGAAATATATATAATAAAACCTAATATAAAGATTGAGGTTGTAATACATATAACAGGATGTAAAGATATAACTAGAAATATTATACTAATTATTGAGGGCGGAGCAATAAGCGGAATCTTTGGGGCAGGGGTTCTAAGTGCATTTAATTCAGCAAAAATTCATTCCAGAGTTCATAGTATATATACTGTTTCTGCAGGAGCCCACCTTGGAGCATACTTTTTATCTGAAAAACCAATTGTTGCATCAGGAATATATACTAAAGAACTAATGTATAAAAGAAACAAATTCTTTAAGTTAGGTATTTTTGGATTATGGAAAAGTTTCTGGAAATTGTTGTTTAAAAGAGAAAATTTACATTTATTAGATTTGGATGTATTAAGAGCAATTGAGAAAACAAAAAGAAAGTTAGATTTCCATAAGATAAAAAAAAGTAAAATAAAATTTTTTGTTGCAGTTTTTGATCATGAAAACATGATGACTAAATACATAGATGGAAAGAAAGACACCATTGAAGTAATTAATCTTTCTTCTTATCTTGCCCCCTATATATTCCTAGAAACAAAAACAAAACACGTATATGATGGTAAAACCGTTCCTAATGCAGTTTTCTTAGATATAATGGAAGAGCACAAAGATAAAAGAATAATCTGGATAATGAACGAGAGAAGAACAAATAAGCATCAGATAAAAGATATTCCTTTTCGCGTTATTGATATGTATGCAAAGTCTATGTATTTTGGATTTAGATATCTAGTATATCATTTAATTCATTTTTTTGATGAATCATCAATTGAAACAATACACACTTATTCAAATGTAACATTAATATATCCAGATCAGGATGTTAGAAAAATTACAAGAGATAAAAAAAGAATCCTTGGACTATTTAAAAATGGGATTTCAAGAGGGAAAAAAATTCTAAAGAAATTTAAAATAAAATAAAGAAAGCAAATATAAATCTTATTGTAATCACATTATACTATTAATAATACTAATTATTGAATAATATGGTTACAAGAGATATAATACTTATTGTTGAAGGCGGAGCAATGAGCGGAGTTTTTGGAGCAGGCGTTCTTAAAACTCTCAATAAAGACTCAATGCATTCTAGAGTACATAGTATTTATTCGGTTTCTGCAGGGGCACATAACGCAGCATTCTTCTTATCTAGAAATGCAACTGAAGGTTCAGAAATTTATACTAAAGAACTTATTTCTAAAAGAAGTAAGTTTATCAATATGGATATTAAAGAATTGATTTCTAATTTTTGGAAATTATTATTTTTAAGAAGAAATTTACATTTAATGGATTTAGATGTGTTAAGAGAGATTGAAAAAACGAAAAGAAAATTAGATTATCAAAAAATTAAAAATAGTCCTATTAATTTCTATGTTGCTGTTTTTGATAAAAAGACTATGAAACTAAAATATTTAAATGGTAAAAAGGACACATTAGAAGTAATTAATTTATCTTCTTATCTTGCTCCGTATATTTATTTGAATACTAAATCTAACGATATTTTCGATGGAGGAACAATACCTAGTGATTGTTTCTTAAAAATTGTTAAAGAAAACAAAGATAAAAAAATCATATGGATCATTAATGAAAACAGAATTTTTATAAATAAGATGAAAGATTCTATTTTTGATATAGTTGATCTTTATGCCAAATCCATGTACTTTGGATTTTGGTATATGGTGCATCATTTATTTCATTTCTTTGATACCCCCTCAATTGAGACAATAAAAAAATATTCTAATGTCATTGTAGTTCATCCAAATTGTAATGTTAGAAAGGTTACAAGAAATAAAAAAGAAATGGTTGATTTATACTATCATGGAGTAAATAAAGGAAAAGAAATACTAAAGAAATTAAATATTAAATAGTAGTTGGCTATAAGCCACTTTCTGTACTAATTTGGTAATTTATCTAAGCGAAGTAAACTTCTTGCACTAGAATTATCTTCTGCATTTTTCAGCCTCTTTCCCAAGTCCATCAGTTTTACACATCATCTGTTGAATGACTAGGAACCGTGTTCCTTTCTACTCAGAAAATAATTTTAACCTAGTGAGTGGACTTTCCTTTTTGAAAACTCGGAAGTTCTCAACTACCAAAACACCAACTACTATATATATTAAAAGAGAAAAAGAGAATAAAAAGCTTTACTTTTTATCCATTAAGTAATCATTTACTAAAGAATAGCTTGTTCCTGTTACAATGTAAGTAAACAAGATAATTAACATTCCTGAGATAAGTATACCTACAGTCTCTGAGATTGTAGTTAAAATAAATGTAATTATTGCTAAGATAATTATTCCAATAAGTGTATTACCTATTACAAATGTCAATAATATGAAATAATCTTTAGTAAATATTGCTTTGAAGTATTTTCCAACTTTAAAGATATCTTGAAACTTTCCTGTTTTGAAATATCTTACCATTCCGAAAGTCTTTATTATTTCTAATAGTAATACTGCTACTAAGAATATAATAAACACTAAAATTGAGACTAATATTAACCATCCAGGCGTACTATAAAGTAATGCTTCAAAGTTCCCTGCGTCAGTTAATGATCCTAGATCTAATTGAGATGCTATAATAATAAAAGGAATCATTCCAATTATTAGTAAGATATACTGAGCAACTACAAAGATAATTGAAACAATTGTATACATTCCAGTATTCTTAAGAACAGGCACAATTGATTGTTTTACAGTCTTTAATTTTCCTGCTAATTTGGTTCCTATAATTCCAATCCCAAATATCAGAACTAATGTTAAAGAAATCAAAGTCATTACATCACTTATCATTGAAAGACTTGCTAATGCAAGTATAAATACTAAATAATACCATTTTACATTTTCATATGCAAACGAAATTGCTTTTTTAAAATCCATCATATTTTTTTCACATTTTTTATTTTATTTTTTTATCAATTATAATTCTGCTTAATTTAGGAGTTATTGTTGAAATCTTTTTATGAAATTTATCAATTTCATCTTGTTGTTTAAGGGTTGGTTTTTGTAATTGATCTAATATTTCTTTTAATTCCTTATAATCTTTCTTCTTTTTCATATTCTCTAAAGTTTTTGGAGCAATTCTTTTTGCTGGTCTTAATTTTGGTTTAATTGGTTTTACTATTGGCATTAATTATCACAATAGAATATAGAAATAAATAATTTATAAAGTTATCTAAAAATAGAAGCTTGTTTTTTTAAAAGTGGACTCCGCGAGATTCGAACTCGCAACCCCTTCCGTGCAAGGGAAGTACTCTACCGTTGAGCCAGAAGCCCTTTAAAAGAAACTGTCTAAATTGCTTGATTACTATATATATAATCAAAGAAACAAATATAAATAAATCTATTTTTTAAAGCATTTTCTTTTTCGCTAAGGTTTTAAAGAAATAGTGTTCTTTTGGAATGAAATACTTTTCTTCTGAAGAAAAAGATTCATGGACTCCGCGAGATTCGAACTCGCAACCCCTTCCATGCTAAGGAAGTACTCTACCGTTGAGCCAGAAGCCCTTAAACTAATATAATTAATTAAAGAAATAAATATAAATACATCTAATAAGTTTAAATCTGGACTCCGCGAGATTCGAACTCGCAACCTTCTCCATGCGAAGGAGATACTCTACCATTGAGCCAGGAGCCCTCTAATTGAATATAAGATTATTTGAATAATATATTTAACTAAAGAAATAAATATAAATACTAATATTTGCATCTTGTCCAAGAAATAATGTATTTTATTAATTAACTATCTTAAATAAGGATAGCCTGAATTAATACTTGGATCAATATTCCAGATAGTTGAAAAATTCCAACCTGTAAATGTACTTTGTGTTTTCATTTCGGTGGTTGTTTTTGGAACACCTCTTCCGTCATTATCTGATTGACCAGAAATTGTTGTGTCGTAATATGAATTTGTAGTTGTCCCTAATTCTTCATAAGATTCATCTAATCCATTAATTCCTACTAGTCCACCGACATTTGTGGTACCAGAAACACTACCTGTAGAATAACTATAAGACACAGTTGATACTTGATTTAATCCAATTAATCCACCTACATTATTTGTTCCAGAAACGGAACCTAATGAATAACAATTATAAATACGTCCTTTGCTCAAATCATAACTATCCATATTTTGTTCTCCTACTAATCCACCTACATTATTTGTTCCAGAAACAGAAGAATTAGAGTAACATTTTTCTATTAGATTTGAACCATGATCTCCAATTAGACCACCAACTCTATTTATCCCAGTAACATTTCCTGTAGAATAATTATTTAATAAATATCCTGCATTTCTACCTACTAGTCCACCAACAGCAGACCAAGTAGCGGTTGCAGAAGCCGTTCCATTAAAATTACTATTTTGTATTTTGCCTCCATACATCTTATAATTATCAGAAAGATAATTCTCTCCTATTAACCCTCCAACATTTGCTAATCCATAAACATTCCCAGTTACATTACAATTAAAAAAATTAAATGGCCAATTATAAACCTCGAAATTGTCTGTATAGTAGGTGCGCCCTAATAATCCCCCTACATAATATTTTCCAATTACATTTACATCTTTTAAAAAAATATTTTGCATATGTATTTTTGTAGGTTGCGAATCATTTACATTAATTTCCGTATCTGTCATTCCAAATAATCCGATATAATTAGTTTCTGGTCTGTTAATATATAGATTGCTTATTGTATAATTATTTCCGTTAAATAAACCCCTAAATTTATCTGTTGTATTTCCAATCGGTTCCCAACCATTAACATCAAGTCTAGAGAAACACTTAAGATCAACATCTTTTTCTAAGGAATAATTATAATCAAGATGATTTCTCACATTATTAAGATCTTCTGCATTACAAATAATTATTGGATCTATTTCCGTTCCTGTTCCGCCAGAACTACAAACCATCCCTATATCTCTCTGTTTTACTGTGATGTATGTATTATCTGAAGTAATTAATTCAATTGTCATTTCTGGATTTTCTACACTGTACTCATAAAGGCAATCAAGTGAAAGTATATTTGTGCTATTGTTTGTCAAAGTAAATGGAGTTGATAACGTGACTGGTTCCATGTCTGAAACTTCCAGTATTTTATAACTAGTAATTATTATTGGTTCTTGAATGTTATTTGGTGGTTGATAGTTTATTTGAAGAACTCCATCACTAAAAGATTTCGGATAAACAAATACTCCTGCATCTGAAACCGTTAATTCTTTAATTGCTTTTGTTTTATCTAAAGAAGTAGTTGTAAATCCTTTACCAAAAGAAAGAATAATTGTAACAATTATAACAGTAACTATAATTAAAAGAACTGTAGCAATGATTGGAGAGATTGATTTAAGTTTATCCATAATAATTAAAATGAATTACCATTATGTTTAAAAAAAGATGGTCTGATAGAAAGACTAAATTAACGATTAATTAAAATAAGATTTTATTCTTATTTTGTGGGGCGTTAGAAGAAATGTAATTCTGTTTAATAATCTGTATTTTCAAATCAATCACTTTCGTAATTAAATTTTAAATAGGAGGTGATCCGTCCGCAGGTTCCCCTACGGACACCTTGTTACAACTTAGTCCGTCTCGCAAAATGTAGAATTACTATAACCTGTAATAGGCTAGAGTTCATCCACACTCTACTCAACTGGCTTGATGGGCGGTGTGTGCAAGGCGCAGGGACATATTCACCGCGCGATAGTGACACGCGATTACTGGGGATTCCAGCTTCATGTGG
>JBBABY010000012.1:0-9273 GCA_041657425.1 archaeon
TACGAGAGGAACGGTGCGTCGCGGTCTCTGGTGTACCAGTTGTCTGACAAGGCACTGCTGGGTAGCTACGCCGTAATTGATAAGAGCTGAAAGCATCTAAGCTCGAAGCGATCCCTAAGACGAGACAGCCATTTCTGTAGAGATACAGGACAAGGACTCCGGAAAAACACCGGTTTGATAGGTCAGTAATGTAAGGTAGAAGTAAGCAATTACGACTATTTCAGTTTTCTGATACTAAGAGTCCAAGAAAAAACCAAACGAAATTCAATAGTATAGATGGGTCAAATCATTTAGTAAGAGACAAGTTCGTAGCACAAATTACAATTTTCTTTATCCGTAATAAAATCTTTTAAAACGGATTTTTTTTATTTCCCAAAGAAAATAATTTATTTTCTTGGGCACATAAAAATTTTCAATTTTTATCTTGTTTTTAATCTCTTTCTTGTCATCCGACTCTTTCTTTGGAGAAATTGGAATCTTAGTGGGTACAAGGAAAATTAGGTGGCATACACTAGTGGTCACAATTATTACGTCGATTAGAATCGTCATAAAGTACTGGTTACGGCGGCTAGAATCGTCATATATTTCACCTTTTTTTATATATACTTACATCAAAATTACAAAGCGACTCACTAGTGATTAAGAAAACATGGAAAAGATCTAATTAAGACTTGAGGGTACAACTTTATTTTAATTGTATACACTAGTGGGTACAATTTATAAACATTTGTATACACTATATATCTATGCCGATAATAAAAAGAATTATAGGAAATAAAGAATATTATTATTTAGAAGAACAGTTTAGAATAATAGATAAATTAAAAAAATTCAGAAAATATATAGGTTCTAAAAAACCATCTAAACAAGAACAAGTAGATATTGAAAATAAGTTTTTAGATAGTATAATTGCAAAATTATCAACTTCTTCTAATATCCAAGTAAAATACATTTCTAAAAAACAATTAATCCAGATTTTATTATTTAATCAAAAGTATTTTAGTAAATACAATAAATTAAGTCCAACTATTAAAAATAAATTAAATATAGATAATATTGTGTTATTTACATTAACAACGCTTACTACTGAAGACATAGATGTATCTTTAGAAGATGTAATTAATGCAAGGAAAAAAGAGAAAAATCTAAATCAGAGAGAATTAATTTGTAAGAATATGTTAAAGGGTATAGCCTTAATACAAAATGAGCAAACTAAAATTGAGATTAATTTTATAAAGACCCTACATAAAACAATAATGGCAGATTTTGAGACAAAGACTCCAGGATTATTTAGAACAAGAGAAGTTCATATCTATAAGAAGCACACCAAAGACCTATTGAGTGTAGAAATTAAATTTCAACCACCAGCTTATGGGTTAATCGTGGATAAGCTCAATAAACTAATTGACTGGTATAATTCTTCAGACTTAAATGAATTTGAGAAAGCAATACTTTTACAATTTGAAATATATAAGATTCACCCATTTCTTGATGGAAACAAGAGAATATGTAGGTTATTATTCAACAAAGTATTACTTGATAATAATTTTCCATTAGTAAACATTTCAGAAAACAGAATTATGTATTTTGATTCCTTACTTCACTCAGTAGAATCAAATGATGTTCAACACCTATCAGCCTTTGTAGTAAGTGCTTACCTAAAGCAAGTAAAAGTATTTATAGGAAAAGATAAGAATTAGAAGTAAGATTTATTTCTTCTTCATAAAGTAAGCAAATACTGCAACTGTGTACATTGTTAGTATTGTGTTAGCAACTGACTGAAGTATTAGTTCTCCATAGATGGAACCAGAAAGTAATAGAATATTTAGATATTCAAATATAAAACTAAATATAAAATTAATAATTCCAAGAAGAATTAATAAAGCAAATAATAACCAAAACTTCTTTTTTAAAAATAACCAAGATCTTTCAAGTGATTCTTTAGTGGTTTTAGATACTGGCAAGAATAAAACCGCTAAACCAATAACTAAAGAAATAACAAAGGACATTATTGCTAAGATAATAAGAAGAATAATTGAAATGATTCCTGGATTAAGTAATATCAAATATGCTAATAAATATATAAATAAAAAAATAACACTAGTAAATAAACTGTAAATAAGAACTTTAGAAATATCTTCATATATATTTTTCTTTGAGTGTAGTACTGTATGCGCAATTAAATATGAAACATAATTACTTAATGCAAATAAAAAGAAAAAACCAAGAATAAATAATAAAAGTTCATAACCGTAATAGTTCGTTAAAAATATTGGAATTTGAGAAAAGCTGGTTTCTAAGTAAATGGTGTTTGCAATATAATTTATTAAGTAATTTAATCCAAGCATAGAAGCAAGAAAAAGAACAATAATTAATATCGTTTTCTTATTTGCAAAAATCTTAAATCCTTTTAATAAACTTCCTAACATATTTTTCTTGTTTCCTTATTTTTAGATAAATTACTTTGCTTGTCTCTTAATTGTTAATATTGTTCTTTTTTCATATTCTGTGTTATTTAAAGTATAAACTACATCAAAACCATAAGTTCCATTTAAAACATCAGCAGCAGTTACTGTTGGTGAAATTTTAACATCGCAATCAATTGTTCTAGAACTGTTTTTTGACATAATAGGAATTACTACTTTATTGTTTCCTATTGATGAGGCATTACAAGTTACATAAAAAGTATCTTCAACAGGCACAATAGTGATAATTGCATTTTCTGAATCAAAGGCACTATTGTTTTTTACAGTGACAAGCATCTTAAGATTAGTATCCTTGTCAATTAAATAAGGATTCTTACTAAACTTAATCGAAAGATTACTACCTTTAAAACTATTTCCAAAATTTTCCCAATTAATTGTTGTTGCAAGTAATCCAATTACAATTATTATTATAAAAACAATTAAACCAATAAGGATGTATTCTTTGTCTTTTCTTAATTTTAAAGAATCTAATTTTTGATCATATAAACCCATTTTTTGTCCCTTCTTTATATTTTGTTAATATCATTACATAAATATACTAAAAAAAGGTATATAAACATATTTGATTTATATATTTATGAGGTTTTAGATAAAATTAGGCAAGGTGCAACAAATAACATGAAAAAAAATCACAAATTCTTTCAAGGGAAAAATTCTACTGCAAAAAATCAAGAAGTTTCTAAAAAGTTCTTTAATGGAGAAAACAAAAATAACAATAGTCAAATACCAGTTTCTTTTGTAAACGCAAGAAGAAATACAAGAAACTTTAATGAACAAAGTAGTTCTAATTTTGTCCCTTCTAAAATTCCAGTAGTAAAAAGCCAAAATAATAATACTAATAAAAATAATAATAGTGGTTTTAATAATAAAAGTATAAATGATTCTAATAATAACAATACTAGTAATAAGAATGGAAATACTGGTGGGCAATTGTTTTTTATAAATGCTAGAAAGAATACTAGAAGTTTTAGGGAACAGATAAATTCGGATTTTGGAACAGGCTCCGGCAGTCCAGAGAAACACCATCATCCAAATGTTTCTAATAAACACCATCATAATCAGAACCATAATAATTTTGGTAATAAGAATCAAGTTCACCATAATCAGAAAAATTTTGTAAATGGATTCAATAATTCAAACCAAGGTAAAGGTCATAATTCAAATCAAAATAAAAATAATTCAAATCAAAATAATAAAAGTTATAATTACTCAAATACCGACTATCCAAATACAAATGGATTGAATGTAAATAATAAACCAACAAATATTGAATTGGATAAATATATTAAAGCATTGAACTTTTCAGATCAATCACAATTGTTACTTGCAATATGTGATCAATTTCAAAAAATTGATTTGCAGAAATTACATGCGCTTGATGAAAAATTATTAGAAGAGGCAATTGTTTCAAGTAATAGAGAAATTGTTGAGTTGACAGTTATTGCTTATGTTTATAGAAAACTAATATCTAAAAAACATATATTTAATAGCCCAAATTGGAAAAAATTTAAAGATAAAACAGTTACAGATTTAAAACTAGCAAGTGAACTTAGTAAGAAACTAGATCATACAGAGTATAATAAAAAAATAAAAGAAATTCAAACAGATATTGAAAATACAGATAAATTACTTGGTCATTTTATACATGATATTACTTTTAATGCAAGAGTTAAACTTGCATCAAGTGCTTATGCATATGGATTATCTTTGTCTCAAGCAAGTAATCTTCTTTCAGCAGATAAAGATTTAGTAATGGAGTTGCTTGGGCAAACAAAAATCCCTGATGAAGATACAAGATCAAATAATAAATCAATAACAGACAAAGTAGAGTTATTAAAAAAAATGGTTGTGATAAGAAAATGAAAATTATTTTTGATACTGGAGTTTTAATTAGTTTTTCTCAAACATGTTTACTTCCTGCGTTTTCTCAAATAAAAGAAAATATTGGAGAATTTGTAATAACTACTGGTGTAAAGTATGAATGTATTGATAGAGTAAGAAACAATATGCGTTTTAAACTTAGTTCAATGAGAATTAACGATCAACTTAATGAATTTATTTTTACAGTTTATAAAAGTGATAAAGAATTAGATGTCAGAACAAAAGAAATACTTAATCTAACAAACAGCATATATCTAATAAATGGAAGACCATTAAATATAGTAGATTTCGGAGAAGCAGAATGTCTTGCATTAATCGCAATGACTAAATCCAATTGCTTAGCTATTGACGAAAGAACAACTCGTATGTTAATTGAAGACCCAAATGCTCTTCTGGAAATACTTAAAAGAAAACATTACAATGGGCAGATTCAATTAAATCAGGAAAAATATAGTAAATTTAAACAGTTAGTTGGAAGTCCTGTAGTTATTAGATCAGTTGATTTGTTGGCCTTTGCATATGAGAAAGGACTTTTAAAAGGGATAATAACAAATAAAGAATATCTTAAATCCGCATTATATTCATTAAAGTTCAATGGTTGTTCAGTATCTTTTGAAGAAATAGAAGATTATCTTCTTAAACTAAAATAATTATTTCAAATGAGTTGCTGGTTTAAGCCTTTCAAAAGTTTTCTTTATTATTTGCGTTCCTGGAATATTTCCGCGATGATATTTTTTATCTAATTTATGTATTAGTTCTTTTTGAAATTCTTTAGCTAGTTCTTTTATTTTTGGAATTAAATATTTACGTTCTTCTTTAAGATATTTTGCTAAATTTTTGTAATCCATAACCAGTTTTAAACTATTGTTATCTAATTTTCCTTGTTCATTTGTCTTAAAAGAATATACATTTAAATTTTCTGCATCAATTGCAAGAGTACTATATCCTCCAAGTAATAATGGATCATTAGAATATTGTTTATTTTTTGGTAAATCTCCAATTCCTGTTTTAACAAATAATGCTTTTGGCTGCCCATCTATTTCTGCAGTTATGTGTTGTAAGGTATTTGTTTTTAATGCTCTAAGAAAACCACCGTAAGTTTGTTGGCAAACATTATCTAGTGCTATTGGTTTTTCAACATGGATTGTTTTAAGGAATGAATTATTAGAAATATTAATTACATCAGTAATAAGATTATGCGCAGATTTATTTTTTCCCTGTATTTTTAACCGTTGTAAGAATTGTAATAATTGATTAATATTATAGTTTTTTACGTGTTGTAGTAGGACTTGTCTTTTAGGAGTTGGTAACGAATAAAGATATTCATAAATATTTTTGTTTTCAAAAACAAATTCTAATTGATATAGAGCTTTTTGTATTTCTGGTTTTTCTTGTATTTTAACTTCGGTTTCTTTTGGTTCATCATTAATGTAGATAGTTCTATATTTTGCAAAAAATAATTTATCTCTGTTTTTATATATTTCCGAAAATAATGGGTTTAGAAAATCTTTTTTTATAAATTCCATTTTATTATATAATTGGTTATCTCCAAATACAGTTATTATTACAGAACTTACTTTGTCAGTTTTGTTCTCTTGAAATTCAATTCTTGTAATCTTTGCTTTTTCAAAAACAATATGTAAATTAAGTGAATTTGCCATATTTTTAATATTTCCTTTGTTTTTATATATTATTAATAGATAAATACATTTTTATATTATTTTACTGTATAATATACTTAAAATAGAGAAATTGTGCAGAGCAGGTATAAAGATGAAAATCGTAAAAAAGAATAAAACTTATTTTTTAAATTTTAAAGATGATAATGAATCAAATGATTTAGATAATTATACAGATAAAGAATTAGAAATTAAAATAATTGCAGACAACGTAGTAAGTTTTATAATTAAAGACAAATACTCATCAAATCTTGGACAAACTAAGCCAAGTTCTAGTTTAACACAATCTAAAGAGAATATAAAGCAAAAGATAATTTCAATTCTTCAAGATAAGGATCTTCCGTTCAAGGAAAAAGTAGAAGGTGCTTTTGAAGAATTACTTAAACCAGCAGACCTTCTTGTATTTAAAGAAATGTTAAAAAACAAAGAAATAATCACTTACAAACAATCAGACAAGTATAAGAAAGCAATCTATGTTCCTAATGAAGAAAAGCAAATTACTATTGCGCGCGAGCTCATGACAACCGGAGGTTCTCAAGACCCCAAGAAATCCCGCGAGGATTTGTTGAGTGCGAGCAAAACCGGCTCTGAAAAAGAAGTTGAAGTATTAAAATCAACAGAAGTAAAATCAAAAGTTGTTGAAAAAGAAAACTCAGAAGAAATAATTAAAGGTTTTTTAAAAAAGAAATATGGAATACTTAAAGCAGCAGAAACTGCAGATAAGTTTTCAAGAGAATTTTACACAAAGTTTAAAAATAATGAAATAAAGGGGCAGAAATCATTTGATGGTTATTTCTATGTTGTTGATAAATATATTTATGAGAGCACAGTAAAACAGATAATGTCAAGTGGAATGATCAAATCCTTCTCAATAGAAGAATTAGGAACAAAGCTTAACAAAGAAATAGAGTTATTAAAGGTAGTAATTGAATTCCTTAAAGAAGAAGGAGTAATAATAGAAAAGAAAAGAAACGTATATTGTTTAATTTAAAAAAAGGAGAAAAGATAATTTATGGAAACATTAACAATAGTTCTTTTGATTGCAATAGCAGTATTTGCAATTGGAAATATTCTTTTATTTTTTTTAGAGAAAAGAAATAAAGAAAAAGACGGACAGAGACTACCATTAGGTCAAGCGACTCAAGAAGTACTTAATTCAAAAGTTGAAGTGTTAAATAAAAGAGTATCAAATTTAGAAGATAAAACAAGACGAACTCAAGAAAGAGAAATCGCAGATGAAAGAAAAATAAGAGTTATAGAAAAAGAAGTAAAAAATGAAATAGACATTAGAAAGAAAGTAAATAAAAAGAAAGCAAAAACATTATTAAAGATAAAAGCACATTATCCAATAACAAAATATAAGAGAAAAAAGAAAAAGTAAATTATAAAATAAGACATCAGCCCGCCCATTTTATCATCATGAAATCAGCAGGTGTTCATTTTTCATCATCTGTCTTAAATAAGATAAGAAGGGAAATATATTTAAACTAGCACACAGTATATTTAATTAAAAACTATATAGAAAAGGAAATAAGATGAATATACAAAAAATAGTGGAAAGTTTTGAAAAGTTTATAAAACAAGACGTAATTATTGCAATAGGGACTTGCGAAGCTGATGCAGATTTTATTGATGAATTAATTAAATTACTTCTTTTTAAAAAAAAGAAAATCTTGTTTGTTCCAACAACTGCTAAGCAAGCAACACAATTGCATAATCTTGGGCAAACTGTTATATCTTTAAGTGATAAAGAAATTGATGTTGCAATTGAATTTGCTAATCAAGTAGATAGCTATAATAATTTTATTAAAAAAGATACTAGATCATTTATTAGAGACAAGATGATTGCACAGTCTGCACAAACTATGGTTATTGTTACCAATAGCTATGATATTGTAGAAAAAATAGACAAAGATATATATGTTGAAATAAGTTCTTTTGCTTGGGAAAGAACAATTTTAAATTTACAAAGTTATGGTTTTGCAAGAGTTGTTAAAGATACAGATGATAATTTCACAAAAACAGAAACTGGACATTATCTTGCAAGAATTACGCTTGATAAGAATATTACACTAGATGATTTTGAATATTCAGTAAGAACAATACCTGGAGTTTTAGAAACAGGGGTGTTTTTAGGACTTGCAGACATCTTTTTAGTTATTGATTCAAAAGAGCAAATAACTATAAAAACAACAAGTCAGGTTAAGCAATAAATTTTTGTGAATAAAAATGCCAACTCCAAAACCAAAACCAAGAAAACAAATAGTTCACTTAGGGAATGTTGGCGAAGATGCAGGATATAGATCAAAAAAACTAGCCGAAAAACATCCTAGTTTTCAGTTTCATGGAATTGATCTTAAAGACCTGAGGGATAATGAATTTCTTCATCCAAGTGCAAAAGAAGAAGCTGAAAAAAATCCGTATTTATCTGAATTAAGAGAAAATAGATTAAAACAAGAAAAACCTGCAAATTTAAATCAAATAAGAGCAGATTTTATTGAAGGACTAAATAGTTTTCCAGATAATTATTTAAATTTAGTAACAAGCGATTTCTCAATAGGGTTTTACAAAGAAGAAAAAGATATTAATCTTCTTAAAGAAACAATTACAAGAGCAGGAGAAGTTGGTAACAGGGTATATTCTGGTTCTGAAGAATATACGAAGAGAATACTTGATTTAATTTATAAAAAGTTAAAACCTAAAGGCAAAGTAATAACTTATTATTTTAAAAGAATAGACAATGCAGGAGATCATTTTTCAGAAAATTTATTATTTGCATTTAAAAATAGTAAATTTAAATATAAAATAGAAAAGGTAAGCATTTCGGAAATTTCTGAAGAATTAAGAACATTTTATTTATTGCATTTTGGTTTAGATAAAGATTATTCTATACACAGAATCATTGCAATAAAAGAATAAAATCAAATCATTTATATATATTTTTATACTTAATTTTATAAGATAAGTGAGATCTAATTTTTGCTTCGGTGGTTTAGCGGTTAGAACGCCAGACTCATAATCTGGAAATCGGCGGTCCAAATCCGCCTCGAAGCATCCAAGAGATATCGCTTGAAGCCTTTAGTTTGTGGGTTTTAGAGCACGACTTCTGTCCTCAATACAAGAGAGACCTAATTAACAAAATACCCTATATTTTCCCAAAACATACGTATACTTTTTCAGAGCTAATGAATTACCTACAGAAAAACATAGATAAAATCAAAAAAGCA
>JBBABY010000012.1:9283-35183 GCA_041657425.1 archaeon
CATTTAAATACTTTTTCTTTTTCCATTATTATATAGTTTATAAGTATTTGATTATTAATCTTTGGAGACAATGAAATATATGAAGTTTACAGGTATAACCACAGAAGAAGCAAAAAAGAATCTAAGCATATTTGGATATAACGAGATAAAAGACATAAATAAGAAATCTTGGATTGAAATTCTATTTAGACAAGTAAAAAGTAATTTTATTGTTTATCTTTTAGTTGTTGCAATGACTCTCTCTTTTGTTGTTGGGAAAGGAGTTACAGGATATACAATTCTAGCAGTTATTCTTTTAGTTGTGGGTCTAGGGTTTATTCAAGAATATAAAGCAGAAAAAGCAATTAGTGCTTTGAAAGGAATGATAACACCAATTAGTATTGTTATTAGAGATGGAAAAGAAAAAGAAATCTTATCAAAAGAAATAGTTCCAGGAGATATACTGATTTTAAGAGCTGGAGAAAAAATACCTGCAGACGGAATAATTCTTCAACAGACAAACATTTTAATTAATGAATCAATATTAACCGGAGAATCAAAAGAAGTAAGAAAAATAGAAATAAAAAGTGAAGATGATTATGATGATGAAAGTAAAGTATACATGGGTTCTTTTGTAGTTAATGGTAAATGTTTAGCAAAAGTAACACACACTGGAATGAACACAAAATTTGGAAAAATTGCAGGATTAATTTCAGAAACAGAAAAAGAATTGCCATTACAAAAAAAAATCAATAGTATAACTAAATATATTGCAATTGCAGGAGCCTTCTTTGCAACAGTTGCAGGAGTTTTAGTTTTATTAAATGCTCCGACAATAGATAAAGCATTAATCATAGAAGTTTTGATTTTAGTGATTGCGGTTGCAGTTTCTGCTTTTCCTGAAGGGTTTCCAGTAGTTCTTATTTCTACTCTTTCTTATGGAGCACATAGAATGGCAAAGAATAATGCCATAGTTAATAGAATGTCAATTATTGAAACATTAGGTGAAACCACAGTTATTTGTTCAGATAAAACCGGCACAATAACAAAAGGAGAGATGACTGTTAAGAAAATTTACACAAATGATAAATATATCATTGTAAGTGGAGTAGGTTATGATAAAAAAGGAGAATTTATTGTTGATAATAAAATAATGGATTTAAAACAAAATAAAAGTTTAGAACAATTAATTAAAACTGCAGTAATCTGTAATAATTCTTTTGTTAAAGAAATTGAAAACGATACAACATATGTATTGAATGGAACTCCAACAGAATCTGCACTTTTAGTTCTTGGTGCAAAAGCTAATCTCTTTAAAGAAGACTATAATATTGAAATAGTAGAAGAAATTCCATTTAGTTCAGATAGAAAAATGATGAGTGTTATTACAAATGATAAATTTGTTTATGTTAAAGGAGCTCCAGAATATATTATAAATAAATGTACTGAAATTTATAAAAATGGAGTAAATCAAAAATTAACTGAAAGAGAAAAACAATTGTTATTTAATGCAACTCAAGAAATGAATAAAGATGCATTAAGAACACTAGGTTTAGCATATAAGAAACAAGACAGCAAAGATCCAGAATCAGAACTTGTATTTTTAGGACTTGTTGGTTTAGAAGATCCACCAAGAGAAGAAGTGAAAGACACAATAAAGCAATGTAAATTATCAGGAATACAAGTAAAAATGATAACTGGAGATAATAAAGAAACTGCAATTTCTATTGCTAAACAAATAGGGTTAGACACAAAAGACGTGTTAGTTGGTTCTGATTTAGATGACATGAGTGATGAAGAATTAAGAGATGTTATAAAGAATATAACTGTATTTGCAAGAGTGAGGCCAGAACATAAGTTAAGAATAGTAAGAGCATTAAAAGCAAATGGAGAGATAGTTACAATGACTGGGGACGGAGTAAATGACGCTCCTGCACTTAAAGAAGCACACGTTGGTGTGGCTATGGGTAAAACAGGAACAGATGTTTCTCGTTCAGTTGCTGATTTAATTTTAAAAGATGATAATTTTGCAACAATTGTAAATGCAATTAAAGAAGGAAGAACAATTTTTGCAAATATTAGAAAATTTGTTGCGTATCAACTATCTTGTAATTTTGCAGAATTATTTGTAATTATTGTAGGTGTTGGTTTTGCAGTTATGTTTGGTTGGGCAATTCCATTATTATTGCCGCTACACATTCTTTTTATGAATATTGTTACTGATAATCTTCCAGCCATAACTTTAGGATTTAATCCACCATCTCCAGATATTATGAAAGAAAAACCAAAGAAAAAAGATATATTAACAAAAAAATTAATTTATTTATTTGTATTTACTGGTTTAATAATGGGATTAATGACTTTAGCAACATATTACATAATGTTTAATGTTTTAGGATTTGATATAATACATTCTAGAACAACGGCATTAGTTACTTTGATATTTCTAGAAATAGTTGGAGCTTACATCTATAGATCATTTAGAAAACCTGTACTTAATAGATCTCCATTTATTAATAAATATCTTTTCTTTGCAGCAAGTATTTCAATAATTGCAACATTAATTATTATATATACTCCAGCAAGTAAATTATTTGAAACTGTAGCTTTAGGTTATGTTGAATGGATTGCTATAATTGGAACCGGATTGCTACTTGCAATATTGTTTGATGTTTTAAAAACTATAAATGAAAAGAAGAAATTTTGGAGTATAGAATAATTACTCCATTTTTAAATATTTAGGTGTTAAATTATATATTCTTTGCTCGGATAGTGTAGCCCGGTCAAGCACATTAGCCTCTCACGCTAATAACACGGGTCCGAATCCCGTTTCGAGCATTTTTATTTTTTTATTTTTAAAAACAACCTTTAAAAATATATTTCTCTTTCTATTGTATTGAAAAGATATGCAATTTAAACAAACTCCTGAACAGCAACAAACAGACCTCAAATATTATATATTAGAAGGGATTACTTGGGCAGTAATGTATTATATTGGAGTTATTTTTTTAGTTCCATATCTTATTCAACTTAAGGCAAACACCATGGAAATTGGATTATTAAATACCTTGCCATTATTTTTAGCTTCTTTTTCAGTTTTATTTTCATATAGTGTTTTTAAATATTTTAAATCTGAAAAACATTTGGTTTTATTTTTCACCACTTTACAAGCATTATTTTGGATACCATTAGCATTTGTTGGTTATCTTTCTAATAATCAATTAGCAATTTGGTTAATTATTATTATTTATTGTTTAATTGTTTTAACTGAGCAATTTCCTCTAGGAGTATATAGAGAATGGATTGGCAAGATATTTAATATTTCACAAATTGTAGGGAATAATGCAAAAAAACAAATTATTTTAAATTTATTTTCAATAATTCCACTGTTTATAACAGGATTTGTACTAGATGCAATGCAAAGAAACACATCTCTTGGATTTACTATAATCTTTTTAATAGCAGGGATTTTTAGATTTGGTTCTGTTATTGTTATGAATAAAATGAGTCAAACAGAAGATAACTGTAGTTTATGTAAAGAATCTAAAGAAAAATCACAACCAGTTTTTAAAGTTTTTAGAGATGTAGTTATTAGAAATAAACAATTTATGTATTTTTTAGTCATAATTTCTTTAATATTTTTCAGTATGTATATTGCTGCGCCGTTCTATAGATATTATTTTTTAGAAATTTTAAAATTTAGTTATAAGCAATATGTTTTTTTAGAGATTGGTTCTATACTTGGGCTAGTCTTAAGTTTTTATTATTGGGGCAAAATTTGTGATAAGTATGGCTCAACAAAGGTACTTAAAGCAACGATCTTATTTTTGCCAATTTATCCATTCTTAATTATGGCATTTGGTAATAGAATTTGGTTATTGTTTTTCCTTAATATTATAGACGGTGCATTAATGGCGGGGCTAACTCTTGGAATATTTGGGTACTTCTATCAAAACATTAAAAGTGATTTAATACACCATATGTCTTTCTTTTTAATATTTCAATCATTTGCAATGCTTCTTGGAACAATTGTTGGAGGATATATTTCATCTAATCCTAAATTTTGGTTTATGGGTGTTGAAAGATATGGATTATTATTAATTTTTGCTATTTCAATGATATTTAGAATATTTACTATTGGTTTTGTCGGTAAGATAAAAGACACAAATAGAAGCAAAATAGATTTGCCAAAAAATATTCTTTTACAAAAACCAATTATGTTTGGGTTAAATCAATTTTTACATTTCACTAGAACTGAAGGAGAAATATTAGGCAGAGGATTAAAAAAAGAAGAAAAAGAATTAAAAAAACATTTAATTAAGCAAGAAAAAGTTATAGAAAAGAACATTAAACACCTTGTAAATCAGGAAAAATTGCTTTTCGAAAAGATGACTGAAATAGAGAAACGCAAAAAATCGTTTAAAAATCTCAAAAAAGTAAAAAAATAGTTGTTTTTTAATAATTCGAAAAAACAATTAGTTTATATATATTTCGGTTTTATAAATATTATATGCTCCTGTCTAGTTTATTTATATTTAGGTTTTTTATCGATAACAGAGTAAATTTAAACGATTTTTATAAATATAGCAGTTTTAAACAAGCTCTATCTATCAGCACGTATTAGATTTTAAAGACCTGTCCGCTATCGGCATAAATAAGCTATAAAAGACAAAGAAGTAAAAATTATATTTAAAAGGTGTTAGTTTTGCCAGGAATAAAAACAGATTACGGTTTAGAAGACGATTATAGCATTATCGATGATGTGGAAATTAAATCCGCAAAAGAAGAAACGGATGATGATGAAAAAGAAGTTGCTCCAGCTTTCGATTACACAGAAGAAGAAGAGGAAGAAGACGTAAAGGGAAAGAAAAAGAAAGTTAAAAAAAGAGCAAGAAAAATAAAAGAAGAAATTAAACATAGTTATATCCCAAAACACGAAATAGTTTCTGCTGATGATTTAGAAAAACTAATTCAAGAACAAAATATTATTCCAGAAAAATTACCATTAATATTTATTGCAGATCCTGGCATCGCTCAATTAGAAGTTAAAGCAGGAGATGTAATTAGAATTACTAGAAAGAACAGAACAGTTGGAGAAGTTATTTACTATAGAAGAGTAATTAAAATTTAGTTTTCTCCTTAAAGATAATATTTTATAGATTAATTTAAAACGTGAAGAATTATGAAAAACTTAGATAAATGGTCAGTTATTGAATCTTATTACGATTTATATAGTCCAGTTCAACAACAAATAAATTCTTTTAATCAATTTATTGATGAAAAAGTTCCAGAGATTGTTGAAGAAAATGGATTTATACAAAGTTCTAGTACTGGTAATGGTGTTGATGTTACATTATCAAATGTAGAAATTACAAATCCGCAAATTGTAGAAGCAGACAGAACTGCAAAATTCAGATTAATGCCAATGGAAGCAAGACTTAGAAATCTAACTTACTCTGGTTCAATTTACTTAGATATTAAGCTTTACAGAAAAGGAGTTCTTCAAGATGAAAAAAGAGCATATGTTGGAGAAATGCCAATTCTTGTAAAATCAAATAGATGTAATCTTTCTGGATTATCTCCAGAAGAACTAATTGAAAATGGAGAAGATCCAATGGATAAAGGCGGTTACATGATTGTTAATGGTTCAGAAAAAGCATTAATTACTCAAGAAGTTCTCGCATTTGATAGGATTCTTTTAAATGATGATGAAGAATTAGTAAATGCACAAGTTATTTCTGTTAAAGGTGCATTCAAGGGGAAAGTAAGAATCTCAAGGACATCTGATGGATTATTCACAGTTTCATTTCCATCTTCTCCAAGAAAATTAATGCTTATTGAATTACTAAATGCAATAGGTTACATAAAAGCAAATGCAATTTTAGATTTATTTCCAAAAGATCAAATTACTCAAAATGAAATCTTATTAAATTTAGATAAAATTGAATTACAATCAGAAGAAGAAGCACTTGATAAGATTGGAAGATCAGTTGCTCCATCTCAAACAAGAACTTACAGATTAAGAAGAGCAAAAGAAGTTATTGATTCTTTCTTATTACCACACTTAGGTCAAGAAAAAGATGCAAGAACAATGAAAGCTCACTTTCTTGTAGCAATGTCTGTAAAAATTATTGAAAAAGCATATCACTTGAGAACACAAGCAGACAAAGATCATTATGCTAATAAAAGATTAGAATTATCTGGAAAATTAATGGAAAATTTATTTAGATTTTCATTTAAACATTTCACTAAAGATTTAAAATTCCAAATTGATAGAACTATTTCAAGACACAGAAAATTAAATATTAACACTGTTATTAGACCTGATGCAATCACTGAAAGAATAATGTTTGCAGTAAGTACAGGTAACTGGATTGGACAATTGACAGGTGTTAGTAAATATATGTCAAGAGATAATTTCATTACTCCAATCACAGATTTAAGAAGAGTTAAATCCACACTTGATTCATCAAGAGAATTATATGAAGCAAGAGATGTTCATGGAACACATTGGGGAAGACTTTGTCCAATTGAAACACCAGATGGACCTAACTGTGGTCTTGTAAAGAATTTGTCAATGATGGCAAAGATTACAACAGACACTGATACAGAAGGAATTAGAAGAATATTAAAGAATGAAAATATGAGTTCAGACTAAAATGACAATTTTAATGTGAAAAATTATGACTAAATCAAGAGCAAAAATTTATGTTAATGGTGGAATTGTAGGATTCCATGACGACCCAGAAAAATTAAGAGCAGATTTACTTAAGAAAAGAAGAACACTTCAGATTGATTCTCAAATAAATATTGCTTTTGATGAAAATACTAATGAATTGTACATTAACACAGATGCAGGAAGAGTACAAAGACCAGTAATTATTGTTGATAAAGGACAATCAAGAGTAACTGCGGAAATTGTTGAAGACTTAAAATCTAAAAAAATGACTTGGCAAGATTTATTAGCAAAAGGAATTGTTGAATTTTTAGATGCTGAAGAAGAAGAGAATGCTTACATTGCATTAACAGAAGATGAACTAACTCCTGATCATACACATTTAGAAATTTCAGGAACTGCAATTTTTAGTATTGTTTCATCAATGATTCCATTCATTGAACACAACATGGCTGGAAAAGCAATTCACGGTGCAAAACTTTACAAGCAAGCAATTGGAATACCATCCTCAAATTATAATTTAAGATTTGATACAGAAATGCATTGTTTGTATTATCCACAAAAACCATTAGTATTTACAAGAACAGAAGATTTAATGCATATGGAAAAAAGACCAATGATTCAAAATGCAATTGTTGCAATTATGCCTTTTAGAGGATTTAATATGCTTGATGCTTATATTATTAATCAAGGGTCTATCCAAAGAGCTTTTGGAAGATCATCTTATTACAGAGCATATTCAGCTACTGAAATTAGATATCCTTCAGGACAAACAGACAAGTTCACTATCCCAACTGAAGATGCAAGCGGATATAGAGGAACTGATGCTTATGCAAATTTAGATGAAAGCGGAATTGCAAATTTAGAATCTAAGATTGTAGAAGGCGGTGTAATTATTGGAATGACTTCTCCACCAAGATTTGTAGAAGAAGTTTCTGAGTTCGGTGTTGTTACTGAAGAAAGAAGAGATACTTCTGTTTGTTCAAGAAAACACTTAGAAGGCTACATTGATAGAGTTATGTTATCTGAAACAATTTCTGGAACTAAATTATGTAAGATTAGAGTTAGAACATATTTAGAACCTCAAGTTGGAGATAAATTCACTTCACACCACGCACAGAAAGGAGTTGTTGGTGCAGTTATTAAGGAAGAAGATATGCCTTTTACAAGTGAAGGTATTAAACCAGATTTTATTTTAAATCCACACTCAATTCCTTCAAGAATGACTTTAGGTCACTTGTTTGAAAGTATTGCAGGAAAGACAGTTGCTGCAAGTGGAAAAGCAATTGATGGAACTCCTTTCAATAACGATAAAGATGAAATATTTAAGATGTTAAAAGAATATGGATTTAGACCAGACGGTAAAGAAACTTTCTATGATGGAAAGACTGGTGAAAAAATCGAGATGCCAATATTTGTTGGGCCTCTTGCATTTGAAAGACTACAAACACACTTAGTTGTAAACAGAATACAAGCAAGAGACAAAGGACCAGTACAATTATTAACAAGACAACCAACTGAAGGAAAGCAAAAAGGCGGCGGTTTAAGATTTGGAGAAATGGAAGGCGAAGCTTTAGTTGCTCACGGTGCTGCAATGACATTACAAGAAAAGTTAATGGACGATGCAGACGAAATGAATATCATGGTTTGTGAAGACTGTGGAATTCCAGCAGTTGATGATAAGATAAGAAACAAAAGATACTGTCCAGTATGTAATGGAACAAACGTACACCAAGTAAAGATCAGTTATGGTTTCAAGTTATTACTTGATGAACTAAAAGCAATGGGCGTATATCCTAAGTTAGTCCTTGGAGATAAAATAGACTAGATGATAGTATGGCAGTTCCAAAACCAAAAGTTGGGAGAAAAGCAAAATTAGTATCAATAAAGAAATTTGTTGAAAATAAAGTAGTTGAATATGCAAAAAAATATCCATTTATAGATCCAAGAACTAAAGAAGTGTGGCCAAGAAGAATAATTCAACCAAAACGTATGAATTTTAATGATAAGACAACTCTTCAAATGGAAACTTATAGGTTTATGGTAAAAAAAGGATTGATAGATAAAGAAATATTTGATTTAAATAAAAAATATAATTTTCAAGAAATCTCTGGAAACGAAGTATTAAATTTAGGAACAGAATATTTTTTAAAAAAATATAAAGGAAATAAAGAAAAAGCAAGAAAAGATGTAAAAGAGAAAGATAAAAAAATAGTTGAATTATATAACAAATGGAATAAAGAAGAAAAAAAGTTATTTCCAAAAAATATAAAATTTGAAGACGCTCATCAAGCAAAAACAACGTTGGTTGGAATACATTTCATATATAAGGAAATATTAGAAAGATTAAAATAACATTAAAAAACAGGTTGATAGAATGAACACATCAAAAAAAATAAGAAGCATTGAATTTGGAGTATTAAGTCCTGAAATGATAAGAAAGATGTCTGCTGTTGAAATTTCAAGAGCTGATACTTATGATAAGGATGGTTATCCAATTGAAAGAGGATTAATGGATCCTCACTTAGGAATTATCTCTCCAGGACTTAGATGTAAAACTTGTGGACAAACAATGAAGGGGTGCCCCGGTCACTTCGGTGCTTTAGAATTAATTAGACCTGTAGTTCATCCAAAGTTTGGTGAAAAACTTTATTATGTGTTAACTTCAACTTGTCAACATTGTGGAAGATTATTATTAGATGATGAAGAAGTAAATGATTTAATGTTAATCTCAGAAGATACAGATAAAACAGTTAAGGAAATATTAGCAAGAGTTAAAGGAACAAAAAAGTGTCCTCATTGTAAAACACCAGTTGATAAAATTG
Source organism: archaeon (assembly GCA_041657425.1). Lineage (GTDB taxonomy): Archaea > Iainarchaeota > Iainarchaeia > Iainarchaeales > CSSED10-239 > JAKQTP01. The sequence goes on from JBBABY010000012.1 coordinate 18,764, forward strand.
CTTTAGATAAACCAACAAACTATTTCAAAAACGGAGAAAGATTATATCCTGCAGAAATATTAGATTGGTTAGTTAAAGTTCCAGACAAAGATTTATTCTTATTTGGATATTCAGATAAATTAAAACCACAATGGTTTATTCTTTCAGTTTTACCAATATCTCCAGTTTCAATTAGACCATCATTATCTTTAGAAAATGTTATTACTTCTGAGGATGATCTTACTTACAAGTTACTTGATATTGTTAGAATAAATATTAGATTACAAGAAAACATAAATGCTGGAGCACCACAAATAATTATTGAAGATCTTTGGGATCTTTTACAATACAATATTACAACATATATTGATAACAACACCGCAGGAGTTCCACCAGCAAAACAAAGATCCGGAAGACCACTTAAAACAATTGCACAAAGATTAAAAGGAAAGAAAGGAAGATTTAGATATAACCTTATTGGAAAAAGAGTAAATGCTTCTGCTCGTTCAACAATTACACCTTCTACTGAAATTAAATTCAATGAACTTGGAATACCAGAATTTGTTGCAAACACTTTAACAGTTCCAGAAAAAGTAACAACTTGGAATAAAGAAAAAATAAAAGAACAAATATTAAAAGGAAAGATAAGTTATATCTTGTCAGAAAAAGGATTAAGAAAAATAGTAACTCCAGAAAACTGCGAAGAACTTGCAGGATTATTAGCAGAAGGTATGACTGCTAAAAGAAAGTTACAAGATGGAGATATAGTAATCTTTAACAGACAGCCAACACTTCACAGAATATCTATGATGGGGCATTATGCTAAAATTCTTCCAGGAAGAACATTTAGATTAAATCCAATTTGTTGTGATCCATACAATGCTGATTTCGATGGAGATGATATGAATCTTCACGTACCACAAAGTGAAGAGTCCTATACTGAAGTTAAAGAACTTATGATTGCTGATAAGCATGTAATAAGTGTTAGAAACGGTAAACCAGTTATTACTCCAGATCACGATTTGATTTCAGGAGCATATCTTTTAACAAGAACAAAAACTGAATTTACAAGAAAAGAAGCAATGGAAATGTTATATTCAATTGGAATAACTGAATTACCTGTTGCAGACAGAGGAAGAGGAAATTATTCTGGTAAATTAATATTTAGTCAAATACTTCCAAAAGGATTGACCATTGAATATAATAATAAAATGTGTTCAATTGTTGCAAAAGCAAAAGAATGCAAGAAAAAATGTAAGAAAGAAAAATGTGCTTACGATTGTTATATGAAAATAGAAAATGGAAAATTAGTTACTGGAGTAATAGATGAAAAAATTGGTTCTCATAAAGGATTAATTGAAACAATCTATAGACATTTTGGAATTCAAATATTAATTGATTTCTATTATAAGTTTTCAAAATTAGTATTCTATGCAATTGCAAAACAAGGATTAACTGTTGCTTTAGATGAATATAATGCTTCTGAAGATCTTAAGAAGGAAATTAAATCTAAGATTAAAGGAATGATTGCAAGTTCAAATGCAATTATTAAAAAATACGAAGATAGAACTTTACCATTAACTCCAGGAAAAGATTTAGAAGAAACATTTGAAAATGAAATCTTAAAGATTACTGGTGAAATGAAAGATAAAGTTTCAGATAAGATTTTAGAAATAAAACTAGATGAATTATTCTCAGAAACAAAGAAAGCAAATAATAATGCAATTCTTATTGCAAGTATTGGCGGAAGTCGTGGAAGAGTTTTAAATGTTGTTAATATGACTGGACTATGGGGTCAAGTAACTGTTAGAACAGGAAGACCAAAATCTGGATATGCTGATAGATTATTAAGTATTAGTCCAAAAGGAACAAACCAATTAACAGATTATGGATTTGTACAAAGTAATTTCTTTGATGGAATGAATGCAAGAGAATATTTCTGTCATGCTATTGGTGGAAGACAAGGAGAAATCGACACAGGTGTTGCAACAAAAGTATCTGGTTATCTTTACAGAAGATTATCAAATGCCTTAAAGGATCTTGTAGTTAACGATGAACTAAAAGTCACAACCGCAGACGGACAAATAATACAATACCTATATGGAGAAGACGGATTATCTCCAGAGAAAGCATACTTAGGAAAGAATATCAATTTCTTTAACGAGTAAATAAAAAATAAAAAAAGTGAAAAGAATGAAAGCATTGCCAATTAACATTGTTGAAAAAATAGAAAAATATGCATCTATGCAAAAGATGAGTCCAGACAAGAAAAGAAAACTTCTTGATGTTGTAACTAAAAAGTACAATGACGGACTTGTTGTTCCAGGTGATGCTGTTGGTCTTATTGCTGCTCAATCAATTGGAGAACCAGGAACTCAGTTGACATTAAGAACAAAGCACTATGCAGGTTCTTTAGAAGTTTCTGTTGGTCAAGGAATACAAAGAGTTATTGAAATCGTTGATGCTCGTTCACAAGCAAAGTTTCCATCTATGAAAATTTATGTTAATAGAGAAATAGTAAAGAAAGACAAAGACGTAGAAACATTTTGTACAAACTTAATTGATGTTAAAGTTGGAGATGTTGGTTCTTTTGTTGAAGATTTTACTGAAAGATTAGTTTCATATAAATTCAATGCAGAAAAAGCAAAAGTTTTAGGAATTAATCCAGAAGAAACCATGGAGTCAATCTATGCTGAAATTGAAGATACGTTTGATTCTAAAAGATTTACAAATAATAAACAACAAATTAATTTTCACTTCACAAATAAAACTCCATTATATAATATTAGAAAAGCAATATTAAAATGGAATAAAATACCATTATACGGAGTTAAAGGAATTGAAAAAGCAGTTGTAATTGAAGAAAATGGAGAAAAAGTAATACAAACAAAAGGGTCTAATCTTAAAGAAGTATTAAAGATTGAAGGAATTGATGCATATAGAACAACAACAAATGATATTTTTGAAGTATATAAGGCATTTGGTGTTGAAGCAGCAAGAGAATCAATAGTTAAAGAATTAAAATATACTTTTGATGTAAATGGTATTGCAATTAATACAAGACACATTTATATCTTAGCAGATATGATGACTTCAGCTGGAGCAGTCCAAGGAGTTGTTAGAACAGGAATTACAGGAAAGAAGAAAAGTCCATTTGCTAGAGCAGCTTTCGAAGAAACAATTAAACATATTGTTAATGCAGCTTTCAATGGAGAAATTGAAGGACTTGTTGGAATTACTGAAAATATCATTGTTGGTCAACCAATCTCTGCAGGAACAGGAAAAGTAAGATTAACACTTGATGCTAAGGGCCTTGAGAAGATGATCAAGGCAAAAGCTCAGCAAGACAAGAACAAGGAAGAATAATTTAGTTTATAATGTTTTTGTAATATAAAATATATAGTTATTCTATTTATTTTAGATTATAAGAATTATAATATTAGTAAAATAAAAGATGTGCAAGACAAAGTAAAAATAAAAAATTGAGGAATGTGAATAATTATGAATTGGATAAGATTCAATCAAGAACTAAGAAATACAATTGATACAGGAAAAATAATCTATGGTGCAAACCAAGCTAAAAAAGAATGTTTAATTGGAGACCCAAAATTAATAATTGTGAGTTCAACAATTGACAAGCAAAATAAAGAATTATTTGGCCATTATGCAAAATTGTTAAATATACCAATGGTAGAATATCCAGAAGGAAGTGTTGAACTTGGTTCTGTTTGTGGAAAACCATTTAATATGGCAATAATTGTAATAATTGACGGCGGAAAATCTTCTATATTTGAAGTAATAAATGAAAAAGACTCAGATAAGAAAGAAGATGTAAAAGTTGTCGCAAAAAGACAAAAGAAAGAAGATAAGAAAACTGCAAAATCTGAGAAAGCAAAATCAAAGAAAGATGCTGATGAAGACTTCTCTGAAGAAGAATTAAGTTCTAAGAAAACAAGAGATGCAAAGAAAGCAACAAGAGGAACTAAAGTTAAAGAAAATAAAGACAAAGAAACAAAAGAAGAAGACGAAGTTCCAATCTTAGAAGATAAAATGTTTAAAGACATTATTAAAATCAAGAAGAAATAGAAATAAAACTTAAGGTGAAATGAATATGGCAAATGGAGAATTTTCTGCAAGGAAATTAATTAAAGATAGAAAGAAATGGGTTAAGAAAGATCCAAGAAATAAAAGAAAATTAAAAGTTGATAAAAAAGCAGGACTTTTAGAAGGAGCACCTCAAGCAAGAGGAATTGTTCTTGATAAAAAAGGAATTACTGCAAGACAGCCAAACTCTGGAATCAGAAAATGTGTTAGAGTTCAATTAATTAAAAATGGTAAAGAACTAACTGCATTTGCTCCAAAAGATAAAGCAATTAAATTTATTGATGCGCACGATCAAGTTACTGTTGAAGGTATCGGTGGAAGAAAAGGCGGACCAATTGGAGATCTTTGGGGTGTAAGATACAAGGTTGTAAAAGTTAACGATCAATCACTTGAAATGTTAAGAAAAGGTAAGAAGGAAAAGACTAAGAGATAAATTAAGGTGTTAAAAAATGAAATTATTTGATAAATGGGAAACAAAAGGAATAAATCATAAAGATGCAGGTCTTTATAAGTATATGAATTTAGAAGACAAGATTATACCACATTCATTTGGTGCAACAAACAAAGAACCTTCAAGAAAAACAAAAATAAATGTTGTTGAAAGACTTGTTAACAAGATGATGAGATCTGGACAAGGAAAGAAAAAGCTTGCAGGAAAATATGTAAGACACAGAATGGGTTGTGGAAAGAAAGAATTAATGTTAAAGGCAGTAGAAGATGCTTTTGATCATATACACAAGGTTACAAAAGAAAATCCAGTTCAAGTGTTAGTAACAGCAATAGAATATTCTGCACCTAGAGAAGACATTACTAAACTTAAGAAAGGAGACATAACTTACACACAATCAGTTGATTTAGCTCCAATCAAGAGATTAGATGAAGCTTTAAAGAACATTTCCCTTGCATGTTTTAAAAACACATACAAAACAAAGAAAGAACCAGCAGCAGCACTTGCAGAAGAAATAATTGATGCTTCAAAGAACGATCAAAAGAGTTTTTCAGTAAAAAAGAAAGACGAAATCGAAAGAATTGCACAAGGTTCAAGATAAATAAATTTAGAACCTTCTTCATTCTTTCTTTTTTTCTTTTTTAAATTATTTTACTGTAATTTTTATAACTAAAGATAAGAAGATGATATTTAATTTGATAATAAATTAATAATAAAAAAATTTAAGGTGAATTATAAATGGGACGAAAAGAACTTGTTGCAGAACTTGCACAAAGATTAATGAGTAATACAAAAAATATTAGAAATATTGCAATCATTGCACATATTGATCACGGAAAGTCAACATTGACTGACAACTTAGTTGCTACAGCTGGACTTATTTCAAAAGAATTAGCTGGTCAACAAGTATTCATGGATTCTTATATCTTAGAACAAGAAAGAGGAATCACAATTAATGCTTCTAATGTTTCTGTTCCTTGTGAAATAAACGGAGAGAAATTCTTAGTTAATATTATTGATACACCAGGTCACGTTGATTTCGGTGGAGATGTTATTAGAGCTATGAGAGCTGTTGATGGTGCAGTTCTTGTTGTTGATGCTGTTGAAGGAGTTATGCCTCAAACAGAAACAGTTCTAAGACAAGCATTAAAGGAAAGAGTTAGACCTGTATTATTCATCAACAAAGTTGATAGATTAATTACAGAAATGAATGTAACTCCAGAAGACATGCAAAAAAGATTCATAAAGGTTGTAATGGATATTAATAATTTAATATCAAAGAACGCACCTGAAGAATTTGCACAAATCTGGCAAGTTAATATTAAAAACGGTTCAGTATGTTTCGGTTCAGGATACCACAACTGGGCATTATCAGTTCCAGCAATGGCTAAATATAATATGAAGTTTAGTGATATTGTTGATTATTGTAAACAAGAAAAACAAAAAGAATTATCTCAAAGAATTCCAGTAAGTGAAGTTTTCTTAGAAATGGTTTCAATGCATTTACCAAATCCAATGCAATCTCAAAAATATAGAATTCCAATCATTTGGGGTGGAGATTTAGAAACTACAGAAGGAAAAGCAATGAGTGAATGTAATCATTCTGAAGATAATGTAGCTATGATGATAACTGATATTGTTTTAGATAAACACGCAGGAGATATTGCTTCTGGAAGAATTTATTCTGGATCAATAAAGAAAGGAATGGACCTAAATGTAATAGGTGCAGACAAAGTTGCTAAAGTTCAACAAGTTGGAATTTACTTAGGACCAGAAAGAGTAATCTTAGATGAAGTAATAGCTGGTAACATTGTTTGTGTTATTGGTATGAAAGAAGTTTATGCTGGTCAAACATTATCAAATCACGAAATAAAACCATTTGAAAGCTTTATGTCAGATGTTGAACCAGTTATGACTGTTTCAATTGAAGCAAAGAACAGTAAAGATCTTCCAAAATTAATTGAGGTTGTACACAACATCACAAAGGAAGACCCAAACATAAGAGTTGAATTAAATCAAGAAACAGGAGAACACTTAATTTCAGGAATGGGAGAACTTCATTTGGAAATTACTCAATACAAGATTGAGAAAGATAATAATATTCCAATCACAGTTAGTCCACCAATTGTTTTATACTATGAAACAATACAAAAGGAAGGCCCAACAATTGAAGGAAAATCTCCAAACAAACACAATAAGTTTAAAATCTCTGTAGAACCAATTGAACCAGAAATGCTTGCAAAGATTAAAGCAATGAAGTTTGATGGAAGAATCAGATTAAACAAAGATGTTGATATCCAAAATAAATTTATTGATGCAGGATTCACAAAAGATGAATCAAAGAACATTTGGGCAGTTCATAATAACTGTATCTTAATCAACAGAACAAAAGGAATACAAAATCTTTTTGAAACTAGAGAACTTGTAATTGATGCATTTAATGATGCAACAAAAGAAGGACCAGTTGCTAAAGAGAAAGTTTCTGGAGTTTTAGTAAATTTAGAAGATGCAACTCTTCACGAAGATGCAATACACAGAGGTCCAGCTCAAGTACTTCCAGCAATTACAAGAGCGATCTGGGCAGGTATTCTTTCAGCAGATTATACATTGTTTGAACCAAAGCAGAAATTATCTGTTTCAGTTCCACAAGATTTCATGGGTTCAGTTAATAGAGTATTAGCTGGTAGAAGAACACAAATTGAAAGAATTGATATGGAAGGAGACTCTTGTGTTGTTGTTGGAGTTATCCCAGTTAAATCATTAATTGGTTTAAGTCAGGACATGAGAGGAGAAACACAAGGAAGAGCTGTTTGGACTGCAGAATATGCGGGTTACGAGAAGATCCCAAAATCAATCTTAATGTCCACAATCATGGAAATAAGAACAAGAAAGGGATTAGAACCAGAACCAAAGCCAGCAGAATTCTTTATGGATTAATGAAGAATTTTTTTCCCTTTTTTAATTTATTTAATTTCTATTTCTTTGATTTTATTAAATCGCAAGATTTATATATATTTTTATCTTCTATAAGTAATTATGAGAACAATAAAATTTTCTAGAATTAGAATTGCAAGAAATTTTAAAAATACTAAATCAATAGGTGTAACTTTACTTATGATTTTATTTATTTTTACTATGTTTGTTTCTAAAGGTTTATATGCTCACAGATTTGAAGTAGTAACTACAAAATCTAACGATAATTCTGGAGAAGATAGATTTGAAAAAAACAAAGTAAATACTGATAAATTTATTTATACAGATTATTCTTTAGATGATGATTCATTCGGATTAATAGAGGATGATACAGACGTATTTGATTTATTATTACCAGATGACGATTATTATCCTGATGAAGTAAGTCCCCGGTGAGCTACAAAAATTCAACGGTATTTTTTTAGGAGCTGAAGTTTCGTCGGAAGAAACACTAACCTCCGAAGTTAGTTTAGAGACAATTCACAGATGATGTAAAAATTGGGTTGCGCCTGTCGTCGTAAGACGGGTTTCCCGAAAGGGAGACCTCGGTCGTCAGAAATGGCTTCCGGATGGAAGAAATTCCTTCGCGTAGTAGGCCCGAATCATAGTTGATTTGTTTCGCTTGCGGGTTCGAATCCCGTCAGCTCTACTATTATATTAATGTGGTAAAAAATGAAGTTAAAGAAGAAAGCGATATCTCCAATTATTACAATTATTTTATTAGTTGTGGTTGCAGTAGTTATAGCTGGAGTTTTATTAAGTTGGAGTACTAATTTTTTTAACAAGAATTTATCCGCAAATTCTAATAAGATTTTAACTGAGGAAAAAACAGCAGGATATTTTTTTATTAAAGAAGCAGCAAATAACAAGATATTAATAAATAATAAAAGTCCAAAAGACATTACAATAAGAAGTTATAAAATTATAGATAATAAATTAACAGATGCAAATTATTTAAATAGAACAATTGGATTAGAAAATTCATTATTTTTAAAAAGTGGAGATGTTGCAAGTTTAGATATTGCTTGTTTTCCATCAGATTCTTTTAAAATTAATTTAAACACTATTGAAGATAAATATATAGAATTACAAGTAAACACTTCTGATTATGATTTTGCAGATTGTCAAAGATATGATCCTGCAATAAAAATAACTAGTTGTCCAGATGGATACATTTCAGTTCCAGGAAATGCAAATTATGCAATAAGTGGCTTTTGTGTACAGCAATATGAAGCTAGAATTGATGGAATAATTTCAAATGGAGTTTGTGATGAAGGAGTAGAAGAAAATTTATCTACTGCGATTATAAGATCTAGTTATAGTTTTACTCCAAGGGCAAATATTAATTTGTGTACTGCAAAAAAGATTTGTGAAAATTCAGGAGCACATTTAATTACAAATAATGAGTGGATGACAATTGCAAGAAATCTTGAGCAAGTTTCTGAGAATTGGACAAGTGGAACTTTAGGAAGTGGAATGATTAAAAGAGGAAATATAGGATATATTTATGATGGTGGGAATTTTACGATTCCAGAAGGCGGGTATACTAAAGATAATGATAGATTATATGGTGGAGCTGTAGACTTTGGTGATGGTAGAGATGAATTGGCAAGATTAACACTTTCAAATGGAGAGTATATTTGGGATTTTTCAGGTAATCTTGCGGAATGGGTTGATTTAACAATAATTGAAAGTTGTGATGGAACTTGTGTATTAGGTAGTGATGATATGGGAATTCAACATGGTTCTCCTGGTTTTGATGCACTCGTAGATATGAATTGGTATGAGTTTACTGAATTAACAAGGTCTGGATCTTTAACATATCCTGATATTAAACCTTATAACGATTATGATTCTATAAACGGGGTTGGGAAGATTTTTATTTCTCCTGGACATTCAAATGATATAGTAGATCGTTATATGGAAAATAACGTTCATGCAGTTGTAAGAGGAGGAAACTATTCTGATGATTATGCTGCAGGAGTATTTGCTATGAATTTTATGTGGGCTCCAAATTATTATAGTGATAAAACTGGATTTAGATGTGCAATTACTTTAGAAGAATAATTTGAAAAAAACTAATTTACTATTTTATTACTAATTGTGGGACACAACTTTTTTCTTGGACAATCCTTATTTTAGTTGTCTGTAATAAAAGATAAATTCTAGTTTCTCAGAAAACATTTAATATAAAATATTTATTTTATTGTATAAATTATTGGACAATCAACAATAATAAGCTTTATATACCTTTCATATATAGATATAGATACTTTTTAATATTACATTAAAAAAGGGGGGAAAGAAACATGGCAGCAAAAAAGAAAGCAGCAGCAAAAAAGAAAAAGTAAATTGAATTATTTTAATGGAGGATAAAAGAATTTTTCTTTTATTTTCTTTTATTTTTTTAGTTTAAATCTTTTTTTTAAATTTTCTAAAATTCTAATCTTCTTTTAATACTTTTGATTATAATATAATTATTATGATAACTAAGATTCTAGTTTTAGGAAGTCAAAGAAAAAAATCACAAGATATCATATCCTTTTTTTCTAAATATCCTAATAAATATAAAATTTCTGGATTAATGTGTACTGATGAAAAACAACTTGATTTTTTCAAGCAACAAATAAAGAAATTAAAACCAGAAGTGGTTTTCTTTCCAAATAAAGAACAGGCTCAGCAAATCGCTGAAGATTTTAATATTAAGTGTTTTTCTGATAATTTACAATATACTCAATTCTTGAAAATAAGTAATTGTGATTTAGTGGTTTCTGATCTTACAGGTATAGATTCCATAAAGTTAATTTTAGCAACAGTTGGAGAGTATAAAGATATTTGCTTATTAAATTTAGAACCAATATTGTATTCAGGAAAAATAATAATAAATGAAGCAAAGAATAAAGGCGTAAAGTTACAATTTATTACTCATCAATTTTATTCATTTGATTTATTCTTTAAATATAAGAATAATTTAACAAATATAAATAAGGTTATACTTACAAATTATGATAGTATATATGATAAAGAGAATTTAGAAAACTATGCTTCTTCAAGTAAAAGTTTATCAGAATTTAAAAAGATTTTATATTTTAAAAACAAAATGTGGTTAGGAAGACATTTGATAGTTCTAAGTAACGTTTATGATTTAGAATCAAATACTTTTGAATATTATAAATCAAATACAGATTCTTTAAGTTTAATTTTACAATTAAAGACTGGAAGTAATTATTTTAATCTCACTGATAATAATAAAGAAGTAATTTATAATTATTATTATTTAAATAGTCAAAATACAGATATTAAATTAAATTTAGAAAAAAATATAGATATAAAGTTACAGAAAATAAAAGCTGAAGATATAATTTCTTTAGATTTAGCAAATCAAGCACTTAAGAAAGGGGGATCGTATCCTATAATTTATCAAATGGCTTATGATCTATGTGCAGAAGGAATGTATCTGAATAAAATTAAAAACAAAAATTGTTTTATGAAAGTATTTACAGAAATGCTTGAAGATAAAACCTTCTATTCTAAAAACGCAAATATTCAAACAATATTTGCACTATATGAAAGAGTAAAAGAAAAGATCAATGCAGATTTTATAAAAACAAAGAAAACAGAATCTAAAAAATAGCTTCTTCTAATTTTTCTGTAAGTATAATTTGAGAATTACTTTTTTGTTTTGCTTGTTCCAAAATAAGTTTTAGTTTTTGTTTATCAAAAATCTCTTTTAAAGCATAATCTGGAATGATGTGGCCAAAACAATATTTTTCTTCTTTATTGAAAGTAAATCTATTGAATTTGGTGCAATAATGAGAACCCCCAATACCAACAGTTTCTATCCATCCATTTTCGTTTTTTATTTTTTCTTTATCATAGTTTTTAATTACTTTAATTAAGCAATCAACAACAAATCTAGACACAACAGGATCATTCCAAGCATTCTCTTCAGAACCGATTTCAACAAAGATTGTTGGTTTTTTTAAAAAAGGGCCATGATGAGTGGCTTCTTGCTTTATTTCATAGGCTATTGATTTAGGTTTATTATCATAAAGTTCAAGAAGAAGAGATCTAATAAGGATTGGATCAGTTTCAACTACTGTTTCATCAACACCACCTAGTTCTGCTTTTCCCCAGTTTCCAATGGCGTGAACAGTAATAGAATGTGGTTTAGTTTCAGAAAGTGTCGAATGTTTAGAAAGAAAAATTATATAATCTATCTCCTTATAGTTAGAAACTATTGAATAAAGATTTTTCTCTAAAATAAATATGTGCATTTCATCAATTTTACAAAGAAAAATAGAATTGTTTCCGTCTATAACCAATTGATTATCCTTAATTTCATAGTTATTAGTAAATGTATTGTAAAAGTTAATACTAGCAGGATCTTTTTCAGAAAACACAAGTAAGAAATTCATATATTATCAATTATTAGTATATTTTAATAAGATTATAAGAGAAACCATTTATAAATATTTTTAGTAAGTAAATATTATAGTAAATATATAATTAGTGATTTTATGGACACAACTCAAAAAAAAAACAAAAATTTCTCTTTTTTAGATATTGTAGTTTGTGGTCCGGACATGTCTGGGACAAGCACGCAAATAAATGATATGATTAATTACTTTGTATCTAAAAAGATGAAAATAAGAGACATACGTGGAACCGAAATGGATCTTTTGTTTCACGCAGAGATGTTTAAAGAATACAATAAAGATTTTATTTCATTAAAAGCTTTCTTAGATTCTGATAAATTCAATAAAGAAGACAAAAGTAAATTATTATTAGAGATATATTCTTTAATTTCTGGCTATAAAAAAGAAACAGATCTTTTAGTTGGTTCCTTTAAGAAAAATAAAATTACTACTTATATTAATCCAAATTCTGCAGATGTTTGGGTTTCAGAAGAACCTACAAAGAGAGGGGCGGGGCAAGTTAATAGAGTAATAGAGCAAAATAGAAGTTCTTATGATTTTGAAAGCACAGGGTTTTCAACAATTGACGGGTATTCAGCAGCGCTTGTTCATCAGGCATACCGAATTGACGAATTTTACAGAATTAGAAAAATATTAAGAGATAATAATAAAATAATAATTAGAAGTAGATCAGAAGAATCTGCTTGTTATCAGATATATGATGAAAAAAATAATGTAAATGGAATAAAGATAGAAGAGTATATTGCGCTTCCAGGACATAAAGTTGCCTTTAGGTTTCCCCCAACTCATCTTTTTGTGGTTTGTGGCCCAGAGAATTGGGATAAAGAGAGTTATTTAAACTTAAAAACTATTAGAAGTAATGGTAGGATATTAGATGATTATGAATTAAATTCAGATTATCAATTAATGGTAAATCAAAGATACGCTAGTGATTGGTTAAATCAATTTTATAAAAGAGGATGCAACAGCAATAACGCGGAATACTGCCCAGAAATCTTTAGATTTAGTATATTTGATTTAAAAGAAGACATTAAAGCAAAAATGTACCAAGAGTTAGATAATCTATACTCTCTTTGGTCAAAGAAAAGTTCAATTTAAATATGCTTTGTAATTAAAATTATTCATGGGTTCATTCCTAAATAGTTGGTTTAATAAGCCAAAGTCAAATAAGTATAACGAAATATATTTACTTGTACATCCTTTGTTTCATTATACTCATGGGGGTTATAGTTATTGTGATTTAACTAGAATATCTACTCAACTCTCAATAAAAAGAATATTAAATCAATATGGCCAAATTCTTCAAAAAATGAAAAATAATCCTAAGGCCATATATGTAGTTGTAACTCCGGGGTTTGATATTAATGGAGTTAAAAATGAACAAAAAATCCCAGTATATACATTGAAAGAAAAAAATAATAACCTACAATTATTAAGAAGATTTTTTAATTTTGGAGAAACAGAATTAGGAGACCGGTTTATAGTTACTAATTTCGATTCTACAACGGAAGGAATGAAAAAATTATTTGAGAGAAAAATGTATGCAAAATTTGATAAACAAGTAAAATTAAAATATTTTGGAGAATATCAAGATGCTTGTGTCGAGTCTTGGAGTTCTTATGTTTCTAGAGAGTTAAATGAAAGAAAAATAAAAACAACCAAAGATCTATTGGTAGATAGTACATTAGCACTTGAATTTAGAAATAGCGAAAGTAAATGGCGGAATATTCCTTTAACAAAATTAGAGAAAGGGATTTTAAAAAAACAAAAAGCGCAGTTCCAGAAAATCGACAAACAAAGGAAATCATTGATTAAGAAGACGGTAAATATTATTAACCAACATGCAAGATCAAAGGCGAAGTGATTATAATGAATAAAATTAAAGAATTAATAGAAAAAGAAAAACAAAGACAGCAAGAAACAATTGAAATGATTGCTTCTGAGAATATTTGTTCAAGGGAAATTAGAGAAGCATGTGGTTCTGTTCTTACAAACAAGTATGCTGAAGGTTATCCTGGCAAAAGATATTATTCTGGTTGTGAAATTGTTGATGAAATAGAAACAATTGCAATTGAAAAAGCAAAAGAACTATTTAAATGTAAATTTGCAAATGTTCAATCTCATTCTGGCTCTTCTGCTAACATTATTGCTTATTTTTCTGTACTTGAACCTAAAGACAAAATCCTTGGGATGTCACTTGATAGTGGTGGCCACCTTACTCACGGTTTTAAACTGAATTTCTCTGGAAGAATATTTGAAAGTCATAGTTATGGAACTGATGAGAATGGTTATCTTGATTATGATGCAATTCAGAAGCTTGCAAGAGAAATAAAACCTAAGATGATTGTTTGTGGAGCATCTGCTTATCCTCGAAAGATTGACTTTAAAAGATTTAGGGAAATTGCAGATGATGTTGGTGCTTATTTGATGGCAGATATGGCACACATTGCAGGACTTGTTGCAACTGATCTTCATCAATCTCCATTACCTTATGCAGATATCGTAACTTCAACCACTCATAAAACTTTAAGAGGTCCAAGAGGTGGGCTAATCTTAACAAACAATGAAGAGATTGGAGAAAAAATAAATAAAAATACATTTCCTGGCTTTCAAGGAGGTCCTTTAGAGCACATAATTGCAGGAAAAGCAATTTGTTTTAAAGAAGCTTTAAAACCAGATTTTAGAATCTATCAAGAACAAGTTCTAAAAAATTCAAAAGTGTTATCAGAAGAATTACAGAAATCAGGTTTTAAGTTAGTAACTGGTGGAACAGATAACCATCTGGTTTTAGTAGATTTAAGAACAAAAAATATTAGTGGAAAGAAAGCACAAAGTTGTCTTGAAGAAGTAAACATATCTATTAACAAAAATGCAATCCCAATGGATCCAAAATCTCCAATGATTACTAGTGGAATAAGGATTGGAACTCCTGCAATTACAACCAGAGGATTTAAAGAAGAAGAAATAAGAGCGGTTGCAGATTATATTAATCAAGTAATCTCAGACCCAGACAATCCAGAACTAAAATCCAATTTAAGACTTAAAGTAATTGAAATGCTTAAAAGCTATCCAATAGATAAAATATAAAGAGAAATAATTATGACAAAAATAATCGATTTTCAAGAAGCAAAGAAAAGATTAGATTTATCAAGTACACAACCAAAATCTAAGCAATATTATAAATATATTAAAGAACAAGAGCAATTAATCGATTCTATTTCTGATTTAATAATAAAAAAATTAAGAGATGTTTATGTTTGTGAAAATCCAGAAGTTCATTTAAAAAGAGTTTCTGAAATGAAGAAATTAACTAAAGTTTTTAACTCTGTATTATCTAGAATTGATAAAGCAGGTATTGAGTTCTCAGATAAAATATTATTAAAAAGAAGAATGACTGAAAAAACCGAAAAAATAGAAACAATAAGACAAGCTTATGAAGATTTATTGAATGACATTATGAAATCAGAAATAATTCCAATAGAAAGAATTGAAGAAAAAAAAGATAAGAAGAGAAAAGCAATTAGAGTAAATACAAGGAGAAATGTGAAATAATTTGGACAGAGCAAAAATAATCGATTTTCAAGAAGCTAAAAGCAAATTAAATTCAGTAGAATATAGATCTGCCGCACCTAAAACTTATAATCAATATATAAAAGAATTAGAAAATTCAATTGATTATGTTTCAAAACTAACATTAAGAAATATAGATCTTCATAAGAAATGTAAGGATATAGAAGAATTTAATATAATTTCTAAAAAGATTGCTGAATTAAAAAGATTATATGACCCCATTTTAATAAAAATAAAACAATCAGGTATAACCGAATCAGATAAAGAAATATTAAAAAGTAGAATTAGAATGCATAAAGAAACAGATTCTGTATTAGAATTTATTTCAATGTCAGGTGAAATGAGAAGAGCACTTATGGATAAATCCCGAAAAAAAGAAATTGAAAAGAAAATTATAGAAAAAAAAAGAAAAGCTATTAAAGTGAATACCAGGAGAAATGTGAGATAAAATGAAAGCATATTTAGATATAATTAAACACATAATTGAAAATGGAGAACTAAAACATAATAGAACAGGGATTGATACAAAAGCAGTTGCTGGTTGTATGTTTGAACATGATATGCAAGAGGGTTTTCCACTTCTTACAACTAAAAAAGTGCCATTTAGATTAGTGTCTTCAGAATTAGAGTTTTTCATAAAAGGAATAACTGATAAAAACTGGTTAAGAGAAAAAGATAATCACATTTGGGATGAATGGTGTTCTCCAGATGTTGTTCCTTATGGTAATGATGAAGAAACTAAAAAGAAAATGCTTGAAGAAAGAGAACTTGGACCAATCTATGGTTATCAATGGAGAAATTTTGGAAAAACTTACCAGTCCTATGATAAAGAACCGACAGGTAATGGGGTAGATCAGTTAAAAAAATTAGTAGAAACACTTAAAACAAATCCAACAGACAGAAGAAT
>JBBABY010000013.1:0-31317 GCA_041657425.1 archaeon
TTGGTTCAGAAATAATAAGTGGAGTATTTTCAGAATATATTCCTGCAATGGTTTCAATTATTGGAACAACTGTTTCCTGACCAACAAGCATCTTAGCAGTCATCGTATAACTATTTGGTAGAGAATTAGTCTCTAATTTTATATTTGTATTTAATCCATCGTAAGATATAGATGTAAAATCAAATGTTGCACTATAATATGGGCATTTATGCGCATTTCCATCAAAAAGTGAAAGGTTACAAGTTCCACTTGGAGGGTTATAAAAATATAAATCTTTGTTTGTACTATTGCTTGAATATTGTGCTAAATTACAACGCTCAACATTATTTTGTTCAAATGTAATTCCTGAATGACTAAGTATATCACTACAAATATTTAAATCAGAATCTGATTGAGGATTATTATATAAATCATTATATTTTTCTGAAATTTTAGTTTCATCAACATGATATATTCCAAAACCACCATAAGTGCTATCACCTCTTAAAAACATACAAGCATCTAGATTATTTGGATCATTAATATTTCTGTACCTATTCTCAACAATAAAATATTCTTGTTCACTCATATTGTTATTTCTTAAAATAACTGCGTCTGGATAATCGTTTATGCTTCTTAAACTTATTTCTTTATTGCTGTCTATTGTTAATTCTATTGGATTATGAATCCAATCTAAAAAATATCTTGACCAAACATCAAGATTAATGGGATTAATAAAACAATACCCCCTATTAGATTCGCTAATAGAATTATTCATCATTGTGACACCATTCATTGGGCCATTACTAGGTGCGCCATTAGTTATTGAATATAAATCAAATAACCCAAGAATATGTGCAAATTCATGAGTTGCAAGTTCTATTGAAAAATTATTAAAATCAGATTGCGTACTTTTTTCTGGGACAAATGCAACATTACCTAAATATTTTCCATCTACTGGATTAGAATTATATTGTTTTAATATTCTAGTTTGTGGCCATATTCCTATTGAAGAATTAACGCCAACACCAGGATAAATTAAAATTACGCCATCTAATCTCTCATCATTATTATAATCATACTGTGTAAAATCAACATACGGATCAAATAAATTCATAGAATGTATTGCTAATTGAAATTCAGTCGCTGCATTATCAGCATAATATGAAAATGGATGTGGTGCTTCTCTCCAATCATAAACATCAAAAATAATATTTAAATCTCCATAGGATTGCTTTGTATAGTATTTGCTTACGCTTATTCCAGAATATCCTGGAATAGAATAATTATTACTGTTAAATGCGTTGTTGATATCTGCCCATGAAGTTAAAGATGAGTTCCTATCTGAAAATTTTACTAACAATACTGGTATCTTTATTGTCCCTGATAGTGGTGCAGTTCCCCAAAGATTTGAAACTCCTGAATTTCTATTTTTTGAGGCATTATTTCTTAATAACTGTTTATATTGTTCTGTGGTTATTCCCATTTCCTTTAGTAATACTTCTTCTGGGGGATAAAATACATCTTGATAATTATTTATTCCTAAAGCGTCTATTTCTTCTACTTGTAAAACTTCTAAAGAATTAGACTCTGATTTTTCTGGATTTATAATTTCAGAAGCTGCAAATATATTTGATAATATTAATATAAAAAATATACCTAAAACAATTCTTGGATTCATAAATAGATTATAAATCATTGGGTTTTTAAATATTAACTCAATTGATTTTCTAATTATCTTATCTAAATAAATATTATAAATCTATTCGTTTATAAAAATCTGAAATATTTCTATTTCACAAAGTTTAAATAAAGAAATCGTAGATAATTTCGCCAAACAACAATATTACACTAAAATTTTAAGATGTGTTTTTTTATTATTCACATCTTATCTAAACTTTAGTGGTTTATAATTTGTTTGTATTGGACAATATTCAAATATATTTGTCCAAGATGTTACCTTAGAAACATTCCAATTACTTATATTTTGATTAAAACTTGTGGCCCAAAACATAAACGCCATATTTGTAACCTTCGAAGTATCCCAATTACTTATATCTTGATTAAAGGCATAAGCCAATTGAAACATACTACTCATGTCTATAACTTTTGAAGTATTAAAATCTAAAGGTTGATTAAAATTAGATGCCCCCACAAACATAGCAGACATATTCATTACATTTGAAGTGTTAAAATCTAGTGGTTGATTAAAGTCAGTAGCGTTGCGAAACAGGGCAAACATAGAACTTACCTTTGAAGTATCAAAATTTAAAGGCTGATTAAAACTAGACGCTCCCGCAAACATAGCGTCCATATTAATTACATTTGAAGTGTTAAAATCTAATGGTTGATTAAAACTAGAAGCAGAATAAAACATGTTATCCATATAAGTTACATTTGAAGTATCAAAATTTAAAGGCTGATTAAAACTAGATGCCTCTTCAAACATATTTGACATAGCCGTAACATTTGAAGTATCCCATTCGTTTATTCTTGGAATATCCGTTAATGACCAACATCCACTAAACATATAAGACATATCTGTAATTTCACTTGTATCTAAAATATCTGTTGCAGTTATAATTAAATTACTTGCATTAGAAAAATCTCCGTTTTGACCTAGTATTAAAGATCCCCATTGAGAGATTTCTTCTATCTTTAAAGCATCTAATGTATACTTTAAATCACGATTATAAAATTGGAATCCATCAATCGTTCCTGTTATTGTTACTGTGTATACTCCTGGAACACTATAAGTATGTACACCCTGTCCTGAATATACTCCGTTGTTTTCAAACAATTCTCCAGAAGTTACATGAGAGGTTGTTCCGTCTCCCCAATCAACTATAAAATCATAATTTCCACTAGATATTAAAGGCAAAATAATCTGATTATTTTCGCTTGATCCAGATCCATCATAATTTGTATCCCATTTAGAAATAAATGATAAAGATGAAGGGACTATTTCTTCTGAATCTGTTCTTAAATATGGATACCCATTATTAATTGTAGAATTTATATCCCACACATTTACAAAATCCCAATTATTAAATGTAATTTTTTGTTTCATTTGGGAAGTTGTCTTACCTAATCCAATTACAGAATTTTGCTGATTAGAACTCTCAGTGTCCCAAAAATTATTAGTAGATGCTATAAGATTTTTACCACCACCATATGTGTGTCCAGCCATATTTAATCCAATAACTAACCCTGTAGAATAAGTATTTATTACGGTTGAGTTTCCCATAATCCCTATTAATCCTGCAGTTGCATTATCTCCTGTAACGCTTCCTGTTGCATAACTATTATATATATTCCCGCTTGTTAAATATCCAACTAATCCTCCGACAGTATGAATCCCATTCACATCTCCTGTTGCATAACTTTTTGAAATTATTGAAGTTAAATAAGGACCATTGTTAAAAGTGCCTATTAATCCCCCAATCCAATCTGCTCCTGTAACTTGACAACTAGAACTAGATCTTGAAATATTTCCATAACCTGCCCCAATTAATCCTCCAATTGCAACACCACTTTTTCCTCCAGAAACTATCCCTGTCACATGAACATTATCAATTAAAGAATATTCTACTATTTGTCCAACTAAACCTCCAACAAACATATTTCCACTTATTTTTATATCCTCTAAAAATAAATTTTTTATTGTTGCATCCTCTATTGCACTAAATAAACCAACATCACTATTTTCTGGGGTATCTATTGTTAAATTTGTAATCCTATGATTATCGCCATCAAAAAAACCAGTAAATCTCTCTACTCCCGATTCTCCTATTGGTATAAAATCTACACCAGATAAATTTATATCTGCACCTAAAATATATTCTCCTGATAACACTGTTCTTATCACTTCTAAATCATCTGCATTACAAATTACAAACTTTTCTATATCTTCATTAAAACCTGATACACAAATGTCTATTTGCGAACAATCAGAGGGACAAGAATCAATAGTCTCTCCTGCATCACATTCTAAATCAAAATTACATTGATTTACAGAACAATCAGAGGGACAAGAATCAATAGTCTCTCCTGCATCACCATCACAATCTCCATTCCCACAAGTAAAAAATCCTACACCACAATCTTCCGAACAATTAAAACCTGTTTCTCCAAGGTCTGAATTACAAGTGCCATCTCCACAAAAAGGAACAGGATCTCCATCTCCACCACCGCCAGTTCCATCATCATCTCCACCGGTTCCTCCACCGCCAGTGCCACCGTTACCACCACTACCACCAGCGCTAGTGCCTCCTCCGGTTGCCATGTTTGTTTGATCTACACCATCATAAATAATTGATTTATCAAAACTACTTTCTATGTCGCTTGTCTTATTATTGTCTTGCTTTGACCCTGAAGAACCAGTTATCTTTTCTCTTATACTTCCAAAATATAAAGCTCCAAAAATTATTACTCCAATAACTAATACACCAAATATTAATAACACTTCTAAAGCTGCTTGTCCTTTCTTTGTTACTTTCTTATGTTTTGTTTTATTCATAAATATCATTATTTAAATTGTAAAATATTATAAATATAAAACAAACAACAATATTTAAAGTTTTGGTTTTGAAAAAATAGAAGAAAACTAATGAAAGAAATTACTTCTTCCAATAATCATCAAAATGAGATGTTAATGCTTTCATTAAACTTGGATTGTTTTTTAAAATTGTTAAATGATATGTTTCTTTTGGCATTGATAAATCGTTTAATGACATAACTACTTTATTTTTATCAATAATAAAAGCATCCATTGAATGTTCTCTTTCTTGCATTGTGAAATTCTTTGGAAGATCGTATTGCTTAGTGTTTGGCTTTGATATTAATTTTACTGCTAAATCTGGTTTATCATAAATACTTTTAAAAGCATCTATTCTTTCATCAAAATGTGTAAAACCAGTTATCTCTTTTTTTGCGCCTTCAAATTCTTGAGATAATAATTTATTATAATCTTTTAAACTTTTTACTTGTAATATCTTTTCTTGAGCACCATTTACTTGACCTGCCCAAATTTCTTTACTTAAAACTTCTTTAACGTGTTTATCAAGAACTGATAATTGATTTTGCTTTGCATCTAAAAGATATTTAAAAATCTCAGTTGGGTCTATTACCTTATATTTTTTAGGTCTACCATATACTTCTAGAACAAGACCTTTCTCTTTTAGTTTATCTAAAACATCGTAAATTCTGGTCTTTGGAATTTCTGCATTTCTACTAATATGTGGAGCATCTGCTTCTACAAAATTAAATAAAGTAGTTAATGTTCTTGCCTCATATTCTGTAAGACCAAAATCTAATAACAAACTTAATATTTTACTATTTTGCATAACCCATTCACATTAATCTATTATATCATATAATTAATAAACCTATTCTTTTGCTTCTGTTTTTTCAGATTTCTCTGATTTTACATGCTTTTCTGCTTTCGCATGTGCTTCTGCTTTCGCATGTGCTTCTGCTTTTGCAGGAGCTTCTGTTGCTACAGGGGCATCTACAGGCTTATTTTCTGTTGTTGCTGCAGGAGCAACAGCAGCTGCAGGAGTAATTAATGATGGCCTTCTTACATATGGTCTTCTAGGAGCATCGCCAGTTGGTCTTCTACCGCCAACTGTTGGTTTTCTGCCAGCTAATGCTTTAGCAGAAACTTTTCTAACTCTCTTTCCTGGAAGAGGTTGTTCTTCATCAACTTCCTTTTCTCCATTTTCGCTATTATAAACTAAGTCTTCAACAGAATATGCATAATCTTTATCTGATTTTATTATTCCATTTTTTAATTCTAATTCTCTAATTAATAACCAAAAGAATAATGCTACTGATTTTCTTCCTTTGTTATTATATGGTACAATTAAATCAATGTTTCTTGTGTTACTTGAAGTAGTACATAAACCAATAACTGGAATATTTGCAGTTGTTGCTTCAACAATTGCTTGTCTATCAACATTAGGATCTGCAATAAATACTAATTTTGGTTCTATGAAATGTTCTGATTCAGGGTTTGTGAATGTTCCTGGAATAAATCTATTTAATTTTGATTTGTAACCAAATGTTTGTTCAAGGATTTTAACTCCTGGAAGTGCATATTTCTTTCTTGAAATAAAAACAATATCTGTTGGTTCATATTTAGAAATAAAATCGATTGCAATTTTTATTCTCTTATCAATTATTTGAACATCCATTACATTAATTTTATCACTTCTTGATTTAAAAACAAATTTACGCATTGGACCGTTTTTATATTTTGTTCCAATATGTATTCCGTTCTTTAGATATAAATCAACATTAACAAGAGTTCTATTTTGTGTTCTGTTTTCTGTTGGTCTATTCTCAGTTGGTGTTTCTTTAACTGTTCTTGGTTTTATAGTTGTATTCTCCATTTTTATCCACATTTTAATTATACTTCATAATATCATCAATAACTTCAACATGAGTCAAAAACATTCTTCTACAGCAATATTTATTTATGCCTAAGATATTAAGTGCATCTTCCGCACTTTTCTTTTCTTGAGTCGTTAATCTAACATACTCATCATATTTGTCAGCTACAACCTGACCACAAGAAAAACATCTTACTGGACATATCATAATTATTTCACCTTTTTGAATGTTGCTTTTTCTTTCTAGCACCTTTACCTAATTGGTGCTTTTGTTCTTTTTGTCTAACATCATCAACAAGAAGATGTCTATCATACTTCATTATTTTTTCTTTAACTTTTTCTTTATTGTTTGCAGACAATACTGCTTTAGCAATACAGGATCTTGTTGCTTGAACTTGAGACATTACTCCGCCGCCCTTTACATTAATAAAAAAATCAAGCTTTGCAGTTTCTTCATCAAGAAGAATCATTGGTTCTCTAACAAGCCCTTGCTTATAACCACCATAATATGCTTCTAATGGTGTTCCGTTAATATGAACTTTACCAGTTCCTGTTCTTGCCATACATCTTGCAATTGCAGTTTTTCTGGATGCTTTTACTAAATAGTTTTTTACCATAATTTTTCACATCTTTTAAATTTTTAATTTTGCACCTAATAATTTACAAATTTCGTTTAAACCCATTCCTTTTAATTTTGGTTTTTCTACTTCCTTTGGCATATCCTTAATATAAGCCTCTGGAGCATCAATAAATACTTTTAAATTCTTTAATGCAGATTGTCCTCTTGAGTTTCTTGGTAGCATTCCTCTAACAGCAAACTTAACCATCTTATCTGGATATCTTGGATACTTTGCATTTTTTAATTGGTTTCCTTTTCCTTTTCTATGTGTTCTTTCTTTAAATCTTTCCATAATGTTTTCTCTAGAACCACTAATCATTGCATCATTTGCATTAACAACAATTATCTTTTCATCAGATCTTAAAAGCTTAGAAGAAACTTCTGTACATAATCTTCCAAGTATTTTATTTTTTGCATTTAGTACTATCATATATTTTCACCAAATAATTTTATTTTACTTTATTAATTTTAATTTCTTGTAATCAATATTATCTTTACAAAAATCCTGTATTGTTTTTATTCCTTTATATTTCTTTTTTGCAGATTCTGAAATTCCAACTGCATAGATTGTAATTTTCTTTTCTAAATTTCCTACTCCAAGTACTTTTCCTAGAACAACGATTGTATCTCCTTCAACAACATAAGTCATTTTCTGTAAATTAAATAAATTAACTGAAGTTTGTTTTCTTGTTGGAGATTCTAACATCTGAGCAACTGTTGCATAAACATCTTTCTTTTTATCTTTAGATAATTTATATAAATTTTCAATTAACTTTTGTGTTTGTAAATTCTTTTTATCTTTTTTCATAATCTTTCTCTTTTTTAATTTTTTTAAATTTTATTTTTTATCGCGTTCAAACGCGAAAACTACTGCGCGCGAGCCTAGCGAAACAGGCTCATGCTGGGGACAGGATTCGGACCTGCGAAGCACTAAGCACTGGATCTTAAGTCCAGCCCCTTTGACCGCTCGGGAACCCCAGCAAAAGATTAAATTACTTAAATTTTTTCTTAAGTAACATAAAATATTCTTTTGTATATCTATCTAGTAACTTTACTATGGATTCTATAGGTAATTGCCCGATTAATTCAATTGATAATATGTAATTATCAGTATCATTTAACTTTAAACAATTTTTTGGACAAACATCAACACAAGCTTGACAATTAATACATTTTGCTTGATCTTCCATCTTTGGTTTTCCTGATGTTAATTTCATACACTTAATAGGGCATGCATCAACACAAAGATTACAACCATCACAACCTCTTAAGATTTCAAACTCTGGTAATTGTTTAAATGCAACAATTGCAGGAGAATACTTTACGTGTGTTCTTCCTTGTCCTTGAATAGCATAAGCATCTAATCTTATTCTTTGATTGTCTTTTAATTTTGTTAATGGTATTGTGTCATATATTGGTTTAACTTCATCATCATTGGATTTTAAATCCCCTGAATAAACTGTTGCTGGACCATCTTTCTCTAAACTTAATGTGACTTTCTTACCTGTGGATTCTTCAGGTGTTGATAATGGAACTAATGCAATTCTGTTTGCAAGCATTTCATCAACAATTACTGAATCATTTTCGTAAAAATCAATTTCATCAACTGCATAAACTGATAAACAATAACTTATCTTCTTTCTTAAAGTATTCATTGCAATTGGTTCAAAACCCTCTGCAAGATATCTATAAGTTTTTCCTATCTTTTCTAGAAAAGTTATTTTTGGCATAGTTTATCTCTTTTTATTTTTAGTTTTTCTTTCTAAACTTCTTCTGCTTTCTACAACCATCGTGTGGTACTGGAGTAGTGTTTGAGATACTTAAAATATTAAGTCCTGCTCTTGTTAATGTTTTTAAAGATGATTCTGCTCCTTGTCCTGGATTAT
Organism: archaeon; assembly: GCA_041657425.1. GTDB lineage: Archaea > Iainarchaeota > Iainarchaeia > Iainarchaeales > CSSED10-239 > JAKQTP01. The sequence goes on from JBBABY010000013.1 coordinate 8,877, forward strand.
AATATAAATTTCCGCCAGGTGCTCTAATCTTAACATGAACATTTTTTATTCCTCTTTCATTTGCTTTTTCAGAAACTACTTGAGCAATCTTTGTTGCAATGTAGGGAGAACCTTCTTTATGTTGAGCCTTTGTCATTTGTCCACCAGAACATTTTGCAATAATCTCTGAACCGGTTTCATCTGTTAATACTATTAAAGTATTATTTCTTGAAGCAAAAATATTTACAATCCCTGTTTTACCAATTGCGGCCATACTTATTCACTCTCCTCTTTTTTTACTTCTTTTGGTTTGTCCTTTAAGAATGGCTTTCCTTTTTGTTCTTGTGCTCTATCAATTGCTGCTTTTATACTTGTGTCAATATAAGCAATTGAATCCCCTGCATGAACTAAAGATCCTGGTGCTGTTCTTTTTACTCCATTAATTATTATGTGTCCGTGTGTTATTAATTGTCTTGCTTGCTTTGGGGTTAATGCTAAACCTCTTCTAAAAACTTGCGTTTGTAATCTTCTCTCTAATATATCTGATGCTTGTAATTTTAAAACATCGTCTATTGTGTGATCTTTTGTAAACATTCCAATCTTTTGTAATCTTCCTAAAAGTTCATTCATTCTTTTATCGTAATTATCAACGTTACCTGCTAAAAGATTTCTTGCAAGCTTTCTATAGTTTCTAACTACAGTCTCTGCTTTCCAAATTTCTTTTTTCGTTTTAAGTCCATATTCTCTTTCAAGTTTTCTGTCAATGACCATCTTTTGTTTATCATGTAACTTTCTTGGAACATCAAACTGTCTGTTTAATCTTTTTGGTTCACCCATATTGTTTTTCACCTAATTTTTTTTAACGCGCCTTATTTCTTCTTCGTAACACCAACGGTTGTATGACTTCTTCCTGAGGATCTTGTCTTTTGACCTCTTACTCTTAAACCCCATTGTAGTCTTAAACCTCTGTAACTTTTCATTTTTCCAAGTCTTTGAAGTTCTTTTCTTTCAACAAGCTTTAAATCAGCCATGGTGTACTGAGCTTCTTTGCCATCAACCTGTTTAGGTCTATTAAGCATCCAAGCAGGCACTCTTTTGTCTAATGTTTGTATAATATCTTCTATCATAACTATATCTTTATCTTCTAAATTTCCTACTTTCTTTACAACTTTTCCTGCATCTTTAAAGAATATTTCTTCAACAGCTTTACTTAATCTTTGACCAATTCCGTAAATTAAACTTACACCTTCAGCAACTGTAACATAACCTGGAATATCTCTATTTGAGATTCTTACAATGTGCTTAAATTCTGCTCCTTCTTTTCCTGGATTAAAATGACTTGGCTTTGGCTTTGGTTTCATTAATTTTAATTTATCTGATGAACCACGAGTTGCGCCGTCACTCTTATCTGATTTTTTAACAATCTTATGCATTGGTGCATTTGCTGCATTATCTTTTTTTGACATATCATTTCACGTATTTAATTATTCTATTGGGAAAACATGAAGTATCCCTATTTTTTCTTCCTTTTCTTTATTCTTATAGTATATAAACTTCGTATCCATTTTATCAATTAATATCTTCTTTCCAAAGTTTCTACCTTGCATGATTATGCATTTTTTTCCTTTTGTTAATAAACCCATAATTAATCACTCTAATTTTTTTAATATCATCTTTATATATTTTATATATCTTAAATCAATATCTTTTTCTTCCTTGATTTTATTCTTTAACATTACTGCTTCTTGATATGCTACTTTTCTACATTTTGGACAAAGCATACTTGAAAGTAAATTTTCTGGTCTTCTTTCAGTCTTACTTAGTTTCTTTACTTCAAATGATCTAAGGCCGTGTGGCATACCATGTAACATTTCTTTACATACTGCACACTTGTGCTTTCCTGTTTTCTTCTTAACAATAACTCTTGTTGCTCTACCGCCTGGAGTAATTACTGTTTTATGTTTTTTAAATTTTTGATTTGGATTTGGCATATAACTTTTTCACCGTTTTATTTCTTCTTATAATCTGCTGGCGTATAATCAGCATATTTTTTTTCAAATATTTTATCATAAATATTATTTGTAATTAATGACAATATAAATGTCATTATGAAAAATGTCCAGAAACCAAAAAGATCAAACTTCCATGGTATTGCTGTATTTATATACATTATTGTGCCATAAAATTTATTTACTACATACAAAAATGGAATAGCTAAGATCATTAATGGAATCATTGTTTTAAACATTCCTTTAAACTGTCTTCCCATTAAATCAAATGCCTCTTTTTGTTTTTCTTGAACTTCTGGAAATTTATTTTCCTTCATTAATACTTTCATTTCATCTTGTATTTCTTTATTTCTTCTTTTTATAAAGAAATATTCTTTTGGATCTGAAAAAAGATGTTGTACTAATCTGTTAATAACTACAAATAATACTGCAATTATTATCAAATCTACCCATTGATTTATTATTGGTACAATCATCTAACATCACTTATTTAACATTTGTTTCAAGAAATTTCCTGATTCAAATAACTGTTCTTTTGCTAATTGTTCATAGAATCTATAAACAATACCTACTGTTAATAATATTCCAGTTCCTGTTCCTATTGCGCCTGTTAAATCAGCAACAACTGCTAAAATACCAACTGCAAGAGAACCTAAGATTACTATTGTTGGAATATATCTATCAAGTACTGTAACTAAAACTCTTTCATCTCTTCTAAATCCTGGTATTGACATTCCTGATCTTTGAAGTTGCCCAGCAACATTAGCTGTTCCTTGACCACCCACTTCTACCCAGAATTTTCCAAAGATTACACAAACTAAAACAAATAATATTGCATAACCAAATGCAGCTAAAGCCATCCCCCAAGTTGCTCCTCCAAAAATTGCTGTTTGAAGTAAACCGTTTGGTGGATTTAGGAAATTTGCAATTGGTGTTAAAATATTTCCTGCTGCTGTTCCTTTAGCAAGGCTTCCAAAGAGAGCAAAGTTTGCAAACAATGTTCCTGTTAAGATTACTGGCATATTTGAAACATACATTAACTTAACTGGAAAATTTGCACCCATTCCACTTCTTCCAACAGTTAATGGAATATTCACATGAATACTTTCCACATAAACAACTGCAAAGAAAACTAATAATGTAAATAATATTGGAAGTAACACATATGTTAACAACTCAATTGTTGCACCAGTCATTATGTAATTAAATCCTTGAAAGATTAATCCACCAGGATAATTACTTGCAACAATTGGAAGACTAAATATTCTCCAAATAATTGCTTGACAAACTCCTGCTGCAATGAATAGCCCAATTCCTGAACCAATTCCATATTTACTTACTACTTCATCTAGATAAATAACTATTATTGCACCTATTACAATCTGTAATACTACTAACCAAAGCAGTCCTGGCATCGGAACTAACATACCAAATGCAGAATAGACAAATGCTTCTACTATTGCAAGAACAATTGCTAAAAGTTTTTGACAACCTGTAAATTTTGCTCTTTCTTCTGGTTTTGAGAAATCAAAATTAATAATTTTGACTCCTGCTAATAACTGTAAAATAATTGATGCTAAAACTATTGGACCAATTCCTAATGTAATTAATGTTCCAATATCACTTGCAAGTATCATTTGATACATGTTTATATTTGCGGTTTGACTTTGGTCAAGACCGATTAAAGTAACTGTTCCTAATATAAAATAAATAACAAGAACAACTAATGTCCAAAGTAATTTTTGTCTTACATTTGGAACTTTACTTGGATCTTTGACTGTTGGCATTAGCCCTAAGATATTATCTAAGAAACTCATTGAATCTTGCCCCCTGCTTTTTCAATTTTCTCTTTAGCAATTTCTGTTGCTTTTGCATTCTTAAATATCACTGCTTTATTTATAGAACCTTTACCAAGGATCTTATCAAAACCTAATTCCTTTAAATCAATTTCTTTTCTATCTTTTATTATTTCAGAAAGTGACTCTAAAGTAATTGTAGTTTCCTTTTCCTTAGCCATTAAAGTTACTCTTTGTCCGAAATCAACATAATATTTTGAGAACTTATGTTTGTGTGAACCTGCTCTTCCCTTTCCACCAGTACACCCTGAACCTCTAGCGTTCTTTGTGTTTCCGTGACCGTGAGTTCTTTTTCCTCTTAATCTATCAACTTTTGTTCTTCCCATATTATTTCACAAATTTATAATTTATATCATCTTTATAAGTAATTTATTTATTTGATCAGCTCTGTAACCTAATACTCCGCCTTCCTTAAATGTTTTCTTAATTCCTTTTCTATCATAACCTTTTGTTGGAGGCTTTAATCTAAATACTGGTTTAATTCCCAAATCATTTAATTTTGCTTTTCCTGAAAGTAAATCTGCAATAACTTTATCTGCTTTCTTTTCGTCTTTATAATGTTCTTTGAATTTTACTAATTTTCCTTTCTCATTATAAACAAAACCTCTTTTTACAAGCATTTTCTTTAAAGTTTCATTTGTGATTTCTCCATATGTCACCATATTTCTTACTTTATGAAGCATTCCTTTTATTACTGTATTTTCTGGATAAATTACACAATGATTAGATCTTGTTAGATTTAATAACTTCATTGTTGTTTCAATATCTATATTTACTTTTGCTGGACTTCTTACTCTAATTATTGCAAACATATTTAATTCCTTTTTTATTCTTTATTTTCAACTTCTTCTTTTTCTTTATATCTTAAATCTGAAATATTATATAAAGCATCAATTGTTGCTCTAACAAAGTTAAGTTTTGTGTCTGTTGCACCTCTAGTGTTTGACCACAAATCTTTAATTCCAACTAATTCAAATAATGGCTTAATGGTGTCACTTACTGCAAGACCAATTCCGTTTGGTGCAGGAATTAATTCAACTCTTAATGATGCACATTTTCCCATAACCTTGTATGGCACTGAATGTTTCTTAGAACAATTACATTCCCAAGATCCACAACCTCTTCTTACTGGAACAATATTTAATTTTGCATCTTTAATTGCTTTTTGTTGAGCAACTATTCTTTCAATATTCTTTCCGGTTCCTACTCCAATGTGTCCATTACCGTCTCCAATTATTACTGAAACTCTAAAAGAAAAGTGCCTACCTGCTCTTGTAACTCTTGTTGTTTTCTTAACATCAATAACTTTCATTTGAAGATCAGGAATAAAACAATCAACAATTTCTGATTCCATTATTTTTTTTCCAAGTTTAAAAACATCATCTAATGAATCCAGTTCTCCTGCTTTAACTTTTCTACCAAGTTCTGTTTTTGGAGTCCATGAATCTTTATCAAATGGTTTTTCTTTTTCCTTTTCTCTTCCTCTTCCTTTATTAGTTCTTTCTCTAAATGCACACATAAAATCACATCTTTAATATTTTTTCTTTAACGATTGTAAATTCTTTATCTACTGGTTTCTTTAAATATTCTGCCATTGTCTTTCCTTCAATTCTGTCCTTTGTTGGAAATGCTTTTTCATTATATGGACAAACTAATCCACTATCAACTATTGCTTTTAATCCTGCAAAGATTTTATTGCCTGATTTATAGTTTTTTGCACCTAAATCATAAATTACTTCTTTAATATTTGCTTTCTTTGCTTTTGCAGATAACAATAATGCTGTAAGATAAACTGCAGGAGTATTCTTTAATGCTCCTGTGTAACCAAGAACAACAAGTTCTCTAGATGTTGCTGAAACTACTGTTTTATCTCCGTCTTTATCATATCTAATAATTTGTGCTTTTACAAGACTATTAGTTACTCTTAAAACAAATCTATCTTGCTTTGATTTTAATACGGCTAATCTTTTCTTATAGTCAGTTTTCTGTTCTCTTCTTCTTTTGAAGGCAACCTTAAATATTGGTCCTGATTTCATTTATTTTCACCACTAATATATTCTTCTAAATGTTTCTTTCCTCTAAAGTAATTTCCTTTAACCATTAAGTAAATCTTACTATAGACTTTTCCATTTAATTTATCTTCTTTCTTTAATTCACTTAGTCTTTTTCTAAGTCCTCTTACTCTTAAATTATAAGTATCTGCATTTTGTCTTGCTTTTGGTGTTCCCTTTCTTTTTCCTTGGCCTCTCTTTCTCTTTAATTTCTTCTTTACTAAAAGAACTCTTGCTCTTCCTCTTGATTGGCCGGTATCTGGTTTTTTCTTGATAACTCCTTTTGAAATTATATCTCTAACATCTTGTCTTGTTATTGCTTTATCTACAAATTCTTTATTATCTGCATAAACTTTTGTATCAACAACTAACTTGTGTTTACTTTTCTTTAGAAGTTTTCCTGAAAATGTTTTTAACTTATCTAGTTTCATAGGCTTACACCATTTTAATTAATTATTTTAAATTTTTTCTCTTTTGCTAATTTTGTTAACTCTAGTTTTTTCTTTTGACCAAGAGTTCCACTAAATCTAATTGCTACATCATTTGTAGTAAGTTTAAGAAGATCAGTTTGTGATCTTACTAATACTTCTTTAAGTCCGCATGGATGTTTGAACTTGTCTTCATTATCGTGACCATAACCTATCTTTGGTTGTGGACCCTTCTTCTTAGACATGTGTCTATCGATACCTCTTGGATATCTCCATTTCTGAACTTTTCTATTATGTTTAGTTCTTCTTAATGTTATTGGGAAATGCCCTCTAAAATTTGGTGTATCATTACTCATAAATATCCACTCTTTTATTCGTGTTTTGCTTTTTCAACAATATAACAACCATCATCAAATATTCTGAAATCCTTTCCTACAACTCTTGTAGTTTTTTCAATATTTCCTGCGGTTTGACCTGCGTTATATTTATTATGACTTCTAACAATTATATCTTTTCCTTTTACTTCAACTTTACAACCAGGAAGTATTCTTGTTTTTCTAGGTTTTTTCTCTCCTAAGAAATTTGAAATTATTATTTCATTTCCTTCAGCCTTGACAGTTATTGGGAAGTGAGAATAAACAATTGCAAGCTTATATACGTATTCATGGTCAAGCCCTTTAATTGCATTAATCATGTGCTTTTCTGTAGTGTTAATTACTGCCTTTGTTGTTTTCTTTTTATTCTTTGGAGTTAATTCTACTTCTCCATTTAATAATTTTACACTAATATAAACTGGATTAAAAGAAATGTCTGTTTTCTTTCCAGATTTTTCAAAAGTCACATTTTGTAATCCTACTGCCACTTTAATGTCGCTTGGAAATTTAACAATTGTATTCTTTAATTCCTTTTTTACAGATTTTTCTTTTGCTACAATCTTTTCTGTTTTTTTCATAATCTTATTCCTTTTTTAAATTTAATAAACGAACCCAACAACTCTTCCGCCAAGTCCTTTTTCCTTAGCGTCTTTATGGCTCATGATTCCTTGTGTAGTACTTACAATTAAAACACCAACATCTCTTGAAATAAGATATGATTTTTCAAACTTCTCATAATCTTGTTTCTTTACAGGGTATCTTGGCTTAACTGCCTTACACTTATTGATTCTCCCACCTAAATAAACAACAATTTGCTTAACTGGCTTTCTTTCCATAACTTTATACTGCTTAACATATCCTTCTTTCTTTAAAAGTACTAAAACACTTTCAAGAAATTTAGAATGGTTAAGTGTACAGGTTTGTTTAGAAGCCATTTCCGCATTATTTATATTGTTTAATGCATTTGCCATTGGATCATTTAAACTCATTAATTTTCACCTAATAAATATCATTTTAATCTAATTTTTTAAAACCTAATTTTTCTGCATAATCTTTGAAACATCTTCTACAGATATACAAATTATACTTTCTTATAAGTCCTCTTCTTGTTTTACAAAATCTACAAACTCTTGTTCTTTTGAGTTCTTTACTAGTTTTACTTAACTTTTTATGATCAATTTCGCTCATTCAACCACTACTTTTAATTTTTCTTTTGCAAAAGCTATTGCTTCGTCTTTTGTAATTCTATGTTTCTGTCCTACTTTTGAGATATCATATTTTCTTAGCTTTACTCTGTAACCTCTTCTCCTAAGTGTAATACAAACATCAAATCCTCTTATTCCTAAGTTTGGATCATATTTAATTCCTGGAACATCTAAGTATTCTTTTATACCATATGAAAATATTCCGTCATTTGTAAATGATCTTTTACTTATTTTATTTTCTTTAGCTTTTAATGTTAATTCAATGAAATCAAGAGCAGCTTTTCCTCTTAATGTTGCTTTACCACCTATTGGTAGCCCAGGTCTTATTCCCCAGGTTGGTAATTTTACTTTTGCGTGAGTCTTAACTGGTTTTTTTTTAGTTACTAATTGTAAGATCTTTAAACCTTTCTCTAGTTCTTCACCAGCTTCTCCAATACCCATATTTACAGTAACCTTTTCAACAAAGATTTCTTTATTTGGGTTGTTGTTTGATTCTTTAGTCATAAAATATCACTCTTTAATTAATCACAAAAACATTGTTTTGTGTGGTTTCAAATTCCTTATCATCAATCTTTAATTTTACTAATTCTTTCTTAATCATATTTCCTTTTGAAATACTTATAATTGTTCCTGATTTTCCAATATGCTTACCACCAATTAAGAAAACTTTTCTTGCTTTTTCAAGTGGATAATATTCTTTAATTGTGTTGTCTTCTAAATCAAGTTTTATTGATGCTTTTGTCTTATATGCTTGATTAGTTGTAATAACTGTTCTTCCATCGTTTGTTACTAATTGGATTTCTCCTTTTTTTGTAATTAACTTCTTAACAATCTTACAAAGTTTATATTTTGTTTCATCACTATTTATTTCAATTAATGTAATTAATGCATTTTGCTTATAGATAACCTTGTAACTTTTTTTTATTTTTGGAAATTCAATAATATCAAATAAACCAATTGCTAAATTAATAGTTTTTGCTGGTTTTTTATCAACAATTACTTCTTTGTTTCTTAAAAGATAAATTGACTCTCTATTATTTTCTGTTAAATGTAATATATCTCTTAACACATAACCTAAACTTACAACTTTTTTAAGTGTGTGCTTTCCTGGATTTGGTCTTGTCACAAATGTTTTATTCTTATCAATCTTGTGTACCTTTCCAACACATTGTGTCTTTAATACTTTTGTACTTCCTTTTTTAGTCATCTTATAAGTCACCTATTTCTTTTTAGCTGGTTTTTTTGTAACAAATCTTTTTTTATCATTTAATACAGGTGTTGTAATTATTACATTTGCTGCTCTTATTGGTAATAATTTTTCCTGACCTTTTGAATTTGTTACTTTGAAATCCTTTAAGTATATTACTCCTTTATCATAATTAACTCTTTCAACTGTACTTGTTTTGCCTTTATTGTCTCCAACTCTGACTTTAACAACATCGCCTTTTCTTATTACTGCTTTTGATTTAGAAACATCTTTAGCTGCTGCTTTATCTATTGGAGCAACTAGTCTTTTTCTTTTAATATGATATACTCCTACTAATGCTCTCTTTCTGTTCTTTGATGGTCTAATTGTTTTATTTTGCATTTTAATTTCACCTTTAAATTACTGAACTTGCAAGACCTGCAATCTTAGGATATCTTTCTCCAACTTCTTTAGCAACACAACCTTTAATTTCAGAACCTTTTGGAAAACCTTTAGGATCAGTTAAAACAACTGCGTTGTCTTCAAAGCAAACTCTCCAGCCATTTTTTCTTCTGTATTCTTTTCTTACTCTTACAACCACTGCTCTTTCCATTTTCTTCTTCATAGTTGGTTTACCTTTCTTAATAACAACATTAAGTAAAGAAGCAATACCTGCTGTTTGAACTCCTTTTCTTCTAGTTTTAATTTTAATTACAGAAATAATCTCAATTTCCTTAGCACCACTATTGTCTGTACAGAAACATCTAGAGCCCGTCTGAAGGCCTCTTGTTACATTTGCACTTATTTGCTTCATTCTTTATCACTCTCTACTTTTTCTTCGTATTTGTCTTCTTCACTATCTGTAATGTCTTCTAAGTGGCTTATTTGTCCTACTTTCTTTAATATTACAAATGATTTAGTTTTACTTAATTTTTTAGTTTCTCCAACTAAAACAACATCTCCAATCTTAACATCCATACATTCTGGACAATGAACTGGAAGTTTTACAGTTTTCTTCATGTATCTTTCGTACTTTCTAATGTACTTTGTTTTTTCCATTTGAATAACTGCGGTTTTAAGTGCTTTCTTCTTGACTACAATTCCTTGTAAGGATTGGCCTCTTACACTTATTTGTCCATGAACTGGGCAGTTTTTATCGTGACATGTTTTACTATCCATAATTTTTCACTTGCTTGTAATTTCTAAATTAATTATTTCATTATTTTTTATTATTATTATTTTTTCTTTATTTCTTAATTTTAATAATTCTTTTGTTTGGTAAATGGCTAATCCTTTTGCTCCAATCTTTGTTTTGTCAGTTGAGTTTTTTATTAAAACTTCTTTTCCTATAAGATCAGAATATTTTACATTAAGCATCAATTAATTCTCCAAGATATCCTTTTTCAATTAATAATTTTTTTATTCTTTCTTTTTGCTCGCCTTGTAGTTCAATAATATTATTCTTTACTGTTCCACCGCAAGCTAATTTCTTTTTTAAATATTTTAATACATCTTGTTGTTCAGGAAGTTCTGAAAACCCTGAAATCAATGTTGCATATTTTTTAAATTTCTTTCTTTCTGTTCTTATTTTTATTTGTTGAGTTTCTTTAACTCTAATATCACAAGTACAGATTGTTTTTGGTAAATGACATACGTTACAAATCTCAGCCATAACTTTAACTAACACCTCTTATTTCTTTTTCTCCTTAACTTGTTTAGCTGGAGCAATTGATTTTACAATTTGCTTTGTTTCTTCATTTCTAAAGATTTGGTTTTTCTTTGTAAGTAATCTTGCAATTTGTTTCTTTAAAGTAATCTTCTTACTTGGGTTAGTTGATTTTGTTTTAGATGCAAGAAGTCCTTTCTCTTTTGCTAAATCTAATTTTAAATCTCTAACTTTATTTTCAATTTCTTGAATTGAATTAAGAGTTACTGCGTTTTTCTTTGTCATCTAATCACTCTTTAATTTCTTCTTCTGTTTCTTTTTTTTCAGCTACTTTTTTTACTCTTGGTTTTTTTTCTACAGGCTTTTCTTCTGCAGATTTTTCAGCCTTTATTTTTGTTTCTGCTTTCTTTTCTGTAGCTTTCTTTTTTTCTTCTACTTTTTCTTTAGTATCTTTAAGTGTTTTTTCAACTTCGTCTTCTCTGATTTCTAATCTCTTTTGTTCTCTTGCTAATTTGAATCTATGAGATAATTCTTTAACATCTATCTTATCTGAGAAAACTGTGCCTGGATGAACTATTCTAAGTCTTATTCCAATTGTTCCAAGACCTGGAAATGTTGTTCTTTTTTCAAATGCTACAAGATCTTTTTGAGATCCTGCTTTCTTTAAGTATCCAAATGCATATCTTGATGATCTTTTTCTTTGACCTTTTCCTGCAGTGTTTCCTTTTGCTACAATTTCTGCACCAACAGCGCCTGCCGCTTTCATTCCAGTCATTGCTCTATATACTGCTGACTTCCAAGCAACGCCTCTAGAGATATCATTTGCTAAATTTTCAATTATTACTTTTGGATCTAAATCTCTATTTTGGATTTCTCCAATTTCTATATGAACTTTATTTAAACCAAAATCCTTTTCTAAATCTTCAGTTAATGCTTTAATATTATATCCACTTTTTCCGATTACAAAACCTGGTCTTAATGCGTATATTACAACTCTTGTGGAGATTGGAGATTTAATAACTTCTACATCAATAAATCCTGATTGTCTAATTTTCTTTTGTAAGTATTGAGCAATTGCCATCTTTTTAAGTTTGTCTTTAACAAAAACATTTTCCTTCATGTTAATCTTAAGCCTCCACAACTATAACTTCAACATTTGTTGATTTTGATTCTCTGGTCTTACCGCCAATTCTTCCCATTGGTTGTAATTTCTGTCTTGTAACACCTTTTGTTGCAAACATTGATTCTATTTTTAATTTTTCAGTATCCATATTTTTATTTTCTGCATTTGCCTTTGCTTCTTGGATTAATTCTCTTACGTACTTTGAACACTTGACTGGATATCTTCCAATTGTTGTTCCTCTTTTACTTTGTCCTTTTCTATTTGGAACTTTTTTTGCATATTTTACAAGAGGCAAAAAGTCTTTCTTTGCTTCTATGTCTACTAAGATCTTTAATGCTTTTTTTACTGGCATATCTCTAAAATAATTTCCGAATTCTGTTGCATATTTAACAGAGATTGGAGCGTTATGCTTAGATGCTCTTGCAGACTTCTTAGGATCCAATTTTTTTTGGTAATTGTAATTATGATCTGATGACATATTTTTTCACACTTTCACTTTCTTGCAGCAACTGCAGTACTTGACTTTGTAGCACCGATTCCTGCTTTTCCATGTCTTATTCTTCTTCTAGTAAATGCGAATTCGCCTAAATAATGTGCAAGCATATCAGGAACTATATCAACTTGAATAAATTCCTTTCCATTGTACACATATATTGTTTTACCAATCATCTTAGGTGTAACTACCATATCTCTTTTATGTGTTCTTATTTTCTTTGTTGGATTTACATTTTTTTCTATATCTTCATAGAAAATATCACTATGGTTTCTTGCTAAATGTCTTTTTGCTCTTGATCCTGCAATGTTTGCAAATTCAAGTAATGACATCTTCTGTAATTGTTCTAGAGTGTGTCCTCTAAATTTAAATTCTTCTGCCATGTTTACACCGTTTAATTATTTATTTCTTCTTTCTTCCTGTTCTCTTTGAAGCGATTGCACCAACCATTCTTCCTGCAGGAGCATGTCTTGAAGTTGATTTAGAGTGACCAACGTGATGTTGTGATCCACCGAAAGGGTGATCTACAGGATTCATTGCTACACCTCTAACTCTTGGATACTTCTTTCCTTTTGCAGCCATTGCTTTAAACTTTGCACCAGCTGTTACATAAGGCTTTGTACTTCTTCCGCCACCAGCAATTGTTCCAATTGTTGCTCTTGCATCAAGTGGTAATTGTTTTAATTTTCCTGATGGTAATTTTATTGTTGCTTTTTCTTTTCTATTGACAAGGATTGCGGTTTGTCCGCCTGCTCTTACAAACTTTCCACCGTCTCCAAAGTTTTTCTCAATATTAAATATTGTTGTTCCTGGTTCTATTTCCCCTAATGGTAAAACATTTCCTGTTGTCTTTTTTGCACCTGGCCCAAATTCTAATTTTTGTCCTGTAACTAATCCTTCTGCACAGATTACATATTCTTTTGTTCCATCTGTCATTAAGATTTCAGCAACTGGAGCTGATCTTATTGGGTCTGTGACCATATCTATAACTTGGCCAACTTCTAAGTTTTTATTAGTTCTATAATTAATATCAAACTTTGCATCATTAGTTGCAGTGTATACTGGTCCACCTTTTCCTCTTCTCTGGCTTTTTAAACGTCTACCCATTTTTAATCACGAATTTATATTATTCCTAGTTTATTAGCTAAATCTTGAGCACTAAATCCTTTCTTTAAAGTTACAAATGCTTTCTTTCTATTTTTTCTATCAAATAATACATTTACTGTTTTTACTTTAACTGCATATAATTTTTCAACAGCTTCTTTGATTGCTTTTTTTGTTGATGCTTTGTTTACAACAAAAGTTACTCTATTAGTTGTTGAAATCATATTTACTGTTTTTTCTGTAATAACAGGATATTCGATTACTTCGTAGTATTCTAATGTTTTCATAACTTATCACTTATTAAATCTAGTTTTTAATTCCTCAATTGCTGCTTGGCTATAAATTGTAAGTCTTCCAGCATGTGTTCCTGGAGCTAATTCCTTAATTGATAATTGTCTTGCACAAACCACATCTGCACCTTCAAGGTTTGCAAATGCTTTGTAGTTTTTACTGTCTGCAAGAACGAATAAAATACTTTTTCTCTTTTTGTATTTTCTTCCTCTCATCTTTCCTTTTCCTGCTCTTACTGTTTTCTTGTCCTTTGCTTTAATAATATCTTTATCTAATCCAAACTTTTCAAGAATTGTATAAATTTGAGAAGTCTTTGTTAATGTTTCTAGTTTATTATCAAAGATAATTGGTAATGTGATTTTCTCAGGAAGTATGTGTCCTCTATCAGCAACAAGTATTCTACTTGCTGTTGCTGCAACTGCAGAGATTATTGCTTTTGTTCTTTCCTTTGAATTAATCTTTCTAATTAATACGTCTGCAACCTTAGGAGGATGTGCCTTTGGTCCACCAACAGCTTGACTAACTCTCATTACTCTTCCAGCCATTAACACTCTTTTGTTCTTGGTTCTTGGAAGTCTTGCTTTCCCTGTGTTGATTGTAATATTAGCTTTGTTTTCCTTTCTTCTACCCCTATATTCTGCAGTGTAACCTCTGTTTGAATAAGGAGAAACCCCCATAGCCTGATAATCTCTTGACTGACTTGAGATTACTGCTCTTTTGATTAAGTCAGGCCTATAGTCTTCTGCAAAGTATTCAGGTAAGTCCATTTCCTTTATTACTTTTCCTTCTAAGTCATAAATATTTGCTTTCATATTTGCATCAATACCTTTTTAATTTTACTTATTAATATAGCTAATATCTGTTAATTCTAACTTTAATTTTTGTGGTCTTGTTGTGTGTCTTAATACTACAACTCTATTTGTTGTTCCTGGAGTACTTCCAGCAACTAGAACGTATTTATTTTTTAATACGCCGTAATTCTTTAATCCACCTTTTCTATTTACTTTTGTAATATCAGAATCAATCATTAATAATTTTTTATTAGTTTCTGTTCTATTATGAAAACCATATTGTCCTGCTCTTGCTACAGTAAACATAATTGTAGAAGGATTCCAAGGATTAATACTTCCAACATGTCTTTGAGATTTATTTGCTTTTCTTCTTTGAATCTTTACATTAAATCTTTCAACAACACCTGTTGTTCCATAACCTGTGGTTATGCTTTTAACATCTAAGTAATCATCTGCTTTAAATACTTCATCAACTGAGATTACTTTATTAAATTTTTCTTTTAAATAAGCTATTTGTTCATCGTATGTTCCAGATAAAGGGATTTCTACGATAACTGGTTTTTTCTGTCCAGATCCTGTTGCCTTATAGTTAACCATTGCAATTAATGTTAAAGAATCAGCTTTATCTTTATTTTTTAAAACATCTTCTAGAACTGGCGCTATTTTTTGTTTCTTTCCTGTTACTCTCTTTTTAAAATCAGTATCTTGGTGAGTAAATTCAAATGTTGCTGCTTTTCCTGCATTAACATTATATCCTTTATAGAATCTTGCTCCGACAACCTTAAGATCAGGAGTTTCAATAATTGTTACTGGAACTGAAATTTCTTGACCATAAGAAGAAGCGCCTTTTTTTGCATTCTTGCCCATTACAAAAGTACTTCCTGCTTTTATAGCAAAAAAACAAAGCGGTTTACATCCTTTAATATCTTTTGCGACATTACCAAAAGAAGTAAACTTAGGAATAATACTAGCTGCTCTAACTCTTGGATAGAAAGCCATAGAACCTGCGTGAGGTTTATTATCATGCGTCATAATTCATCTTATTTTGTAAATTTTATTTAATTATTTAAATTTAAATCCTGCAGAAGTAGAAGAAATCAAGAGATAATCTCTAGAATAATCTTCTGCATTTAAATGTTGGTTAATGGCAGTTATCCATTTATTTTGGTACCAACAAGCAGTCTACAGAAAGCTTTTTATTGCCAAAAATCAAACAAAAGAACTTTGTTTGCTTAAATAAGGTCAATTTAAGGTCTTTTTTCTTTAACCTGTCAACAGCCTTAGCCGTTTAACAAATTAAAAATATAATATATAGAATAATTATAGATGCAAAAGGTTTATAAAAGGAAAGGAAAAAAAGACCTCTATCTAATAGAGATCTAACTTTGGAGGGTACATCCGCTAATCAAAAATGTCTTTGAAAATCGTGATCCTGTTTTTATATCATAGGTTGTCATATTTATTTTTATATTTGTTGGGGCCGTGCCTTTTGTAAAATCGCTAGTTATCCAAATTGGTGTTGGTGTCTGGCGATAGTTATAATTACCAGGAATACAACCAGTAGTTGGATCTGATTCTAATCCTACATTTGCACACCAGTAATAATATCCTGCAGATTGTGTTGAAAACCAGGCATTATATTGCACATGGATATTATAAGTAGTAGAAGTAAAAGGGACAATTCCTGGCACAACTGTGTAAGTGCAAGCTTGCTGAGAAATATCTATATCCGATGAATTATTATAGAAGTTCATAATTGTTGCAGCCGCTCTAGCTTTATTAGAACTAGGATTAGCTAAATTCGTATATATTACCAAAATTCCTTTCTTCGTAGTCATTTTTTTAATATGTATCCTTTTTGTTAATGAACCACTGCTATCTGTAGTTACTGTAAAATTATTACTTAAAGTTTCTCCAATTGTAGCTCCTACTATTGCTGATGACAAATCAGAACAATCAGACCAACCTGAAGGATCTGAATAACCTAGATATTCGTGCTCAGAATCGCTATAACCCATAGTACATTCTTTAATTGTAACTTTATAATTTTGATTTGGACCTCCAGAACTTAATCGAAGATCTATTGGCACATATTTACCTATACCAATGTGTCTTCTATCTGGTCTGTAAGAACTATTTTGAGTGTAATCAGGAAATGGTGCATAATCAAATACTTTATAGCCAACTTCTGGTGGATATGTTGAAGAATATTCTGCTCCTGTTTTTCTCTCCCAAGTTGAATCAAATGTCTGATATGTAAGTAAATTTCTAAAAGCAAATGCTCCGAAATTATTAGATGCATAAATTGGCACATAATAAGTGTTACCATTACCATCATAAATCATATAGTATTTTCCAGTTACGGCAGTAAGTCCCGAAGCAGAATTATCTGTTTCTAAACTACCTATTCTATTTCTTAAATCTGAGCTTAAATGATCTATTTCGATACTTTCATTACTAATATCTAAATATTCATTTGTAACATTAGTTATATTAAACTGCAAATTATCAAGATAAGTCATAACCTCTTCAGAAAAATGATTTAAATTAATTGCTCCAATTGCTATATTATCTCCAATTATTGCGCCAGACTTTAATTTTATTTTTCCTGCGGTTTGTGAATATTGAGTTCCATTAATATAACATCCTGCATTTGGACAGGCAGTAAATTGAGTAGGCAAAAAATCACTTAAAACAAGGCCTGATCCCCCTGTACCATTATTGATAGGTGTCCATACATAACTTCCTGACGACACATCAGAAGAAGAACATTGTTTTAAAACACCGTCTACTACCATTATGTCCCCCTTACTATTAGAATTACAAATCCCCTGCGTACCTTCAATTTTTGACGTTAATTTATCAGCGCCAATTACATTTTCTGTAACATTTGGATTTGGCAAAACTATTGTTGTTTCAAGTAAATATGAAGGAGATGTATCTTGCTTTATTTTAACTTTAAAGTCTAATGTAGTTGTGGTAGTTATTGGTGCAATAAAACCAGTAATTATTCCGTTCTTTAATCCACTTTTAATTAACTCTGCAGTTAAATTACTATTACTATAGACTATCTGATTATTAGGAGAATAAATTTCTAAAGTACAGCCACTTGGAGCAACAGCAAAAAATAATTTTTCAAATAAATTACCTTGAGATAAATTGCCTCCAATACCAGTATCATTTGTTGATGTTCCTGAACTCCAAGTTCCTGTTCCGCCAGAACAAGCCGCGTTTAACGCAGGAGTTATTACTAAATCACCAGTTATACGATACTGTTTTGTTATAGATCCTGCAAAGATTAAATTTAAAGACAATAGTCCAATTACTAAAATTAATAATGTTTTTGAAATTTTCATTTTTTATTCACCGTTTTATTTTTATTCTCCTATATTTTTATATAAATTTGTTTTTTAAATATATGTTTTTATTCTGTAACATATACTGTTAATGTTCCATAAGGATTAGTAGTAGTTCCTGATGATTGATCAGCATATACTTTTAATAGGCCATAACCATTATTTTGCCAATAATCTGTATTATATCCTAATCCCCCCATTGGTAATGCACAAGCTTGAAGAACTCCATAACCTGATGCAAAACTATTACAATTACCTGATTTAAATAATAAATCATAACCTACATAAAAAAGTGTATATTTTCCATTAAATATTGCATTTACTGGTTTTAGATTATCTTGTGATTGATACATTGCTTTTGGACAAGTTGTAGGAAGTAATTTATAATACACATTTGTTCCATTTACAATATCATAACCGGAAATTGCTCTAGTCAAATCAATATTACAATTAATACTGTCTGTAAAAGTAATAGTGGGATTTGTTAATAAATTTTGAGTCATACTTGCGATTTTTATATTAAATTCTTCTCCAACATATTGAGTTGGGGGATTTATAGTTAAATAAGCCACAGTTGGATCAGATTTATAAATATTAATCATTTTCTCATCTTTGCTTTGAATAGAAATTCCATCTATTACTTTTGTGGCATATACTATTACTTTCTGTTCTCCTATAATTTCTGGCAAAGTTAATGTAGCTAAATCAAAAGAATAATTACAAGACTTATCTACAGATACAAATCTATCTCCAATATGCCATTCACAAGAAATTCCGGTAGTTCCAAAATCAAGTTCTGTAGCAGTTAATTGGATACTTTGATTATTAAAATATGCTTGTCCTTCAATTGGGCTAGTGATTGAAATATTAAAAACTGGAGTTGGTGGTGGAGGAATTAACCCAGAAGTGATTATTTTAGTAATTGCCCCAGATAATGTTGGAGTTGTTAATTCATTTGGGGTAACTCCCGAAAATGAAAATGTATATGTTCCGGGAGTTTTACAAGTAAAATCAAATGTATTCTCAATAGATCCTGCTGGAATCGTTTGATTTAATCTTCCTAAATTAGTAAATGTATTATTATATACTCCATTATAAGAACAATTTGAAGTTGGAGACCCTGTAGAATCAGAGATATCTAATTTGCCAACATTTCCTAAATCATAACTTGAATTCGCAACTTTTACTTTTATTCCAAAACTCGCATCTATTGCCGAATTTCCTGTTGGATCTAATGTTAATTGTAAAGTTGCAAAATCTGGTATTGTATCAGGGCAGTCTATTGGACAAGATCCATAATTTTCCGAAGGAGGTAAACAAAGACCATCTCCACAGCTACAATCATCTGGACAATTGCCATTATCTTCTCCTAATGAAGTTTCACAATTACCATTTCTATTACAAATTACTGATGGAATGTTTGGAACATTTGGATGACCTGTTCCATCACCTAACTGATCTTCAAAACCATCAAGGACGCTTGCAACTTTTGAACTATCAGAAATATTTTTATTTATACTACTAATATAATATGCTCCAAAAACTATTGAACCAATTACAACTACCCCAAGAATTGCTAAAACTTCAATAGAAACTTGTCCTTTTTTTCCTGATAACATCTTTGTTGCACCTTTTAATATAATCTATAACTAAAATAAATGATAAAAGTATTTATAAATGGTATTGTTATTTATTCATTTCTTGAGTTGGAATTAATTTCTTTTCTGCCTTAACTTTATTATTATTTTTTCTTGTAATTGTATAATTTTCAGTCATAAGCTCACTAGATTCCCAAATTATTGTTGCTTCTAATAAATCTGATAGACTCTTTACACTAGCTGTACCTCTATTATCTAATGGACTTCCAAATGTAGGACCTACATAAAGATATGCTTTTGCTTTTAATGTTTTTGATGAACTTATTGTTATTGGACTGGTGTATGTTTGACTTGTTCTTAAATTTGGAATACTCCCATCAAGAGTATACTTTATTATTGCACCTTCTGTTTCAGTCATTAACTCCACAGTTATTGGTTGAGAATAATTTCCTCCATCAATGCTTGCTTCTGGTGGATATACTGCTGGACTATTTGTAACAGTAACTGTATAATTTCGTGTGCCAGTTACTGAACTTACTGTATAGTTTACTGAATTAATAAAACTTTGAGAGATCCCACTTTCTGGATAAACAGTACACCCCTCTTCAACTATTATTATTGGAGTTAAACCACTTCTATTTACTCCGTATGGAATGATTATATTTATTATATTGTAATCATTATTTATTACTGTTTGACTTTCTACTTCTTGAAAAGTAAAACTTAATATTAAGTTTTGTGGAGCGTTACCTGTAGTATAATTGTAAGTTACTACTTGGCTTGGTGCATATCCTGTTTTGTATGCAATTAAATTTAAAGTAAAATTATGATCTATCATTATTGGGGCGGCATATATTGTTGAAAACTCATTTGGAGTTGTTCCATTTATTGTGTATCTAATTGTTGCGCCTGCAGTTGTAGTATACGCTTCAGTTATAGTTCCATAATTATAATATCCTGATTGAAGAGTGGATATTGGATTGTTTACAACTAATACTTGATAATTATAAGTTGCTGTTGCACTTGGCTCGTAACCTGTCTTGTAAGCTTTTGCTTTAATATTTGTTGTTTGAAAAATATTTATTGCTGTTGAATAAATGCTTGATGATTCAGTTGGCTACTGTTATCCAGAGTATATCTGATTGTTGCACCAGATGTTGCTGTGCTTAAAATTACTTGACTATTATAATCTATTACTCCAGAAACCTGATTTGCTGTTGGAGTTGCAACTGTTCCAGTAACTGTATAAACACTTGTCATTACATCACTAACATAAAAATTATTTTTTTTAGCAATTGCTTTTATTGTTGTTACTGCATTAGCAGGAGCAGTTATTGGGGTTGTATAAATGGATGATGAAGTTGTTGGAGTGCTTCCATTTGTAGTATAATAAATTGTTGCGCCAGGAGTTGATGTACTTAAAGTTATTTGAGTTGGAACATAATACACTTGAGCCGAAGATGGGCTAGTTACTGGAGTTGCCGTTTCTTCACCAACAAGCATCTTTGCAGTCATTATTGATTGATTAGATGAAGAAATTGCTGTAAACCTTATCTTTGGATTTTGAACACCACTATACGTACTAGTTGTTCTATCCAAAATCCCGTATGGTGCACACAAATATTGGTTTTCATCGAAATATTTAAATGAATCACAACTATTTATTATGTCATCAAAATATAAATCATTTGGGAAAATTAAAATACTTGTAGAATTAATTGTATTTTCTTCATATAATACTCCTGGCCAAGAAACTGTATCATTAAAATAATTATTATCTCTATCCCAGTTTACCCAATTGTTTGGATAGTCAAATTCAATTTTGTTTTCATCAACATGATAGATTGCAAATCCACCATAAGTGGTTGGAGCATTAATAAACATACAATTGTCTAAATTACTAGAATCGCTATGATTTCTATAACGATTTTCAATTATAAAATATTCTCTTGCACCCATATTGCTATTTCTTAAAATCACTGCGTCTGGATAATCGTTTATACTTCTTAGACTTATTTCTTTATTGCTGTCTGTTGTTAATTCTATTGGAGCAACCCAACCTAAAAAATATCTAGACCAAACATCAAGATTAATTGGCTTATTTAAACAATATACTTCTTCAAACATCATCATTGACATTCCTGACAATGGACCATTATCTATCTGCCCTTGTGGGCCAATAGCATACAAATCTGGAAGACCAAGAACGTGTGCAAACTCATGAGTAGTTACAGAGATTTCAAATTGATTTGATTGTCTTACTCCCTTTTCTGGAACTAGTGCTACATTCCCTAGATATTTCCCGTCTACTATATTTTGAGTATATTGTTTTAATATTCTAGTGTGTGGCCAAACAGCAGTTGGTGCAATTCCCCCAACACCTGGATAAATTATAACAAATCCATCTATTCTTCCATCATTGTCATTATCATATTGACTAAAATTAACATTACTGCCGCCAGTAGTGGAATTAAATAAATTTATAGAATCTAATACTAATTGAAAATTTCTAGAACTGTTTAAACTATACCAAGAATAGGTTTGCGGTGCAGTTCGCCAATCGTAAACATCATAAATAATATTTAAATCTCCATAGGATTGCTTTGTATAATATTTGCTTACACTTATTCCTTGGCCATTTAAATAATTAGAACTATTAAATGATTCATTTATTGCGCTTTGTGTTTGAGTAGACAGATTGTCTGTAAATTGAACTAGAAGAACCGGGATATGTATTGTCCCTGTTAATGGAGCAGTTCCCCAAATGTTTGTTACACTTGAATTACGATTTATTGGAGCTTTCCTTTTTAATAATTGTTTATAAGTTCTTAAATTTAAACCTTGCTTTCTTAATTCGCTTTCTGGAGGATATAAAACATCATTATATTTCTCTAGAACAGTCATTGCATTATCTTCTGAACCCTTTGTTAT
>JBBABY010000014.1:0-28838 GCA_041657425.1 archaeon
ATTTAGAAGGAGATTACGTCTTAGGAAAAGATATAGATTTCTTTAATCCAAGTGATTGGACAAACCCCCCAGACGGTATTAACACAACAACAGACAATTGGAATTCCGGAGAAGGATTTGCACCAATTGGCGATAGTAAATTTGCATTTTCCGGGGCTTTTGATGGAAATGGATTTACATTAACTAACTTATACATCAATAGACCACTAAAAGAAGCTGTAGGATTATTTGGAATAGCTAATCGTGATTCAGTTATTACAAATACAAGATTAGAAGATGTAAATATTATTGGAGGCGCTTATGTAGGTGGATTAGTCGGAGTAAATTCAGGGAATTTAGATAAAAGTTATTCTACAGGAAATATTGTAGGAAATGACGAAGTAGGAGGATTAATCGGAAGATTAGTTAGTGGTACAATTGCAAATATGTATTCCACCGCTAATATCGTGACACATAACTCTATTGGAGGAGGATTAATTGGATTGGGATACGGTGGAACAATTAATTATTGTTATTCTGCGGGCGAAGTTAGTGGAAACACCGTTGGTGGATTGATTGGTTCTGTTGATAGTACAACATCTACTAACTGTTTCTGGGACACGGAAACTTCTAAGCAAAAAATAAGTGCTGGCAATGAAACAGGATTAACAACTATAGCTATGAAACAAGAAACCACATTTAGTGGGTGGAATTTTGTAAATGTGTGGGATATTAATGAAGAAATAACTTATCCATTCTTAAGAAATATTGAAAATGAAAGCTGTTCCTCTGGAGGAAACCCATATGTTATCTGTGTAGTTGAAGATTTAGAAACCATCGCAAAAAATTTAGAAGGAGATTACGTCTTAGGAAAAGATATAGATTTCTTTAATCCAAGTGATTGGACAAACCCCCCAGACGGTATTAACACAACAACAGACAATTGGAATTCCGGAGAAGGATTTGCACCAATAAGAGGGGGGGGGAAAGAGCAATTTGCGGGCTCTTTTAATGGAAATGGATTTACATTAACTAACTTATACATCAATAGACCATCAGAAGACTTTGTGGGATTATTTGGGATTACAGATGCAGGTTCAATAATAAATGTAAGATTAGAAGATGTAAATATTGTTGGAGGAAATTATGTAGGTGGATTAGTTGGAGCAAATTCTGGAACTTTAGCTATAAGTTATTCTACAGGAACTGTTGAAGGTGCTGCTGCTGTTGGAGGATTAATTGGAAAATTTTCGAATGGTACAATCGCAAATGTATACTCTACAGCTAATGTTATAGTACACCAAGATATTGGAGGCGGATTAATTGGAGAAATAGTAACTGGAGAATTAAATAATAGTTATTCTGCAGGAGAAGTCAATGGCGATAAGGCCACCTATATTGGAGGATTAATTGGCAGAAATGGTGATGGTATAATCACTAATTGTTTCTGGGATAAAGACACTTCTAAACAAGAAACTAGTGCTGGCTCTGAAATTGGATTGCACACTTCAGAAATGATGGACTCAAAAATCTTTACTAACTGGGATTTTAAAGATATTTGGGATATTGTTGAATCAAAAACTTATCCTTTCTTAAGATAAATTAATTATAATCCTAAAACCATTCTTAAAACTAGAACAAGTATTGCTATTCCTAAGGCAATTCCAATAACTACTTCTGGAGACATCTTTGGGCCACCAGTATTTTCTTTAAATCTCATAATTCCAATCGCTGAGCTTGGACTTTGATTTGTTGTCTTTGAATTATTCATTTTCATAACTTTTCACATATTTTTTAAGTATTTCTATATAATCTTAAAAACCAAAACCATTTTATATTAATCTATTTTATATTTTATTAGGGATTCAACTATGGATGAAAAAACTTCCGAATATAAATGGCTTATAAGAATTGCATTTCTTGTAATAATTATAGTTATAGCATTGTTTGTATTTATATGGACGGGAACAATAAGATGTAGATCCATTCCTGGGGGCTGTGAAGTTTATTGGAGCGTTATGACAATTGTGACTGGAAGAGAACAGCCTAGTGTTTTAATCTTGTATGACCCGCTAGATAAAAACGGACTTGGAAACCCAGAATTATTAAAATCATTATTATCTGATAGAACAGGAATTTCAATACACCCATCAATTGCAGACATTAGATTTTTAAATTCTGAGCAATTAAAAAATGTAAGTTTAGTTATTGTTGAAAAAGCAAGAAAGATTTCAACAATACAAATGTTAACTATTCAAAATTTTGTGTCCCAAGGTGGAAGAGTTATTTGGATAGGCGATGCTGGCCAAGAAGCTGCTGGTGAAGAAGACTTACTGTATGTAGGGCCACTAAATCCTGAAAAAAATGGATGGATAAGAGTAACTGATGCAAATATCGTAATTTTCTTTAATAGATTTTTAGGAGTTAACTATGTAGATAATTTTTGTAATATAAGAGACTGTACAACTGGCGATCATTTTACTGGAAAATTAATTCCTACTTCTCAAACACATCCATTAACTTATGGACTTAGATCTAATCTACAAATTTATGATAATTATTCGATTGTTAAATTAACAGAACCAAATCCTGTTCCATTAAAAGTAGATTATGGTTCTAGTTTATTTAATGATAAAGGGAAAAATTTTGGGGATATTTTTGATGTGATTGTTACAAGTAATTCTAATCTTGTTGCTTATTATGCAATACCTCCAGAATATGTTGCAGAACCAACAGATAAAGACAAATATTATTCAATAGTTTGGAATATGTTTGACGGAATGGTAAATTAAACATGACCAAATCATTTGAAGTTGCAATTGCAATAATTTTACTATTGTGTTTTGTATTCTTCTTATTTGAAAGTGTTAGTCAGGAATATAAAAACACACCAATTCCTGAAGACCTAAAAAATGTAATTCTATTAAATGCAAAAAACTCAGAGTTTAGAGGACTTGTCGAAGAGTCAGATGTAGAGAATATTTATTCTTTATTATATCCACAAATGGACTATAAATTTAATGTATCAATCTGTGAATGGTTAAGTACATCTTGTATTACTAAAGAATTAACTGGATTTACAAAAAAAAAAGAATTTGTATATTATTTTGCAGACTCTAATAAGACATTACATATACAACTAAATTAGATGAGGAATATTAATGCAGAAAGGATTTACGTATATAATTACGACAATGATGATTATTATATTAATAAGCGGAATTGTTCTTATTAATAATCCTATTCGCAAAACAATAAATATCACTCCAAAAGTTTTAGCTAAAAACTACGAAATAGAATTTCTAAATCTTACAACTAATAATCCAACTGCAGAAGACTTAAATAACCTTAATAAAAGATTTGAAAAATTTGTAAATAGTAATAATTATGATACAGGGATCTGTAGTATTGTTGAAACAGAAGACTACATCTTATTAAGTAACTTTACGGGAGTAGATTGTCAAATGATAATAGACGGGAACGAAAACCAACTAATTAATGATAACACAACTGTGACAATAGATAGATTTATAAATAATATGAATATATATTTATGTAGTTGTTATTATATTAGTGGAGAGAATATCTACTACATAGACATACATAATGAAGATTCAAAAACAATATTAAAAAACTAGAGGTAATAATATGAAGGATGTTACAACGCTTTTAAATCAAATAGAAGAAAAGAGTAATGTTATTGTTGCAAAATTAGAATTACTAAGATTTGCAGAAGAAGATGCTCAAACAATAAAAAAATCAATTGAAGGAATCAAAAAGAAATTAGATTCTGGAGAAATAAGTAAATTCTCTTATGCTACAATGCTTGAAATGAACAAAAAAAGAGTAACTGACAATACCAATGCTAAAAAGAAAACTTGGGATGAAGTTGCAGAAGCAATTAACGAGATAAGTGATCTATTAAATGATTTAAAAGATACTTATAATACAAAAACAGAATATGAGGGAGTAGACGAAATAAAAGGCCAAAGGCTTAAATTTAATCTATTTTTCTTTTATATTTTAAACTGAATATAAAGATGAGCCATGAAAATACCACAAGAAAAGGATGCTTCAAAGCTTGTTGACCTAATTCTTAATCTTAAAAATATTGAAAATAAAAGAACTTCTGAAGAAAAAAAACTTCTAGAAAAATTTTATAAAGAAGAAATTGATTCTAACGCACTAATTAAAGAGCTTAAAGAAAAAAAGCTTTTTGAAACTTCTAAAAAGATAGATGCTGAGTTTGTTAAAACGATTTTTGAATATAACAATTTAATTTATCAAATAAGTACTGATTTAGAAAAAACCGATTATCATAAATTCACACTTGCAAAAAAATCAATAATCAAATTATTATTAAATGACTTATTCGACATCAGAGCTAGTACAAAAAAAGAACTTGAAGCAAAGAAAATAAAAATAAAAGAATTAGAAGAAAAAAAGAAAGAATTAAAAACACTAGAAGAAAAAAAGAAAACCATTCCAAAATTAAAAATGGTAGAAACTTCCGCAGTACCTATAACTGCACATAAAAGTATATTTGAATTGATAAGCTCAGCAGTAGCTTTAAATAAAAAAGAAATTGCCGCAGAAAACTCAAAAAAACCAATAATTCCGGAAATTGCAAAAGGACCAGTTTTTGAAGAACCAAAAGAAGTACTTCCTGAAAACTATCAAGTATTAATTGAAGGCTTTGCATATGCTTTTGTTGAAGATATAGATGGAGACAGAAGATACATAGTTGCAGAACCAGAATTGACTGCAGCAGAAGAAAAAATACTTATAGAAACAAAACAAGAATTAATAAATAAAATTTCATTAATCGATCTTAAAGACGAATCACAATTACTTAAACTTGTTGACAAAATATTTAATAAAACTAAACTAAATGCACAACAGAAAACAAAAATAATGTATTATGTTGGAAGACAAATAAAAGGCCTAGATATTATTGAACCATTAATGCATGATCCATTAATTGAAGATATTGAATGTGATGGAACAGGAATACCAATCTTTATTGTTCACAGAAAATACGGACATTTAGAAACAAATATTTTGTTTAAAGATGAAAAAGAATTACAACAGTTTGTTATTAAGATGGCTCACTTAAGTAAAAGTTATGTTTCTTATGCAAGCCCTTTACTTGATGCAATACTTCCAGACGGCTCTCGTATCAATGCAACATTAACAACTAATGTTTCTACCAGGGGGCCAACATTTACTATTAGAAAATTCCCACAAAAACCATTAACTGCAATTGATCTAATCACAAGTGGAACATTAAATCCAATGATTGTAGCTTATATCTGGACAGTTATGGAATTTCAAAGAACAGTTCTTATTATTGGACCAACTGCTGGTGGAAAAACCACATTATTAAATGTAATAACTTCTTTTATCCCAACAGGCCGAAGAGTTGTTTCTATTGAAGATACTCGTGAAATTAATCTTTTACTTGACAACTGGATACCACAAGTAACAAGACCAGGTTTTGGACCACCAGACGGCAGTGGAAAAAAATATGGTGAAGTCACAATGCCTGACTTAATCAAAGAATCATTCAGACAAAGACCTGATTACTTGATCTTAGGTGAAGTTCGTGGAGAGGAAATGTCTGTCATGTTTCAAGGAATGGCTTCTGGTCACTGTTGTTTATCGACAGTTCACGCAAGAAGTCTAAATGACTTAGTTAACAGACTAATAACTCCTCCAATATCACTTGAACCATCACTTTTAACATCACTTGACATAGTTATTGTCACGGGATTTCACGGAGGTAGTGAAGTTAAGAGAACCATTAAAGAAATTGATGAAATAAGAGGTTTTAATGTACGTGATAACAAGATAGAATACAATGCAGTGTATAATCCTTCAGAAAAAGTACAAACAAAAGAAGGAGATTTATTCACAAGTGAACTACCAATAACCTATAGAAGTGAAATACTTAAATCCGTTTCTAAAGAATACAATATTAACATTAATGATCTTCTTGAAATAATAAATAAAAGAATTAAATTTATTGAAGACCTAGTTAAGAATCCACCAAAAGATTATGTGGATTTTAAATTAGCAGTAAATAAATACAAAAGGCAAGAAGGCGAGATTAGAGATAATTCTAAATAAAACTAATTTTACTTAAATGGATCTCTTTTATTCAATAAATATTCTGGGTCTATTTCTTTTGAATTAGTTTTTGTCTTTTTCTTCTTTATCTTACTTTTTTTTATAAATATTATTATTCCTAGAATTGCTATTAAAGCAATAATGCCATAAATTAAATAATTTGAAATATCTTGATCTTCTAATTGTATAGTTCCTGCTTCCTTAATCTTTTTTACTTGGTTCTTTGCAAGTTTAATTTTAGTTATACTTTCTAAATATCTGCCTTTATTATATTGTTCTTTTAACTGAGAATAATTTTGACTTAAATCCGAAACTGTCTTACTATCATTCCATAAATTTATTTGTTCTTCTCCTAGAATGTAATTTATAGATTCATCAAGAGTGCTTTTCAAATCTGCATCAAAATTATATAATAATGCTTTAGCATTATAGTAATCTTGCCTAGATTTCAATATTTGCTTTAAAATTTCTACTTTACTTGTAGGTCCTGTTTTTTCAAAATCTGAAATTATTGAATTGTAAAATACACTTGTAGAAGAAATACTATCTGTAATTGTCCCTATATCTGAAGAAAGGGTTGTTGGTGCAGCGGTATAACTATAGATTATGTTTTTAGTAGTTTCATCTAATTTCTGGTCAGCAACAACTGGCTCCACAATCTCGATTGCAGAATCACTATAAGTCATTGCAGTAGCGATTAAAGAATTATATCCTGTAAATGAATTTTTATAAGAATAAATAAGATCATCTGTTTTGGAACAATCAGAAGTATCTAAAAACGTTGCTTGTTCTTTTTGTAATTTAACCAACTTTGTTTTCGTATCTTGTAACTGAGTTATTAACTGCTCTAATTTTTCTTTACTATTCTGGCATTTTAAATTAATACTTGAAGAATAATTAGATTTAATAATTCCATCAAGTCTTGCAGACTTTGATTTCAAACTAATTACCAAATTATCAATTTTATCGAACAATGGCTGGGCTAAAAAATTTGAACCAGTTTGCATTTTTATATTTCTATAAAGATGAACTGTTTTAATCAAGTCGTCTGAATCCTCTGAGATTACCTTTCCATTATTAGATTCTATTGGCAAGAAAAATATTAAGTTGGATTTACTATCAACAATTGTTATCATATAATATTCATTTGAATCACAATTTACATAATACAATCCAGAATCTAAAAACTCATTTGATTGCATATAGTCTTTTGCTATGTCTTGAGCAGGATATATTGAAATTGCATTTACTATTGGAAATAACATTAATATTAATGCAATTATGATTAATTTTTTCATTTTAGTTTTCTTCCTTAAATATCATATTAAACACATAAATAAGTGCTGCAAATATTAAAAATACTATTGATAAGTAACTGTACATTATTGAAATTAACATTAATGCGAAAAAAACTGCAAAATAGTTCTCAATAATTGTCATAAATGGTATTTGCTTTATAGTAGTTATAACCTTTGTTTTTACTTCTGGAGCACTTAAATCTGGCATTGATGCTTTTATTTCTTCTATAGTTTTTTCTTTTGAAATCTCTTTATTGAGATTGTCTAAAAACTCAGTAAATTCTATAGAGTCTGTATCTGTTTTCTTTGTTAATGCAAGATATTCATCTGATGATTGAATATATTCTAGATTTGCTTTCGTACATTGTTTACTTATGGTGTAAGAAGTACCAATCCAAGGGCCCAAGTCATCAGATACAAAAAGATTTACAATTCCTGCTTCCATTTCTTCAGCTTTTGATTTTTGATTTGGAAGTAAATAAAATACACTTGCAATAAATATTGCAATAATTAGAAAAATAGTTACTTTTGATAACATTTCATTTGCAAGATTATAGGGGGTCTTTTTGGTTTCAATATCATTTTGATTAATTATACAAGCAATAACGTGAGCAACCAAATACAATACTAAAAAGAGTATAAAATAAAGATTTAAGTTAAAGAATATTGCAGAAATAATTATTACTAATAATAACGAAAATATTATAATCATCAAACTTTTTTGCTTTGAAGAATTAAAAATCACAGACAAGATGATTACAGACGTTAATGGAAAGAATATTATAAATAATAAGAAATTAATAGTAACCATAGAATTAAGCATTGACACAACATCAAAAATAATTACTGTTTGCATTGTTAGTTTTGATGACACTAGAAAGTAAATCCAAAAAAATGCAGAAGAGATAATTAATATAGATTTAATTATATTTTTTTTATTAATAATTTCTCCCATCTTTATTTCACTTTAGTATTTCATCAATATTTACTAGATCAATTGCTTCGTTATTATGAATAACAAATGAAGTTTCTGTCTGAGAAACAAAGGCGCCTACTTTTTCTAAAAGTATTGGATATGCTCCAATTACTTGAAACTTTAGTAATTCCCTAAATGCAACTTTTCTTTCAAAACTAGACATCCCTTTGCCTACCCAAAACTCAGAGAATGCCATTCCTTCAAATCCTTTTATTTCTTCAAGTATTTTTCTTGCATTCGTGTTTCTTATTGGGATTTCATCTTGAAATATAAAAATATAAACATTTTCTCCTTCGGTAACATAACCACGGCCAGTACTTGAAAATGGCTCAATTGCAAACCAAGTTTCAATTTCAGAAAACTTGATGTTATAATCATTCCTTACATTTGGAATTGATGGATGGTTGTGTGTTGTGTATCTTGAAATGGTATGGCCTGTAAGATTCTCTATTGGTTTAAAACCAAAACTAATAATTGTATCTTCAATTATTTCTCCAACTTTTGCAATTGTTGCAGTTTTTGGATTTTCCACAATATATGCTTTGGATTTTAATAACGCTTTTACACTTGACTCTCTTAACAATTCAAACTTTTTATCAAAGATTATTGTTTGTGAAGAATCTGTAATGTAACCATCGATTGATACTCCAATATCAACTTTAAGAACATCTGTTTCTTTTAAAATTATTAGCTCTTCAGGACTATAAGAATTGTGAGCAGCTTGTTCGTTTATTGAAAGATTAATTGGCCAAGCAGGTTTTGCCCCGTTTTCTTTTATTAGCTCTTCAAGTTTTGTTCCAATCTCTAGAAAAGACATTCCTGGTTTAATTATCTTTTGAGCTAGTTTCTGTGCTTTATTGTTTATTGCGCCAGATTTTTTTAAAATCTCAATTTCTTCTGTTTTCATCTTTTGTCTTGTTTATTATTTATTAAAAATATTACTGCGACTAATCCAATAGCTAAACCAAAATATACTGGCATATCAGGTATTGGCGTTGCTTTTGCGGCTTTGATTATTACGAAATGTTCTTGAGTAACATTGTTTGATGGATTTGTGTCCCCTGAATCAGTTATTGTTGCTCTAATCAAATATGGAGAATTAGATGCGTTTGTGTCTGTTCCAGTTATGATTTTTAAAAGATCATATGTTGAATTGGAATTAACGTCTTGATTAATTATATATGTTCTAATTACAACGCCCCCTGGAGAAAACAATTGAAGGTTAATATCAATTTCTTCATCAGTTGAAGAATTATTAACAATAAGAAGATTAATATTAAAATCGGTTTTTTCAACAACCGTTTTTGGAACAACTAAGTCGCTTACAAAAAAATCAGCAGCAAAAATGGTGCCACAAAATAATAATAAAAATGCAAATATCAATATTTTTTTCATATTTTTTCTTTTCTCCTTACATATATTATAGTAATATAAAGTAAGTAAGGTTTATAAAATTAGTGAAAAAGAAAATCACTCAAGTTTTGAATCGTACTTGCCTGAGTTGAATTCTTTTAGTGCTTCTGCTGGGACTTTTCCATCAATATTTACTCCAAGAGATCTACAAGTGCCCATAACTTCTCTTATTGCAGTTTTCATATTTCTTGCATTTAATTGATTGTATTTTGCTTTTGTAATCTTTAAGACTTTATCAAAAGAAATATCTCCTGCAATTACAGTTCCTGCCTTTCCAGAAGCAGTCTTTAGTTTAAGTTCTTTTTTTATTAATGCACTTGTTAATGGGGCACCTACTTCTATTGAAAAGCTCTTATCTGCATTGACATGTACTTTAACAGGCACTGACATGCCTTCTAAGTCTTTTGTCTTGTGGTTAATTTCTTTAACAACTTCTACTGTGTTAATCCCTAATGGACCTAAAGCTGGACCTAATGGCGGACCTGCATTTGCTTTTCCTGCATCTACTAAAACTTTTATTGTTGGCATATTATTTTTCACCTAATTATTTTTTCTCCATTTTATTTAATTTAATAATTTTATATTTTCTGCTTTCATTGTTATTGGAACCTTAACTGTTGCATCAAATAATTCAATAACTACTTCTTCTTTTGCTACATTTACTCTTGTTATCTTTGCTCTTGAACCTTTGAAAGGGCCAAGTATTATCTCAACTGTTTGACCAGGCTTAATGGAACTCATCAATGGTCTTGATTCTAAAATTCCTGCAATTTCTTTAATGTTAATGTTTCCAGTAACCATTTGCCCACCCTTTATGTGAGGAACATTATGGATTAATAGTTCAATTGTTTTTTCAGAATCTGCTTCTATTAAAATATATCCTTTTAAATCAGCCATCTCAACTAAAGAATAAACAGATAAGCCATCTTCTTTAATTCTGTGATGAAGAATATCTATAACTACTCTCTCCTGACCAACTGTTGTTCTTACTGTAAAAATCATAATTTACCACTAATTAAATTCATTGTTAATTTTACAATAAAACCAATTACTCCAATAATAATCATACCAAGACCAACAATCTTTGCCATTGACCAATATTCTTTATTACTTGGTTTTTTTGCAATTAATAAAATTCTCTTTGATGATTCAAAAAATTCTTTTAGTTTATTTGCCATTTTTTTATCACACTTTAAATACTATCAATATCTAATTCTAAATCTTTTTTCTTTCTTCCAATACTTGTTCCTACAATATCACTTAAATATGGAATATCTGCGCCTGCAATTACTGCCATGACTTTTATTGAGTTTCTTGGCATATCTTCATCAACTAAAGCACCCCAAATTATATGTGCATCTTGACTAATCTTTGAAGCAACTGTTTCAACAATCAATTCTGCTTCTTTTAAAGTCATATCTTGACCGCCAATAACATTTACTAATGCTTTTGTTGCATTTGAGATTTCAATATCAAGTAATGGCGAAGTTAAAGCCTCTTCAACTGCTTCCATTGCTCTTGAATCTAAATTATTTTTATTTGCTGAACTTTCTCCAACACCAATCATTGCAAGACCACCGTTAGATAGTATTGTTCTTAAATCTGCGAAATCTAAATTGATTATTCCTGCTTTTGTTACAAGTTCAATTATTCCTTTTACTGATTCTGTTAATATCTTATCAACTTCTTGAAATGCCATTTGTAATGGTAGATCTGGAGCGATTTCTAAAATCTTGTCATTTGGTATTATAATTAAAGTATCAACTTCTTTTCTTAATCTTTCTAGTCCCGTTAAAGCATTTTCAATTCTTTGCTTTCCTTCAACTGCAAATGGTAAAGTTACAACACCTATACAAAGTGAGCCTTTTTCTTTAACAATTTTTGCAACCTCTGCAATTGCTCCGGTACCTGTTCCGCCGCCAAGACCACAAGTTATAAACACCATGTCTGCGTCTTTTAATAAACCTTTAATTTCTTCTTTGGATTCTTCTGCTGCAGCTCTACCAACTTCTGGGTTTGAACCTGCACCAAGCCCTCTTGTTGTTTTCTTCCCAATTAATATTTTTCTGTCTGCTCTAATCTTTAAAAGAGCTTGAGCATCAGTATTCATAGCAATCATTACTGCGCCTTCAATACCTGTCTGATTCATTCTGTCAAGACTATTTCCACCGGAACCACCAACACCGATAACATAGATGTTTGGTAATGATGCTTTCAAGAATTCCTCTAATTCTTCATCATCACTTCTCTGGACTTTTTCACTGTTAGCGTCTTTTGCAACAACTCTGCTGCTTTGCATTCCTGACAAAATTAATCTCCCCCTCTCTTATTATCTTTAAACTTAAGCAATTTTATTAATATTATATAAAAAAAGATATTATATTTATAGACTAGAAACCTTTAAATATAAATCTATTTCAAGTATTTACAAGGAACTAGTGAATTATTATGATAAAAACAAATATTCTAAAAATTGGCAAAGACATTAAAGAAATTAAGATTCAAGGAGCAAGTAAGATTGAACTTGCTGCAGTTTTAGGCATTCTTGAAGTTATTAATCAAAGTAAACTTGAAGGAAATGACTTCTTAGGAGAAGTTGTTGAAAACATTAACTATCTTATTTCTCAAAGACCTAATGAACCAAAACTTAGAAATTCCCTTAGTTATATTTGGCAAATGAGTAATAAGTATCAAAGTGTTAAAGAAAGAAATGTACTTGTTGAATTAATTAATAGTTATGAAAAAACCACAGAAACAAATAATGAATTGATTTCAGAGTATGCTTCTCAAATGATAACTAATGGTTCAACAATCTTGACACACTGCCATTCCAACTTAGTTGAAAATGCTTTTAAGAAAGCATATGACAGGGGAATTGACTTTGAAGTCATTTGTACAGAAACAAGACCCCGGTTTCAAGGAAGAATCACTGCTAAAGCACTTTGCGAGTATGGAATCAATACAACACAAATAGTTGACTCTGCAGTTTCTGCGTACCTTAAAAAAGCAGATCTTTTCATTACTGGTGCAGACGTTATCTTTCAAGATGGTTCAATTATGAACAAAGTTGGAACGCACACCATTAGTCTTGTTGCTAAAAACTTCAAAACTCCACACATTGTTTTAACTTCTACACACTGTGTTGAAACAGATATTTTTGTTTCTCTAAACGAACAAATTGAAGAAAGAAACATTGATGAGATTTGGAGCGAAGCAGATGGAAGACCAGACAACTTAAAACTAAAAAACCCAAGCTTTGATATTGTTCCAAATGACTTGATTGATAAATTCATAACAGAAGAAGGAGTGTTCTCTCCTGAGACTCTTGCCATCTGGGTTAGGAAAAATTTGAAATAAAATAAATTATTTAAAATCAGCAAGGCCTTTTTGCTTAGTCTTACTTAAAAGTTCTTCTTTTGAAAGACCAAGTTCTTCAAGAATTGGAAGGATTGCTGGGACCAACTGGTTGTTAATATAGTATTCTACATCATAGTCTTTGTCTTTAACAAACTCAACTACTTGTGCCTTATCAGAAATGCTTTTGCCTTTTTCTGTGATTATAAATTCTACTAGATCTCCTACTTTAAATTTCTTGCCTGCTTTCTTTGCATTCTTGATTGCAGACATTGCTGGGTTTAAGGTCTTATAACTTTCAAGAGATTTGTGAACAAAAGTCTGAATGACTAACTTACTGTTTGGAATATCTTTATTCTTTAAATCATCAATTATAAAATTAAGATAACTTAATGCCTTCTTACTGTCTTGGTCCATTAACACAAGTTTAAGAACTTCCTTTTGTGTTTCTTTGACTAATGGACACCAATCATGTCTTACGTATTCAAAGCCTTTAATTTTTAAATTTCCATTATAATCAAGAAGAGCATATTTCTTTTTTGCACCTCTTTCTTTATCTCTAGCATGAACAAATAACCCAGACATATAAATATCTTCTAGTTCTAAAGTCATTGCTGGGGGAAGATCTGCATTTAATTCTTTTAAATCAGATTTTAATTTATCAATATTTCTAAACTGAATGAAACAAGAATCTGTGTCTCCGTAAATTACCATGTATCCTTTGGTTTCAAAATCTCTAATAATGTCTTGTATCTTTAGTCTTACAAGATAATACATAATTTCTAGAGTTGATTTAGAATACCATCTTGCTCCACTATATCCCATATAACCATATGTTGATGCTAAGAAAATCTTTAAAGCATACTGCTTGGCGTGCATACTCCTATATTCTTGTGTATCTTTTGATAATGTTTTTGCCTTATCTTTATAACCGGCTCTTAAAGTTAATAGTTCTTCTAAAATCTCTGGAACAAAACCTTTTTTATTTTGACAAATATAATGGCCAATAATGTTGTCTTGGTGTGTCTTTTCCTGCTCACAACACAAACAATCAACAGTTTCTGGACTAATATTGTAAGAAATTAAAATAGAGATGTGATAACTTCTAAAATCCAGAACCGCAATATTTTTGTGTAGTCCAGGAACTGGAGACTTAACATATGCTCCACTAAACTTGTGTTTTTCTCTTTCTCCAATCTCTTCAGCTGTTGGCTTATTTGGAATTAATTTTCCTTTTTTTAAATAATGCTTAAAAAATAATCTTTCAACCATTGCTCCTGCTGATGAAAAAACTAAATCATTAACTGGAAAATTAATGAAATCGGAAATCTCAAAAATTATGGAGTTGTAATTATTTGCGAGCTCAAGTGTTGCTATTGAATCGTCTAGATTATAATCAATTATCTTGTAATAATCTTTTGCTAAATAAACTTCTCTCATTTCCTTTGGCGGAAGCGTAAGCTTTGCATTGCCTGTTAATTTTGAATAAAGAGAATTAAGATCCAACTTTGGATAATTAAAAACCTGAAGATACCTTAAAAGACGCATAATTGCATAAACATCAATATGCACTGTGCCTTCTAAATTTATTCTTTTGTTTTTTGACTTTGAATAAACTAGTTTACTTTTTGAAAATAAAAACTCCTTATCTGTATGTTCCTTGTACGATTTTGCAATATATTCAAAATCAAAGATTCCGTTGTAAGTATAAACTATATCTATATTTTTAGAATCTATAAAATCCCTAAACCCTTCAATCAACTTTACTTCACTTGTAAAGAGATTAATCTGTAAATCTTTATATCTTTTTAAAAGTTCTGCTTGTATTTCTTCAGGATTATCATTAATGTCTAATAAAAAGAAAACTACTTTCTCGTTTTCATTATCAACATACGAAATCGAAATTATCTTATCTTTTCCTGGTTTAGGAAAAGACATATTCTCTGGAACTAACACTTCTATATCAAATGCACAGCTTTTTAGTTTGGAATGATCTGTATTTTCTAGAACGCTTATTTCTTTAATTCTATTATCATCTGTTAAAGTGTACTCTATTTCTTTAAAGTTACTTAAATTCTTATCAAGAAGAAACCTATATACAAACGGGATATCATACTCTAAAAGTTTATATTTTTTATTTGGGAAAACCTCATTTTCAAAAAAATGATTTCTAGATTTTATTAAATCCTCTACATTTTCAAAAACTAATTTATAGATATTTTCTTCTGTTAATGCTATACCTTTTACATTTTGTGTATTCTTTAGATAGTCTATATCTACAGATTCTAATTTACTATTAAGAGATAAATAAAAATAAGGAAAATACTCTACTGCAAATATTTCTTTAATTTCCTTTTTTTTCAAAGTCACAAACAGAGATTTTTCTTTGTAAAATACGTCTAAGAATGTGGCTCTATTAACTATAGAAATTTCTTCCTTTTGTGATTTTTTAAAAAGATTAAACATAATAAACAACCACTAAAAATAAAAAAAGAAAAGTTATACTAGTAAATTAATTAAAACAAGTATAACTATTGTTAATAACATTAGTCCAATCTTTGAACCAACATCTTTAATATCAAATACTATTTCTGTAAACTCGAAAAGCATAATTACCCAATAAATTAAAATAAAGATAGTTAATATTCCAAACAAGATTATTCCAATAATGTTCATAATGGTTAGTGCTGGAAATAACGTTGCACTATTTATTAAATTTGGATTTTGTAAAATTGCTTTCATTATTGAGACAATTGCTGGAAAAAAAACCACAACTATAAATGCCACTAACATCCAATAGATAATTGTTATTAATCTAAATGATGCAAGAGCAGACAATATTTTTTCAAATGGTTTCTTTGGCAAGTTTTTCTGTCCTCTTATAAAGTACATTAATAAAAACATTATTAATCCTAGAAGTATCCAATTGATTAAAACTGTAGAGAATATTTGTTGTAATGAATATACAAATAATTCTGGCCCTTTTAATAACCAATAAAAAGCAACACTTAGAATTAAAGAAATAATTATAACCATTAAACTTTCAAAAATATTTACTTTAAAGAAGAAGAAATCAATTATTGCTTTTGGTCCTCTTTTAGATTTATAAGCTTCATGTAAATTACTTTCTGTTTTTTTAACTTCTACCATTTTTTATCACTACTTTAATTTTAAGATTTTACCTAAATATATTTAAGATAAAAGGATATTTAAAGCTTGCGATGAGTCTTAAGATTTATAATCATTTTTATTATTATTTAAGTCTATGACAGTATCTAAAAAACAAATGTTTTCTAAACCTTTTAATTTGGTTTATGAAAATAAATATCCAGATTTACTTGTTGGACCTGGATTTTATAGTGAATCAAATATTGCAGGGTCGTCTGATCCAAAGTCCTGGATTAAGAAAAAACCAGAAGAAATTGAAAGTGAAAGAGCTAAACAAATCTTTTCTTTTAAAAGTTATACAAAGACTGATGCTATAAAACACGATAAAGACCTTTTAGAAATACAGTTGCTTTCTCAATCAGTAGATACTACCGAGATTGAAGTGGGACTTGAAAATAAGGCTAAAAGAATAACCGAAAATTATAGTGGAGTTAATAATTACTCATATGGCTTTAGTGATCTTAAAATAATTGACAATATAAAAATTCCACAAAGCATTGACAAAGTGGTTAGTGATGGAGATCTTAAAGCTAAAGAAGGGATATTACGATTAAATGAAAAGCTAGACGACGTTTATAAGGTTGAACAAATTCTATCTATGGGG
The DNA here is from genome assembly GCA_041657425.1 of archaeon. Taxonomy (GTDB): domain Archaea; phylum Iainarchaeota; class Iainarchaeia; order Iainarchaeales; family CSSED10-239; genus JAKQTP01. The sequence goes on from JBBABY010000014.1 coordinate 16,922, forward strand.
TTACTTGGGATTACAAAGAATAGAATACTAGTTCCTACAAGGTGGGCAATAACATCTACTGACGACATTATTTCTAAAAATTTAATTGAAGAAAAACTTTTGGATTATTCAACGATAGATAAGCCCATAATCTTTACATTTATGTTCTATCAAAATATTTTTTATGTTCTTTTTGTGCCAAGAATTTGGGGATTTGAACAGATTGAGATACAAGGCGAAAAAGTATGTGAAGACTTTGAGATTAATGGGCCAAAGAAAAAATATGCATCTTCAGTTACTGGAGGCTACTATGCTTCTAGAATTGAAATTACTAAATTCTTAAATGGAATAAAAAAGCAAGCAAGCGTGATTGTCTTTAGAGACATTGATCCAAACTATAGATCTAAAGGAGTTTGGGTAATTAGAGAAGCTGTTAAAGAAGCGCTCACAAAAGAACCATTCACTTTTGACACCCTAGAACAAGCAATGGAGTTTATTGATAAACACATCAGAAATGGAAGTGGCTACTGGTTAAAACACTCGCAACTTTACACGGAAATAAAAACCCAAAAGAAGATAACTGATTTTTTTACTTAAGCTAATTCAATTACTTCTTTAATTGTAATTACAAGTGCGCCTTTTGCAGGAAACCCTTTATTTTCTTTTAAATCTTTAACAAATTTTAACCATTTTCCTGTGGAATGATATTCTACTGTGCCTTTTAATTGATAACCCTTTTCTAATTTCGTATCACTAACTGCAATTGATATATTTTTGTTAATTAAGATATTTTCTTTTGTTTTCTTCATATAATTGTCTGTTAAAATTATTTGATTTTTGGAGATTACCTTTGCACAACAAACAAAAACAACATTTGGTTTATTTTGTTTATCTACTGTTGCAACTGCCAAATCATTATTTTCGATTATCTTTTTAATTGTCATTAAGTCACTCATAAATTTCACCTATAAAAATAAAATAAAACCAACTATACAAAAAATTACTTCCACTAGAAGTATTCCTATTGTTACTTGATATTCTTTGAATCTTGTTTTAAAGAGGGTCGGAAGATACATCATGATGTGTGTCCAAGAATAAATGTGTTTGTAAGGCATCTTTAAAGTGCCATCTGTTTGAAGATCGCCAAGACTTCTTACTTTTAATTTTCCTCTAAGTTTAAGAATAATTTCGATGCCCCAAGGAATAAAAATAAATAATGCAAATGTTTCAATGTTTCCAATAATTGCAACACTTGCAAATGTTGCTCCAAAAAGATATGTTAATGAATCTCCTGGAAGAATCTTTGCAGGATACCAATTATTTAAAAGATATGGAATTATTGCAAATAAAGAAATAAATGAAATAACTGCAGCTTCTGTTCTTCCGTTTAATAATGAAAAAATTCCAAGCGCCAAAGTGACTATTGCCATTAACCCGCCTTCAAGTCCATTAGTTCCTGCAAGCATATTTGTAGAGTTAGTTATTACTACAAAAAAAATTGGGACTATCAACAACCCATACCACCACCCAAAACTAATAACTCCAATAAATGGAATTTGCATTGTACTATCTCCGGCCATTATCGCAATTAATGGAATTGCAGCAAGAATTGTTAATAATGGCTTTAACCATTGTGGAAGACCAACTCTTATTTCTAAGTCTCCATAAATATTTTTTACTGGCTCTTTACTTACATTTAAATCATCAAAAAAACCAATTAATGTTGCAATTAAAATTGACAACGTTGTTGCAATAATTAAAGTTGTATTAACTGGATAATAAAACGCAGAAAGCAAAATAAAAAGCATTAGACCAATAAACAAACCAAAGAAAACTGGTATTCCCCCGGATTGTGGCAGAATTGGTTTTTCTTTTTTTTGCTGGTCTACAGCAATTAATCCTCTTGTTACAAAGAATTTTTTAAATTGAGTAATTGTAAAAAAAGAAATAAAGAAAGCTAATAAACAACTAACAATTAATATGTAATAAATCATTTTACCATTAATTTAATTTGTCCTTATTAACTTTGTAAACTCTTACGTCTCCTGAAGTATAAGAAACATCAACGAATGATTCTAAAGTTGTATCTCTAAACCAAGTTCTTGCAAACACTGTTTTGTTTGTTGCTGCATTAAATAAATAAATTCTAGAATTATCTTTTTCTCTGTAAAGATAAACTGGTGTGCCTTGCATTATCTGGTCAGGAATTGTGTGATATTCTGTATTTATCTCATTTAATTGTGATTCTGATAATGGCTGATTTCCACAATTATACGTTACAGCCCCAGAGATTGCAGTTTGTTGCTTCTCGCAAGGAATTGCCATTCCGTAATATTTAGTGATTCTTGGATCACTAAAATTAGTGGTCCAGTAACCATACACCGCAAATGAACCCATCTTTTGAAGATCATCTGCTTCTACCATTATATAATCTGCATCATATTTTTTTAGAATTGCTTTTGCTTGATTAATGTCTTCACTTATCATAAACAATCCAAAATCACTATCTGCTTCTTGACTTGAATTGGTATTATCAGTACTAACTTTTCTTTCTGTAAAATATGCAATCCAGTGGCCTTGATCCCACCAATTAAATATCTTTGTGTCTGTAGGAGTGTTGTCATGTACCCAAAACATTGCATTCTTCCAATCTTTTGCTTCTTCGATTGGCGGAACCTTGCTCATTACAAAGAAAGAGCCCGCTGCAATTGCTCCGATTAAAAAGATTGCAGAAATTATTACAAATGTTCTTTTTAAATTTACTGACTTACTATCTATCCATTCAGTTACTAGGAAAAATAAAAACCCAAAACCCGCAGCTATTGGTAACCCTAGAGTGTATGTAAATTTTAATTTTGTCCAAGCCATAAACCCAGTAATTAATATCCAAAAGAAAATAATTAAAACGAAATAATCTATATTATTGTGTTTGTGCTCTTCATGTTCTTTTTCTTTATTTTTATATTTTCCAAATAATAAATATAGTGGAATTACTATTAACGCTAAGAAAGGAATCACAACTAATAAACTATACTTCTCTAAGAAGAACTGTTTACCTGTGTTTTCTTCACCAACTGTTGCTCCAATCACATCTGATTGTTCTACATTTATTTTATTTATTCTGTCTATATTGTCTGTCGAAACTGGCAGATATCTTGTTACATATTCAGTGGTATTATTTATCCAACTTGTTCCATGAGCAATTGTTGCAAAGATTGCAAACAATACAAAACACAAAGCAAATACTTTTGTAAAATCAAGTATTTCTTTTGTCTTTATTTTCTTTAACCACATATAAACTAGCATTGAAAAGAAATATGCTAATAGCACTAATGGAATTAATAAAAACATATCCCAGGTAAAAGCCATTAATCCAAAGAAAATTGCACCAACAACAGATAAAATTATCCAATTCATTAGTTTATGTCTATTCTTTATTGCTAATACTAAAAATAAAAAACCTAAAACCAACCACAGAAATCCTAAAGAATCTTCTTCAAAAAATCCACCCATTGTTCTATAAACAAAAGCAGGAACTGTTGCGGCCATTATCCCCATTGCAACTCCGGTTTTTGTATTATACATTTCTTTTCCCAAGAAAAACATACAAACCGAGATTAATGCACCAAAGATTGCAGGAAGCCATCTTGCATATTCCATTAATAGTTCTTTATCATATCCTGCTCCAAAAGTTGTAAGCTTATAGATTCCTGCTGTAAAATACCATAAGAAATGTGGCCACCCAGTGTAAGAAGTACCACCTTGTAAATAAAACCCTGCCGGATCAGAATCTGGAAGATTTCCTTGAACAAGATAACCTGTGGCTCTCAAGTGCCAATAAGGATCAAATTCAAACATATAGTCATATCTTAGAATATGTGCCCTGATACCAAGCCCTAACACAAAAATAAGAACCGCAATTAGAAGTACCCACCAATATTTAGAAAAAAGTTTTTTATTTTATTCATATAAATTCTCTTTAATTATTAAAATATATTAATAATAAGAAACATTATGTTTTTAAAAGAAATATATTACAGAAAAAGATAAATGACTTTAAAGAAAATTAAAATATTAGAATTTGAATATAAAATGTTAGCAACGTACTTGCAGCTCCAAGAAAGAACTTAGTGCAAACAATGTCGGTGATGAACTTTACTTCTGGGTTCGGAAAGGGTCCAGGTGTTTCTCCATCCCTATGATCGCTAACAAATAATATATGATGGTAAAGGTTTATAAATAGTTTGTTTGTCTATTTTAAACCTAAATCAGTTTATTTCTTAGCTTTCTTTGCTTTTGGTGCTTTCTCTTCCTTTTCTTCTTTAGGGCTTGTGTCTTTCTGCCCTGCAAGTACTTTCTTTAACTTGTTTAATCCCTTTACGATGTCTTCTTCTGATTTTGCACCTGCACAAATTAGCTTTCCATTCTTGAAAAGTAACATTGTTAGCTTTGGATTGAATAATCTTACAATTGCACCAGGAAATTGCTCTGGCTCGTATTCAATATTATCAAGTGTTACTGCTGCATTAAATAAATCTATTTGCTTATTAAGATTTGAAGTTGCAACTAAATTTACTATCTTATAACTTATTCTTTCTTTAAATACTGCGCCTTTTTGAACTTCGCTTATTATCTTTGTAGCTTTCTTTATTGCTGTCTTTATGTCTTTTTCACAAGATGCACCAGAGATAATTATATTTCCATTCTTAAAAAGAAGTAACGACACTTTTGGTTCAGCCATCTTTAATATTGCGCCAGGAAATTGCTCTGGTTCATATTCAACTTCTGGTATTGCAGTAGCTAGATTGTATAGATCTAAACCTGCACCTAAAGAACTTGAAGCAACTAAATTAACAATTTTATATTCCATATTTTACACCTTCTCAAAGTTTTATAAAAAGCATATATTTATATATAATATTTATATACCCAAGCATTTATAAACAAATTTCTCTTAATGAATAGTTAACTAAAACTAGTTAGTTTTGTTCGAATTGTATATAATTTGCAGCATCTAGGTTTACATTTCTGTAAGCAAATCAACACAATATAAAAGCTTTATGTCTCAATAATTATATAAGATTTAAAAAAAATTAAAAAAGGATAAATTAACATGGCAAACAAAAAAGCAAAAGGAAAGCGTTCCTTAACAAGAAGAAGATATAAGAGAAGTGTAAGAGACAAGACAACAGTTAATCAATTAATTAAACCAATTGCTCTTGATGATGTTGTTCAAGTAAATGCAAATAGTGCTGTACACAGTGGATTACCTCATAGAAGAGTTGATGGAGTTGCTGGTAAAGTAATTGGATTTCAAGGGAATTGCCCAATCGTTCAATTGAAAGATGGAAATAAAACTAAGAAGATAATTACACATAGAGTTCATTTAAAGATATTACAGCAAATTGCAAAAGGTGAAAAGAAATGATAACTAATCCAGTTTATGTTGATGATTTAAGTTTAACTGATATTAAAAAAATATTAGCAGAGAAGAGTAAAGAAAAAGAACTTAATTATGAACAAAAATTAGCTTATGAGCATGCTAAGCAATTTGCAAAATTAGCCCCTCTTAAGGCAGAAAAGTTAAAGAAAGAGCTAATGGACTTGGAATTACCAAATGAAGTTGCAACTAAAATAGTTGATGTTTTACCTAATTCTGTAGAATTAGATTTGATTGCAGAAAAAAATAAAGCAATTACTGAAGACAATAAAGAAAAGATATTAACCTTAGTTGGGAAATATAAGAAAGATGATGAGTAAACAATTATGATGGAAATAAAGAAAGAAGCAATTGTTTTAGATAGAGCGGTAAAAGAAATACAATTCAAACAAACACCTGTTATTCAGTGTATTGGTATTTCTAACTTCTCATTACTTGAATTGTATAGTGATGAGGCTGCAAAATTACAAGAAGTAATTAACACCGAAGATAAACCAATTAAAAGAATTACTTTTAATAAATTAACGACGATTGCAAAAAAAGAACTAGAAAAAGCAATTGAAACGATTGTTAGCAATAATCAAGAAAGATTTGTTAATTTCTTTAATAATGCTAGACCAATAAATGCAAGACGCCACCAACTTGATTTACTTCCAATGATTGGTAAAAAACACAGAATGGCATTAACTGAATACTTAGAGAAAAATGGGCCATTTAAGACATTTGAGGATCTTAAAAAAATTGAATTGTTTCCAGATCCTGCAAAAATAATTGTTAATAGAGTATTAATAGAAATTGAGAATAATGAAGAAGAAAAATATTTCTTATTTACAGTTCCAATTATTAAGAAATTTTAATTTTCTTTTTTTATTTAAAAAACAGGACAAAAATCATGATTAAAGACTTATATACTCAAATGCTAAAGTATAATTTCAAACCAAACCATAGTCTTGATCAAAACTTTATTGTTGATGACGGAGTGATTAAAAGAGTTGTTGAAGAACTATCTCTTAAGAAAACAGACGTTGTTTTAGAAGTTGGTCCAGGAACTGGTTTTCTTACTAAACAACTTCTTACTTACTGTAAAGTAATTGCAATTGAAAAAGACAAGAAGATGATTGTAATCTTAGAACAAGAATTTGTTGAAGAAATTAAATCTGGAAAACTAGTTTTGATTAATGACGACTTCTTGAAGCAAGACCTTGAAAAATATAAATTTACAAAAATTGCTACATTTCTTCCTTACTCTATTTCGCAAGACTTTATAGAAAAAATACTTAGTTGTTTTGTTCCAGTTGTTGCAATTGTTCAAAAAGAATTTGGAGAGAAACTAACTTCTTTTCCTGGTTTTATTAACTACAATGCAATATCTGCACTTTGTCAAAGCTATTACAAAATAACATTTGTTAGAAAAGTTGGAAAGAACAGTTTTTTCCCAGTACCTAATTGTGATTCTGCAATTATTACGATGATTCCAAACAAAAAAACATTTGATCATAGATATAATGAGTTTGTTAAAGGAATCTTTAGATACCCAAATAAAGACGTAAGTAATGCCTTAAATCTCTTCTCCAGAGATGTTAAAATTAGAGGCGTTGCTGAAAAAGCTAAAGACTTAAAAGTAGAAATAACAAAAAAGAAAATAAGACAACTAGAAATAAAAGAACTAGAAAAGATGTATTCTGTTGTTTATTAGTTAACTTCTTCTAAAATTATTTTTTCTATCTTTATTGTTTCACTAAATGTTGCTTTTGCTTGGTCAACTGCAATCTTTAGTTTGTCTTGGCTGTTACTGTGGATTGTAAAAATTGATTCTCCAATTTTTACTTTTTCTCCAACTTCTTTAAGAAGAATAATTCCTGCTTGTTGGTCGTGTGGAGCTCCTGAGGTTCTTGCAATTTTTGTTAAACAAGAAACGTCCATGACAACTATTTTTCCAGATTCTTCTGCTTTTATTTCTTCTGTAAATTTAGCAATTGGCACTTCTTCTGAAGAAAAGATGTGGCCGTTTTGTATTTTTATTATTTCTTTAAATTTAGTTAGTGCTTGACCTGACTTAATTGTTTCTCTTGCTAAATCATAACCTTTTCCTTGTTCAACTCTACCAACAAGTTCAAGAAGGCATCCTGATATTTCACAAGCCTTTTCTGCTAAGTTATCAAAATATTTATTCTCAAGAACTTCAAAAGCACCTTTTGCTTCAAGAGCTGCTCCAAAGTATCTTCCACAAGGAACTTCTCCGTTTGTTAAAACCACTTTTGTTTTAATTCCTATATCTTTACTAATCTTTAAAAACTTGTTAGCCCATCTTTCTCCATCTTCTCTTGTTCTTACTTTCACTGTTGGACCAACAGGGACATCAATTATCAAGTGTGTTGCTGAAACGCTTTTCTTTTTGGAAAGAACTGAAGCTATAACTAAGCCTTCAGGGTCAAGTCCTAGCCCATGTCTAATCTTAATCATCTTGTCATCAGCTGGACAAAGATCAACTTTTCCGTTCCATGCAAGCATTCCTCCAACTTCTGCAACCATTCTTTTAATGTCTTTAACATCAAAAGAAACATCAGCTAACACTTCCATACAATCTGCAGTTCCTGCTGCTGAACTGATTGATCTTGATGCAGTTTTTGGCATAATATATCCTAGAGAAGTAATAATTGGAGTAACAATCATTGAAACTCTTCCATTGATTCCGCCAATGGAGTGCTTATCAAGAACTTGAGGAACATTAAACTCTATAATGTTACCAGTTGCTGTCATTGCTTTACAAATATCTGTTGTTTCATCAAGATTGATTCCGTTAATTGTAACTGCTGCTAAAAAAGCAGAAATTTCAATATCTGAAAGTTTATTATCTACTATGTCATTAATTATTTCTTTAATTTCATTTTCAGCTAGTACTTTATTTTTTATTTTTTTAATAATATACTGAACTGATTGAGGAAATGGAAGAAGAGAAACTTCAACTTGATCTCCAGTCTTTAATTTTGTAACTCCTGTTATATCTTTATATATTCCAACTGTATTTTCATCAACCACAGAATCTGTAACATCAACTATATAATGCAAAGTCTTATCTTTATATTTTATTCCAACTCTATTTTGAGTAAGAGCTAAAAGATCATTTGCGGTTTTTGAATGAAGTAAAGCTATTGGCTTATCCGCATCAATATCTATTATTTTTACAGTTAATGTTTTTATATATGCCATGATTTTCACTTTTTACTTTTTTCTATTGTTCTGTTTCATATTTATATTTACAATTTAAATTTGTTTTAGAAACAAATCCTAAAAGATCAGGATTAGAATCATCACAATCTTTTTCTGCATTACAGAAAGATGGACAAGTACTTGGTTTATCTTCAGAAATTCCCCAGTTACAATAATTATCTCCATCTTTGTCTTCACAATTTATTGTATTATTAAAATTTGCTGGCCAATAAGATGTATCGGTTGGTGGTGTGATTGGAGAGTATACAATTCTAGCAGTTAAATCAGAGGCACCAGATAGCATTTTTACATATCCGTTTTCTCCAAAATCTTCACCCCAACTATTTTTAAATATATAATATGAACTTCCTTGACCAGGAGAATATTCTATAACTTTTGAATATCTGTAATCTCCAAATATACTTAAAGCACTACAATCAGTATATCCATCAACTAAATTAAATAAAATTTCGTCTTGGCACTGATTTTCAACACATTTTTGATTTAAATCGCATATGTAATTATCAGACCATTGCCAACTATAAGGATCAACAGAATTTGCTCCTTCTTGACATTCAAATACACTTACCACACTATTATTGTTATTTGTCTCAAAACTATTTACACACATTTGCATTTGATCCCCTAAAATATTACATTGTCTGGGGATACATTCTTTTGTTGACCCACATATTTCATCACTACTACAAACTTCTGAGATTTTCCAATCACTCTGATCACTATATCCAACTATCGTCATTGAATGACTCCATGGACTAAATGTTCCCGCCAAAGGTCCATATTTTATAATATCTTGTTTTAGTTCTTTTTCAGTTAATGGTTTTATAAACCAATTAGGGGTAGCGTATGAATGAAGTAATAAAAAATTACTTATTTCCCAATTTCTATTTTCGTAATTAGAACACAATCCACCACCCATAGTGCAATTGTTTATGTCTGGATAATTACAAGGATTCCCATTTTCATCAATTCCAAATGTGTCATAAACATTAGTATAAGGATAACAATTTTCGTCACATAATCCTGCATTTTTTATCCCACAAAGCATATTTGCTAAAGTGTCAAAATTAAAAACGGTTTCACATTGTGGTAGATTTGCAGGAGGAAATCCATCAATAGGTGCCGCTCTATATATTGTATTTGAATTAGAAACAAGACTTTGTTCAGATAAATCAATATTTAGATGTTTATTATAATACAAATTAATAATTGCTTCTACAGACCCAACTACACTAAACATATTACATGCGGGCTCTGACATTTGGTTCTTTACAGGAGTATTCCAGTTTTCTCCATGAACATTTCTCCAGTCCCAAGAGTCTGGAAATATTATATTATTTGAAGAAATATCTGGCGTTGTTGGAGATTCTTGATTTTCTGATCTTCTGTTATTTTCATTTGTTTCTTCTAAAATAAATATTCCGCCTTTGTAATTTAAAAATCCTTGAAAATTTGGAAGATATTCAGGAATTGTTCCATCTTCTTTTGTAAATAATCTTTTCTGTTCTTCGTAAGAGAGATTAGAAACAGAAGTTTCTCCTGCTGTCCAGCTCTTTTGAGAAGAATTATATTTCTTAATTTTTGCTTGATTTTGTGATCTTAATGTTTGTTGTTTATAACTTTTAATATCTTTAATTTCTGTAAATTGTTTATCTTCAGGAAGTGTGTTGATTGAAGAAAGATTTAATGTTGCATCTTCTACTTGGATTTTAATTGCAACTGGAGTTACTGGTTTATCAAGAACACAAGTTTCTTCACAAGTGTTTTCAAAATTTATTTGTTTGTTATTCTCTGATAATAAACTATTTATTTCATACACTAAATATTCGTGTTTGTCTGAATCTACAAGTATTATTCTTATAAGCCCTGCTTCTGATAGCAAAGCGGCATTGCCTGTTAATGAAAATGCGTTTACTGGTTTATCTAATTTTAATTCTATTTCTGTATTTTTTGTAAATTCTTGTAAAATTTGTTTAGTATCTAATTGTTCTTTTGTAGGAATATTAAATTCTGTGATCTTTTCAGAAATAGGGCTTTGTAAATTTGTAGCAGTGGTTGTTTTTGAATCCAACATTTTTGTGGCATTGCCTGTTGTATTTTTAATTATAACAAAAGCAAGTATTGCAATCAAAATAATTGCGACAATTGCTAAGATCATTATTTTTTTATCTTTAGTTTTTGAAGCTTTCATTTTTTTGTTTCCTTTTTTTATTTAACAGAATCAACAAATGTTTTTAACATTGCTTTTGGTAATGCTCCTGTCTTTTGAGTTACAAGTTTACCGTCTTTGAAAACTAGAATTGAAGGAATTGACATCACTCCAAACTTTTCTGCAGCAACTGGTGCGTGATCAATGTTTATTTTTGCACAAACAACATCTGCATTTTCCTTAGCATACTCTTCAAAAGTTCCTGCAAACATTCTACATGGCCCACACCATTCTGCCCAGAAGTCCACAACTAAGATTTTACTTTTTTTTATTTCTTCTTCATAGTTCTTGTCTGTTAGATGTAATATTTCGCTCATTTGTCTTTTCCCCCTATAATAATCCAATTAAAATATAGGCAATTCCTAAAATAAAACAAAAATATGTAAAGTCAATATGCTTTGAAATCTTCATTAAGATGTCAATTGTCAAGTATCCGAAGATAAATGCAAAAGCAACTGAAACTAAAATCAATGGACTGAATGTAAATCCGTTTAAAACTAAAATACCGCATTCGGCAATAAAAATTGTAGGAATTGAAATTAAAAAACTGTACTTGAAGGCATTTTCTGGATTATGCCCTTGGAACAATAACATGCTTGTTGTTATTCCTGATCTGCTTATTCCTGGAATTACTGATAATCCTTGAGCGCCACCAACAAAGAAAGCATCGCTATTTGAAAACTTTGGAATTGTTTCTTTTGCTTTGTTAATCTTTACTTGTAATAGTCCTGTAATCAATAAAAATATTCCAATTACGACAGTTAAAACACTTACCTGGTAAGCACTAACATTTGCTTTAACTAAGAAATAAATTGGAATTCCAATCAACAACGTAAAGAAAACAGAAATTAAAATAAATCTAGAAATATTTGTTGTATAATCAAATCTTAAATTTTTATTAAATCGTAAAAGATCATTATATTTTGTTTTAACAACTAATTCTTTTATATCTTTCCAGAAATAAAGAATCGCTGCAAGAAGTGTTCCAATATGTAAGAAAATAGACATATCAATTGCAGTCTGTGCTGCAACATTAAACATATTTGTTAAAATGACTA
>JBBABY010000015.1:0-11121 GCA_041657425.1 archaeon
CGTGGACGACACATATCCTTTTTTCGGCAGGATGGCCATCAGGACGGAGACCGACGCCGACGAGCCGCAGTTTCCGGTGTCTTGCGCCACTGCCGCCTCCAGGAGCTCCCACGACGGGGGGCATTTCCCCGTCGCCGGGGCGCAGGCGTCCCATTCGATTTATTTCGAGGGCGAGGACAGGGGTCAGTTCGGATGGGTAAACTCCGCCTATGACTATCTCGTCGCCCCTAGGGGGACGATGTTGCCATTGAACAGAACTGCCTATGGGATGGACGGGGCGGCGGCCGAAGATTTGGACCCCGGCGATCCCGACTATGCCTCCCTCCCCCTGAGATGGTCTCTTTCCGGGGACATCGCCGTGGCCGGGCAGGACGACATGTCCTCGCCTGGAAAGGCGGCGATCCGTTTTATGGACGTCATCCTCTCGGACAAGAAAGTCTGCTCGACCTGCTCCGGCAAGGGGTGGGTGGCGGCGTCCGGAAGGGCCGCATGCCCGGTTTGCGGCGGGGAGAGGTTCGAGGACGTTTATGTCGACGGCGGCGGTGAGAGGCTTCCCGTCTTGGCGTATGGCTTGTCGCGATATGAGCCGCTGGAGAGATGGCTGGCCCCGTTGTCCAGGGGAAGGAGGTCCGCCCCCCCGTTCGGCGGCCAAATATCCTCCAGGCAGACGTTGTTCATGTACGACTCAAAAAGGAACTCCGCGTCATGGGAAGCGGTCGGGGACGCTTCCGGCAGGACCGTCCAGGAGGATTGCCCGTCGGCGTCGGGGGGGGTCAATCCGAGGTTCGACGCCGCCGGGCATATGGCGGTCAAGACGGAGACCGCTGTGGAAGACCCCCACGCCGCCCCTTTCCAAGGCGTTTTGGGGGAATCCGTGGGCTTTGGCGACCATGTCTCCCCGGCCGTCGGGGAAATCGGGCATGGCATGACCGAATACGTCCCTGGATATTCGCCCTCCGAGGCTCCCGGGTTCTGCAACCGCGTGGAGCCGACCAACCGCTGGGAGAGGGGATTGTACAGGATGGGGGGCGGGGTGTGGAAGAGCGCCGACGTCCAGAAGCTTGGAATGGCATACCTCCAGCCGGAGTGGGATTCATACAACCTGCTCCATTGGAGGGGGACCATGGGGGCGACGACCAGCGTGCAGCTCCAGGTGTGCAGGCTGCTGGAGGACGGGTCCAGTACGGAGTACGTCGACGTCATCCTGGACGGAGCCTCGTTCGACATGGGGGCGAACGCCTGGCTCGCCACCAAGGGGGCGTTCTACGACTATTGGGACACCATCGGCAGGCAGGGTTTGGAGCCGGGGTTCGACTACAAGATGAGGATACGCCAATATGACAAGACCAGCAACACGTTCTCGTCTTGGGTGGGGTCTTCGAAATTCAAGGTCGGCGGAGGGGCTCCGGCCGCCCCCAACGTCATCTCGTGCGAGTACGAGCCATGGACTGGCAGATTGGTCATAACTTATTCGATAGACGACGTCAACGGCAACATGTACAACGTCATGGGCTTGTGGTACAGCGTCGGGGGCGATTTCCTGCAGGTGTCCATGGGGGATGTGATGGGCGACACCGACCATCTGGACTCCAGGACGTCCCCTTCGGCGCAAGGCGGCGTCCACAAGCTGGTGTGGGCGGCGAAAGGCTACATATCGTCCCCCACGCAGTCATGCCGCGTGGCGATAGAGATAGTCCCGTCCAAGATAGTCGACGGGATGTCGCCCCCCAGGCTGTCGTTCTCGGCCGACTACAACCCCGCCTGGAAAACCGGCGACGACGGGGTCGTGTCGCTTTCCGGCAAGACGCAATATTACCACTACAACCCCGACACCGGAGAGACCTCCGTCCTGGCGGCCCCTGTCAGATATCCCGGAGGAATCGACCTGTCGATGTCCAGGATAGAGGAGTTCAAGTCGTATCCGCCCCCCTCCGGCCTTTTCGCGTTCCTCGACGCATCCGGAAATGTGGCCGACGGCGCGGGGTACGAGGGGTGGATGTCGGCGGCGGTCATCCCGGGGGTCACCAGGCGCGACAGGTTGATGGACATGGAGCAGGAGCTGTCCGGGATGATAGACGGCCTCCCGGCGTATGTCGACATGAGGCTGGACGCCCTGTCGGCGGCGAGGGAGAGGCTCATAGACCAGGGTTTCTATTGCAATGGGTTCAACGGCAATTCCCCGGAAGGGGGAGTTTTCGATTACCGGGTGCTGAGCGGGGCGAGCGGGCTCTATGATCCCAGATGCCAGGTTTACTGCGAATTCCAGCTGGACCCTGACCCGGGTTTCGCGTCCGCCTCGGGGGAGCCGTTCCGGACTTTGCTGTTTGACAAGTCCGGTTCGAGGATACATTCCGACGACACCACCATCACCTCCTATTCCGTCCCGTCGGGGACGGTGGAGTCCGTCGTCGACAACAACTCCTATCTATGGGCGGGGGAGGTCATGGACACCGGGGGCGACGCCGAAGCCGAGGGGGAGGAAGCGCAAAAGGAGAGGATTTACACGACGTTGACAATACCGATGGCGGCCCTGCCCGGGGAAGCCTCCGGCGACCTCCCCCCGTTTGGCGGGTCGTACGCCGGAGAATATCTGTGGCGTGCAAGGTCATACAACCTGGTGACCGCGGACGACTTTTCGTCCGCGTCCCCCGAGATCCTCTCCAGGGCTATGTCAGGATCGTCGCTGTCCGTGTATTTCGCTCTTTGGGCGCCGAAAGGGGCCGGGACGTTCAACATGTCAAAGCTGGAGTTCCGCGTCTCCTCGTCCGGGGCGTATTTGTACGATGAGGCGGCGGTCGAATGGCCGACCGACCCCCCATCCGGGCACGAGGACGAGTTGGACGTGTGGACGCCGTTGTCCAGATCCAGGTCGAGGCCGTCGGTCGTGAAAACTTCCGGGATGGAATATTTCATGTGGTACTCCAAGACCGGGTCAAGGGGGGAGCCGACATTGCTCCACGCCAGGGCGATGTCCCCTTCCAGGGCCGGGGAGAGGTCTCTGGCTTTGCCGATGGGGAGGTATGAGTCGCTCCAGGAAAAATTCGGGATCTCGGCGGCCCATTCGCCGTGCGTGGCCAAATTCGGAAGCCGATGGGGGATGTGGTTCTCCGCCGTCAAGGACGGGTTGAACGCCATCCATGTCTCGTGGTCGGAGGACGCCTCCTCGTGGGGGGATCCGGTGCAGGTGTCAGGGCTGCCGGCAGGGTATTCACCATGGGTCAGCGTGTCGGGGTCGGTGGCGACGATGTGTTTCGCGAGGGCGTCCGGGGGATTGTCCGTGCTGTCGTTCGCCGAGTCCCTGGACGGTGAGGTATTCTCGTCGACGCTGGATGCCGGGTTTGGCGGAGGGATGGATCTCACCTCGCCATGCATGTTCGGGGGGAAACTTTATTACACCGGATACTCGGGCTCGTCCCCCGCCACTTTCGTCAGGGACGCCTCCGCCTCCGGATGGGGCGCGGAGTCCATGTTGGCGTCAGGGGTGTATAACTTGAGCGCGCTGGCGGACTCGGACGGAGGAGACCCCGCCACAAGGGTCTATTATAACAGGTCCGTCGACGGGGACGACCGTATTTTCACCGCCGTCCTGCGCGGGGGAGGATGGACTCTCGTCTCCAGCAACCCGGCGCTGGCGCTGTCCGGAGACGTGACGGGCATATCCGGGGATTGGAGAAACCCTTCCGTCCGTTCGTTCACCGTCCTCGACAACGGTTACGTGTCCGCGGCCTACAAAGCCCTGGAGCGCCCCCAGGACGCCCTTTTCAGGATTTCATTTGCGCACACGTCCCAGAGGGTGTATAGTCTGAGCTCTGATTGGGTGGGATCGTCCAATGCCGCCAGCTTGGGGGCGGACGCGTCTCCGGGCGCGTTCGTCTACGATCCGGCTGTCAAATATTTTGATTGGGGGGACGATTTCTGATGGCGGTCACCAACACCGGGGTATCCCCAGCTTTTGGAGTCGATCCGGCCGACATGTCGTCCGCCGCCGTGAACGCCTCGTCGCCGTCGTCGGGGGGCGGGGTGAACAGCCCATCCCCCACCCGTGACGGGGCGGCCAGCCCGGCGATGACCCTTGTCCAGCCGTTCTCCTCGTGGGCGTTGGACCATATCGCGTTCCCGAAATACGACGGGGTGTCCAAGCATACGGGCGTCCCGTCGAATTTCCCCGATTTCGCGTCCGAGCATCATATAATCTCTTTGATGAGACAGGTTGACCTATATCTGGAACCAAAATACGAGTCTTACATAGACGCGGCCGCGGGGATGCCAGGGCCGAGACGGATAGACCTTAGCGTGGAGACATAGGATGCCGAATTTCGAGTTCCTTCCGCTGTACCTGATCGCCCATGACCAATGGGGATATCAGATACCCCATGTCAGCCCATGGGGGACCACGTATGAGAATTTTCCGCATTATGGGCACACCCATTTCTTCATGCCGGGATTCGACTACGCGAAGGCCTCCAGGAGGGCGTGGACGGGGGAGCAGCTCTACAAATTCAAGTTGGCGGACGTGTGGTCTCCCAGGACGGAAGACCCCAACCAGACCAAGAACATCGTGTTCGAAGGTCTCCCCGAATGGTATTTTTTGGTGAGGGAGTACTGGAGGAGGGTATATATACAACCTTGGGACTCCGGTGGCGGCAAAGGCATCAAGTACGACGCCAGCGCGTCTTTCCACACCCACGGCCCATGGCGCGAGGCGAGGGGATCGTTCTTCTACTGGAACGACTGCGCCAGAACGCTGCCCCTGGAGTACTTCAAAAATCCGGAGAGGACTTCCAGGGACAATCTTGTCGGGCTTTCCGCGGGGGAGGGGTTGTGGGATCTGCCGGGGAGGGAATACGACGCGGAGGCCTCCTATCCGATACCGACGCAGTTCTGGGCCCCGGACTCCCAGGCGAATGCCAGGGTCCAGGCATGGAGCGACTTCAGATACGCCGGCCCGACCATAGAATACCAGCGGGTCGACCAATTGAACTGGGAGAGGCCGCCGGAAAGGGCGGGGACGGAGGGCGGGGACGGGTTTGAGATCGAGCTCTCGCTGCCCCTCAAGAGCGCCGCGGGCGAGATACTCTCGCCTTTCAGCTCGTCGAGCGACAATTGCTCCCCGTTCGGGGTTTATTGCAACGGGTTCGCTGACAGGCATCCGGGGAGAATCCCGGTGTATCCCTCCGCCAACCCGTCGCCTGAGACGTCATCCAAGGCCGTGTACGACGTACCCTCCGGTTTTTTGGGGCAGCCTGTCGTCTGGCGCGTTCCGGAGGCTTTGGAGCCTTCCATGGACGGGGTTTGGGTGGAGCAGTTCCTTGGCGGCGTGGTGAAGGCCGCCGCGCTGGTGAGATATGTCGACAACTTCGGAGGGAGGCATGAGCAATGGGTGAAGGACTCGCATTTCAGGGTGTCGGACGCGTTCGTGGGGAAGGACTCGACATAGCCGTCCCGGGCGATTGGCTGGAATCTTCCGGGGAGGGCGTCCATGTGGCGGTGGTGGACACCTCGCTGGACGACCCCGTGGCCGGCGTCGAGGAGAGGGACATCTTCCCTGGCAGGCCCGCGCCGCCGATGAAGCCGTTCCATTCCAGGTTTGTCTGCTCGGTGATCCTGTCCATAGCCCCGTTGTGCAGGGTGGTGCTCTACCCGGCCATACTGTGGGGGAGGGTCGGGACCCCGGAGCTGGCCGCGGCGCTTGGCGCCGCCGGGGCCGCGGACGTAATCAACCTCAGCCTGGCCTATGGCGTGGACGACTCCGCCGTCAGGGCGTTGTTGGAGAAGGCCGGCCGCTCCGGGTCGTTGATAGCTGCCAGCCACAACCCCAGGATGCCATGGCCGGCGGCTTACGGGATGGTCGTGTCGGCGGCCGGATCCGGGGGGGACGTCAATATAGACGACAGGGCTTTCGGGATGAGGGGGGCGAGCTATTCCGCGGCGAAGCTCTCCGGCCTGTTCGCTTTGGCGAAGTCGGCCGACAGGGGTGTTCCGTCGAGCATGGTGCTGGAAGCCCTGTCCTCCCTCAACCCAGGATTCCAGGCTCCTCCATGTCGCCAACCTCCCTCAAACTCAAGACATTTTCGAGCGCGCGGGTGATTGCCATGCGCTGCATTTCCCCCTTCTCTTTTTGAACCAGGTACATCCGCCCCTCGGCGTCGAAGCCCACCATGACGAAACAGAGGAGGAATTCCCCCGTGTGGGAGGCAAGGGCCTCGCTTCTGCGTTTGGCCTCCCTCTCGTCCGTCGAAGTTTTGTTTTTGTCCATGTTCCACCTCCATGTAAACTTTACCCATTCGGCTCCAATCGGCGGTGTCCTCCGGGATGAAACCATAAAGTCAGCTACCACGCCCTAAAGGGCTGTGGCTTGCCCGCGCCTCTTGCGAGGCCGAGCTTCGGGGCATGCTGACTGATGCCCACCGTCCCGTAGGACGGCGTAGTTTCGCCGGATGTTGTGCGATGCGTTGACGTCGGCGTGCTCGGAATGGCCGCAGACACAGGAGAAAGAATGACCGGAACGAGTTCCAATCAGACCGCATTTCCTGCATTTTTGGGAGGTGTAGGCGGGGTTGACGAAAGCCACCCCCAACCCGAGCCTCTCGGCCTTGCTGGAACACGCCTGGATCATCTGCCCGTAGAACCACTGGCTGAGTTTGCGGTGGGTTCCCTTGCGTTTCCTGTCGCCCTTGGAGACCTGGTCGAATTTCAGATCCTCGAAGACGAGCACGGAATCCTTGGGAGCCCACGAGCAGAGCTCGGCGGCGGTCTGTTTGCAGAACGTCCGGCTTCTATCGCTTTGTTTCCGTCCCAGCCGTTTCAAGGATCGGCGCACGCTCCGTGCGCTTTTTCCTTGTGCCTTCTGGACGGCCAGCTTGCTTTGCAGCCGCTGGCGGGTCTTCCTCGTCCGGCGGTTGGCCTGCGCCAACGCGGATCCGGACACGAACAAAACTTCCCCGCCCTCGACGGAGGCGACGAGCGGGTTGTTGGCTCCGAGGTCGATGCCGACCGGGGTGATGGATTTGGGATCCGGGACTTCGAGCGTCAGGCAAAGCCTGACCGCCCCGGAACCTGTGACCGTAATGCTGTCGTAGGACACGGCTTGGTCGAAGTCGGCCTTGGCGTAGTCCGGGACGATGAAATCGAGTTTCTCCCTGCCTTGGGAGGTGGTTATGGAAAGTTTGCCTTTGCCGGTGAAACTGAAGTTCTTGTTAAAAAGGAACAACGCCGCCGGACGCTTGAAGATGAACGGCCTGGTGGCCGGGCGTCCGTTGCTTCTGGCCGACGAGTAGGCCGAGGCGACGCCACGAATGGCGGAGCATTTCATCTGAGAAAGGAGAGTGGTCTCAACCGTGTGGTAGACGGCCTTCTGAAGATCGAAGGCAGACAGCGGCTCGCCGCCGTTGAAAGCGGTCTCGCTGATCGCTTTCTGGTAGCGGTTGTATTCCATGACAACCCCGACGAGGTTTTTGGAATCTTTTATCACCAGGGCTATTGTTCTTTGCGTCTTCATGCTGTAAGAATATCACGAGGAGATTAAAATGTCAAGTGTTGTTGAAAGAAATGTCATAGATGGCTGGCCGATTCCTCCCCGCCCTGAAGGGTCGGGGCTTCCTCGGCCAAATCCTGTGAAAAAAATTTTTTAACGCCATTTGCAAGCGCGCCGGGGGGCGCTATATTTTTGTCAACCAGAAAAAGGAGGTCCTAAATGCAGGATCAACGATCGCTCGTCTTCTCATTTCCCCTGGCGTCGTGCGTCGGGGTGGACGGCGCCCTCGCCGCCGCCGCTTTCTTCCGTGGGATGGAACGTCTCGTGGAGAAAAAACTCGCCAAGTTCAAGGACGGGATCTGGGTCGGCGCCGTCCCGCGCGCCGACCTGCTCAAGAACGAGATGGCGCAGATGCCCCCGTCCCGGCTCGACAAGGGGATGGAGGAGCTGCGCGCCGCTGGCATACTGGCCAAGCTCAAGGGCGGGGACGGGGCCGGCAGCCGCACCTGGGCGTGGTCGCCTCTGGCCCTGTTTCTCGCCGAGGCCATCCCCAACGTTTTCAAGGACTGCCTGAAGGACGCCCCCGACGGTTGCCCTTTCGAGATGAAATACATCGACCGGGGGGAGCTGTCGCGCCGTCTTGACAAGGGCTATCTTCCCCCGGGGCCGCTTTCCTCGGAGGTGTTCTGCGGGATCAAGCCGGCCGTGTTCTCCTCGGAGGTCACGGGGGAGAAAGTCCTGGACGTCCTCTCCGCGCTGAACCATCTCTCGTCCTTGGGGATGCCGTACTCCCGCGTCGAGGAAGACCGTCCTTGCTCCCCCTTCCTCCCCGAGCTGCAGCTCGCCCATTCGGAGCCTTTCGGCGAGACGGCGTGGTTCGACGACCTGCTCGACCTGGCAACGCAGTTCTGCGTCGACGGCATGGCCGTCCCCGGTGGGCAGGCCCAGGTCGATCCCGCCCCGCAGGCCGCCGCCCCGGCGCAGGACGCCCCGAAAGACGCCGCCGAGGCTCTCCGCGAGGCCGCCCGCAACGATTTCGTCGCCTATTGCAACTACATGAAGCTCCCCGCCCTCAAGAACAAGGACGTGGCGGAATGGAAGAACCCGGACTTCGTGGCCCTTCTTTATTGCCTGGCGGCGAAGGACCGCAAGGAGGAGGGCGGGTTCTCCTTCCCCAGCTACCCCGGCGACCCGGCCAGGATGAAGCCGATCCTGGAGAAATACGGCCATCAGCGGCTCTACGCCACCATCATGTACCTCGGCAATTTCCGCTCCGGGATAGCCGACGCCAACCCCAGCGTCGGGGCGGCCGGTTTCGACCTCTCCATCTCCACCCTGGCCACCGATTGGAAGTTCAACGCCATCGAGGCGTACGGCAAGGCCAGGGCGTCGCTGAAGGCGGCCCCTGCGGCGGCCCAGCCGGCGCCGCGGGAGGAACCGCCCGTCGTCCAAGCCCAGGACGCCCTTTCCGACACGTCGCCGGCCGTCGAGGAGCCGCGGACGGCGGCTGTCCAGAAACCCCCGGACGCAACCCCCGCACCGCCAATGGGGAAGATAAACTTCGCCGCCCTCCGCGAGAAATACGGTGCCAAGCCTGGCTCCGCCTCCAGGAGGGACTGAGCCATGGCCGCCCAAAAAACACAGAAGCACAAGAACCCGCCGATGCCGGCCGAGCTCGTCACGGCCTTGGCGGTAATCAAGAAGACCTACGGAGGCGACAACCTCGTCATCCGGCTAGGCGACAAGCGCTGCTTCGCCGACGGGAAGGGGACGATCCCCTCCTGTTCCTTCGCGGTGGACCAGGCGGTGGGTATTTTCTACCGCTCCACCAAAGGGGAGAAAATCTATGGCCTACCCCGTGGGAGGTTCATTGAGATCTACGGCGAGGAGTCCACCGGAAAGACCACCTGGTGCCTTCTCACCGCCGCCGCCGTCCAGAAAAAGGGTGGAAGGGTGGCCTTTGTGGACGTGGAGCAGACTATAGACCCCGCCTACGCCCGCAAACTGGGCGTCAACGTAGACGATCTTTGGCTCAGCCAGCCCGAATACGGGGAGCAGGCCCTCGATATCCTCATGGTGTTGGCGAAGACCAACGTGTTCGACCTCATCATCTGCGACTCCATCGCCAGTTTGCTGCCAAAGGCGGAGATGGAGAAAGCGAGCCTTGAGAACGACACCATGGGGCAGCAAGGGAAGATGATGTCGATGTTTTTCCGCAGGAACAACCCGGTCATCGGCAAGACCATGACCACTGTCATCTTCACCAACCAGACGCGCGAGTCCCTGAAGGGTTATGGAAAGTCCACCTACCAGCCCGGCGGAAAGGGCTCGAAATTCTATAGCACGATCCGCATGGAGCTCTCCGTGGTCGCCAAGATCAAGGAGGGCGGGAAGATCGAGCTGAAGGACGGGGCCAAGGACGAGCGTCCGGTGATCGGCCAGCGCATCAAGTTCCTTGTCGTCAAAAACAAGGTGGGCACGCCGTTCCGCTACGGCGAGTTCGACTTGATCTTCGGCCATGGCGTGGACGAGGAGGGCGTCATCCTCGACTCCTGCGTGGAGAGGGGCATGATTGAGCTAAAGGGGGCGTGGTATTCCTGCGACGGCCATAACATCGGCCAAGGCAGGTCTAAAGTCGTGGAATATTTCCGGGGCGAGGGTAAAACCCAGTTCGAGTCTCTCCGGAACGCCCTTATAGACTCCTACATCGACGAGGAGGAGGTCGGGGAGATCCCCGCCGCCGGCGAGGAGCTGCATATAGCGCCAAGCGAGGAGGATATCCTTGTCGAGGCGCTTCCGGCGGTGGCGGGGCAGCAGTTTTGAGCTGCGCCGCCCCCAGGGAGGGAGCTTCGAAGCTCCATCGTTCGGTGCTGGAGGCCGTGAAGCTCGCCTATCCCCTGCAAAGGATAGAGCAGGAGAAGGCGGTGAAAGTCTCCACCCCGGCGGGGGTGCGCACTTTGTATTTCGACATCTCCCTGCCAGGGATGAGGTTGGAGATCGAGTGCCAGGGGCGGCAACATGACGAGCCCGTCACCTTTTTCCATAGGGGGAAAGCGGGGTTCGAAAGATCGAGGAGCAACGACGAAATCAAAAGGAGATGGTGCCGGGAGAACGGACATTTCCTGGTGGAGATCCCCGATGGCGTGAAGCTGACGGGGGCTAGTTTCAAAAAAATGGTCGACAAGGCCATCAAAATCCAGAGCAAGGAATAAAAAAATGGCGACGGAAAACACAGACGCGATGATGACTGAGGACGAGCTCAACGCTATGTTCGGAGACATCCCCCTCTACGATGGCGGCGGCGACGATTCCCAAGACGCCCCTCCCACCCCGCAGGGGAACGCCCCGCCGTGCGCCGGTTGGGGTCCGCCCCCGGCTCCGGTGTGCGCGCCGCAACCGCAAGGGCGTCCGGCCCTTCCATGGAACGCCCCCAAACAGGATCTCCCCGCGGCCCCGGCGTTGCCGCAAGCCCCCTCCGCCCCGCCGGCCCAGCGCCAGGCCGCCGTCCAGAAACCCCAGGAGCCGCCCCGGCGGGAAGAGCCCCCGAAAGAGGAGCCCGCCCGCGCCGCGGAGAACGACTCGCACGCGGCCGCCGGCCAGGACGACGCCGCTTTCCGCAAGGGTCTCAAAGAGGCGTCGAAGGCCAT
>JBBABY010000016.1:0-11058 GCA_041657425.1 archaeon
CCCGAGTGGGAGTCGGATGCTCGGTTCATCAAGCGTCTCAGGGCCGCTTGTCCTGACCAGTCCACGTGGCCTGCGATCGCACAGGAGTGCATGGATTCGGCGTCCTTCAATGTTGCCGACCGTGAGGCTGGTCCTGCGAAGCCGAAGGTTGGTAAGAAGGACCTCGCCACTGCTCAAGATGCCATTGACAAGGGTCAGGCGGAGCGTCTTGCAGACCTTCTGGGTCGCAAGCTTGCTCGTCCTGTTGGAACGGACCAGAAGTCTCTGGCCGAGGCGATCAAGGACCATCGCCAGTTGCTTATGGCTGCCGTTGAGGCTGCCCAGGCCAAGGAATTGTCGGAGGGCTAACCTCCGCCTTGATGGTTATTGCGAAGGAACTACCGTCCTGAGCATTGACGTTAAAAGGCTCAATATTTATTACTTAAATGAGTGCTATAGTTACCTATAAACCCACGACAACCGACGCAATCTCCGCAAGAACTATGAAAATAGGAGAGCTGGGATTCGTTCATGTCTCTGCCTTTAGAGCAGAAGGAGAAATAGTCTTGCGCGGATACTGTAGTCTTATGTCCTTAAGTAACCCGGGCAACACCTGGAACTTTTCGGACGGTTCTCATGACGACTGCCAAGTTATCCCATTACCGGCGGGCACTAAAATTGAGTTTACCTCCGAAGCCTAATTTCCCTCACCCACCAACTTGCCGCGCACTGATTACCGTTTTATCCGGGAGGCGCGCTGGAAGGTGGGTGCCTTTTTTTGTTTAAACATCTCCAACGCTATCAAACCTAACCTCCCCAATCAATGCAACTCAGAACCATTCGCGACCAAGAACTTATTGATGCCGTAAAGGCAGTTATCCCTAACGCAATAGTAATAACCAACAACGGATGTCTGCAAAGCGTAAATATCGAAAACAGGGTATTTATTCAAATCAGTTCCTACTCTATTGAAGTTGCTGTTCCAAAAACACAGACTGTTTTCCGTGCTGTTTCTACCGATCCCGCTTTCCCGGCGTCTTTCGAGGACAAAAGTGAAAGTGCGTTGCAGACTGCTCTCGAAGAGTATAATGACAGACTGAAAGTGCCTGTTGTCTTTACGATCGCCAAGATAGAAAAACCTCTTGACTAAGTCCTACAGCATATGTGCCTTTATGTAAGAAATTTCTCGCACGCTCCGCGCACTGCATGACAACAAAATAAATAATAGATAATATGAAAGCTTATCTTCTGGGATTCTCAAATGGCATAACTCTCATATGTTATTCTGATAGTAGGGAGAATGCAAAAAACAAGGCACAGGTCACTATGGGCGGCAGTCTTGATAATTGCCGCTTGGCCTGGTGGGCCATTGTGGCGCTGCCCTCCAGTCTTCCATCGATAGTTGGAAGGAAGATGATTAATATCATCCTCTAAAATGAACTCTGAACTTAAAGTTGGCGATAAGGTCTATGCCTTCGAAACATACTCAGTAGACAAACTCGTTAAATGGCGTGTAGTTGAAATTCATGGCGATTTTTTAATAGTAAAACGAGGCTTTTTCTTTTATAAACTTAGTAAAAGCGTCGCAGTCCCCGTTCCGCTTCCTGCACCCTCCTTTTTCTCCCGTCTATGCCACAAACTCCTTTCCTGCCACACCAGCTAACCGAAAACTCCTTTCGCCGGTATGAACCCTTTATCAAAACCAGCGTTGCGCGTTTCCCTGAAGAAACCGAAACGCCAATTCCCGCCGGCACTGCTCCCACCACCTTCCTCGCACGCTTTCGTGACGCCATCGTCTCTCTTAAGCGTTTCCAATGGCCAACCGATGTCGACTGCCAAAAACTTTGGACCATTTCTGGCCAATACACCCTTTCCGTCGATCCCTCCGGCCGGAGCGTGTGGTTCCGAATCAGGCACCGAGCAGGAAGACCCACGGACTTAATTAATGAGGCACGACAGGCCATCCCGGCGCTGAACGCAAACCTGGAAACAACATGGTCCGTTCCTGTCCCGACCGACAGCGAACTGACCGCTTTGTGCGTCCTCATCCACTTTAACCGGATTCGCGGTCCCATCGTTCTCCAGGCACGTTTCCCTGAAGAAATACGAGACGACCTGGAGGCAACCTACAACGTTGCCATCACGGACGACGAACCGGGACGGCGAACAGTAATAAACTAACCCTGTCTACCATGCGTGGTCTTTCCCACAATCCTTGGTCCCCCAACGACCCTGCACTGCCCGGCTACGAACCGCCCGCCCGACGTCCTCTTCCGCCAATGGACTCAGAGATTGGCTGTTCTGATGTCTTTTTTCTTATGAGAAAAGCCCAGGACCGAGCAGAAGCCCAGGCTAAACTAAACAATCAACTAAAAGCAAAATGTCCACCCACCGACCCTGGCCTCCCGTCTACCCAGAAATAGCGTCTGGCCAGACTATCCGTGTCCAGGCTGACATTCCTGTCGCCGACCATCGTGCCGTGCTTGGCGTTGCTGCCAACACCGGTATAATTTCTCATATCATCCAGCAAACATTCAAATTCACCGCAGACTATGTCCGATCCAACCACCTCACCTTCACCGACTCCGAAGAATTCGTCCGATACATTTGCGAACGATCCTTTAGTTGCCCTGCTCAAACGTCCGTTTCATCAAAAGTCGCCAGACGAGCAACGCTCTTACGCGAACGAGCTGCGCACCAAAAGATGCTCAGCACAGAGTCTGGGGAAGATGCTACGACAGGAAGGTGAGGAGAGTGAAGTGAAAGATAAAAAGGCTCGGGCACGGACCAAGACGGAGTCTGTTGACGACCTACTAAAAAGCTTGGAGGAATCATGAACTCTCCCATTTCACCTCTAGAAGAACCCATTTCCCCCCTCGAAGGATCAGTCCTTCTGATCGACAACTCCGCATTGGAGTTTATGCAGACCTGTCCCCGCTCTGCACAATACTCCATCGTACGCCGCCTGCGTCCAAATGTCGACAAGGCGGCCTTACACTTCGGCGGGATTATTCACAAAGTCCTCGAAACCCGTTATCGTCTCGGCAACCTTCCGGGTTATCCACAAGACTCACTCTGTCAGATGAAAATGCTAGAAACCGCCGAGAAAGAATTCTCTCAATGGTCTCCGCCTGAAGAGGACTTTCGGAATCTTTCCTGCGCAACCAGTGTCATTCTCGAATACGGGAAAACCTACCCCGAGGAAGACTTTCAAATCGCCACGTTTGCCGATGGCACTCCTTGCATTGAAGTTCCCTTCGCACTCCCCTTGGGAAAGGTTGGTGAGACCACTATTGTTTGGCAAGGCCGTATTGATCTTGTCTACACCATGCCCTTTGGTCCTGGCTTATACGTCATGGACCACAAGACCGCTTCCGTCGCGACCAACATGGACGAGTTTGTCATCTCCCACCAGTTCTACGGCTATGCCTGGGCTGTCGAGCAATTACTCGGCCGCTCCGTTCTCGGTACAGTCATCAACCGGATCGTCGTTCGCCGGCCCACTCGTACCGGCACTGCCGTCACTCTCGAACGCAGGTTTAACCAATCCTCTCACTTTCTTATCGACGAATGGAAAAACGACATTCTTCACATTTGTGCAGACCTTCTCGAAAACGCCCGACGCGACTACTTCCCCAAACACACCGCTTGGTGTGCGGGTAAGTTTGGTACCTGTCCGTTTCTCAAAGTCTGTTCTCTCGACAGTATGGATCAGCGCGAGTTGGTCCTTAACTCGGGAGAGTTTGTCACCAACGATTGGAGTCCCTTGAAATGAACATTACACAAGTATCCTACGGCAAAACCATAAACATTGGCAACTATCAAAGCATCCGAATTGAGTTCCGCGCTGACCTTCTCCCGGGAGAAAGCCTGGCAGAGACCATCGAACGCCTAAAAAAAATTCTCGACAAAGAAGAAACACTTATTCTTCGTGAAAACGGACTTATAGCAAAATGAAACCTTCCACACAATATACCCCACAAAAAACCATTTCCATTCTTTGTGTCGGCAATCCCGGAACCGGCAAAACCCGTCTCATGTTTTCCCTTCCGCGTCCAGGCATTCTCGACGTCGATCTGAACATGGGCTCCGCCATCCGAGTCGCGCCGAACAAGTCCTTCATGTTTTCCCAGCCTGTCTACGATGACAAAGGCATCGAACTGCCAAAAGCCCAACGTTGGCCAAATGCGGTCAAGGAAACCAAACTCCTTATCGCCTCCCCAGACACCGAGTCTATTTGTATCGACGGGCTGACCACTCTTTCCGAATGGCTTCTTGAGTATGCCGAGGCCAAACTTATCGAAGCGGGCATTAATGTTAAAAAAGAATATCTGGCGAAGTATCAGAACTTCATCAACCTGATGACCGAATACATCACCATGCTCCGTATTGGTGGTAAATACGTGTATGTAACCTGCCATCAAACAGCCGACAAAAACGACATTTCCGGTGCTTGGTACTACAACCTCGCCATTCCCGGACAGCTTAAAGATCGTCTTGGCGGACTCTTCTCCGACGTGTGGGGGACCGGTACTACCGTCGTAGGCGACAGCGTAAAATACTTTGTCTCCACCCGCCCGACCAACATGCACGTCGCTCTTAAAACCTCTTTCGATCTCCCACCGAAATTTGATGTAACCAACAAAAAACCTGAAGAAATTTGGTCCACACTCTCTCCTCTGCTTTCCTATGAAAAACCTGCTCCGAAACCTTAAATGTTTCTTCATCGGTAATCCACCGATCGCCTACTGGGACAAAAACGATGCTCTCCGACACGTTCATATCATCACCCCCAAACTAATCGGAGACACCTTTACTCATTCTGAATACACCAACTATCTTATCTTCATCCCGGGTGGTCGCGTTCTTAACCACCCTGAACTTCACTGGACTTTCGTAAGTAAGTCGTCAGAGACTCACACGAAGAAAAACAACAAATCAAACCAACCAATCGATATATACTCATGAACGAAGACATGAACGAAGACACTCCTACCACTCCAGTCTCTCCTACTGACATTCTTGCTCAGCTGGAAGCTGCCGACCCAACGAAAATCGAGACTTCCTATCCTATTCTTGCTACCGGTACGGTCAGCGCCATTGTTTCCTCCGTTACCGCCGATGCTAAGGATGGAAAGGGATTCCTGACCATCAAGTACACCCTCGCCCAACCGTGGCACAGTCAACCTATCGACGGAAGCGAGGCAAAGCAAATCCAAGTCGGCTTCCCATTCAACGAACGCATCTACTTCAACGACTGGGAAGATCCTCAATCCCACGAAATCAAAAACTTCGGGATGGTCCGTCTTGCCCAATTCCGCGAAGCGATCTTCGGTAAGGCAAAGGAAGGCGACAGCCTTATGCCGCTCGAACAGTATATCAACCAGCCTATCACCCTCAACCTCAAGTTCGAACCCGCCCCCAAGAACAAGAAATCGGGCGAAGTCTACAGCCCCAAAACCACCATCGCCGGCTACGTCCGCCGGAAGGTGTAGTCCCTCAAAAGGACTGAACCAAAGGATTCCCCCCCGGCCAATACCTGGGGGGGAATTTTTAATATGTCGTCTCCACAAGAACTCTTTCTTCTCCACCGTGCACGACAGGTCTTTGTCGTCATGGTTCGCGACAAGCACGGCAACCCAACTCTTCTTTTTGATCCGGGAATGGACCGTCCATGGTCTTCTACAAACAAAAAGCTTGCGGACTTTCAGGCATCGGCCTGTGGTGGCGAAACACACACCGTCGAATCCGCATGGTCTATCCTCCTCCGCGAAAACCCGCTTTTTGAACAACAGCTTGTCAAGCAGATCGTCTCTCGGCAACAAATCAACTTTCCAACTAAAGAATCTTCCACAAATGGAAACACCGACTCTCTCTTCGACACCAACGGCAACCCCATCGTTTGAAATTGACATTGACCAGATTGTGGTCGGTGATCGTGTCCGCCGCGAGTTCGGCGACATTACGGAATTAGCTGAATCGATTCGCACGGAAGGGCTGATTCAGCCCATAGTAATAACACAGGACTGCCGCCTTATCGCCGGTGAACGGCGCCTGCGTGCTCACAAGCACCTCGGGCTAAAAACCATCAAAGCTGTTTTTTTTTTTGAGGTTCTTGACGAGGCACATTTGGTTCGCCTTGAAGCGACCGAAAATATTATCCGGCGCGATTTTACATGGCAGGAACGTATCCTGGCGATCGACAAAGTCCATCAGTTAATGTCCACAAAGGCAGCACTCGCCAGCGAGGATTGGGGTGTTCGCGAGACCGGTCGGTTACTTAATATAAGCAAATCACCCGTCGGAAAAGCCATTCTCATCGCAGAATACCTACATGCCAACGATAAGGAAGTTTGGGAAGCAGACTCACTAGCTGATGCCTGCCGTATCCTACTCCTTCGCCGAGAGGAAGAAGTCAACCGGGCAATCGTTGCTACCACACTGCCAAAACGTCCCGCGGCGGAAGACTCCCTGGCCAAACTAGCCACCTCAGCAACAGCTTCCTTTTTTCAGCCCTCTCTTGTTACTTTTAAGCCCGGCATTTCCGACCTCGAAGAGGAATTCGAGCTACCCGGACAA
The DNA here is from genome assembly GCA_041657425.1 of archaeon. Classification (GTDB taxonomy): domain Archaea; phylum Iainarchaeota; class Iainarchaeia; order Iainarchaeales; family CSSED10-239; genus JAKQTP01. The sequence continues at coordinate 6,559 of JBBABY010000016.1, forward strand.
GTCCCCATCACTCCGCCTCAAATCGTCCCACTTTCGCAGATGTGTTTTCTCGGTAACTGCCTCGACCTTCTGCGCCCCGACATGTGCGACCACATCATCACCGACATCCCCTATGGTATCGATATGAGTATGCTTTCCCAATCAAACGAATCTCTCATAGACATTTCGCAAGTTGCCGCCGAACACGATGTTGCGGAAAACCTAAACCTTTGGCAGGCAATGCTCCCCAAGTTCTACGCCGCCATTCATGAAACCGGTTTTCTTGTGATGTGGTGCGATATGACCTGGTGGCAGCATCTTTGTAACCTGGCAACGGACGCGGGCTTTTCTGTGCAGCGTTGGCCTCTCGTGTGGCACAAAACTTCCCAATGCAAAAACCAGGCCGCGCAATATAACTTTACCAAAAACCTTGAAGTCGCTCTTCTCGCTCGTAAAGGAAATGCCACCTTAATCACTCCGCAACCCTCTTCGGTGTATTCTAGTTCCAACGATGTAGAAGCAAAAGCCCTGGGTCATCCTTTTGTCAAACCCTTCGGTCTGTGGAACTGGATCTACTCGGCACTTACTATCAAAGGCGCCACCGTTCTTGACCCGTTTGCAGGTGTTGGTTCCTCTACCATCCCGGCCATTCAGCGTGGTCTTCGTCCTATCACTATGGAAAGTAACGAAGCTCACTACAACCGACAAATTGTTAATCTTCAAAATGTCTACAAATCCCTCTCCCCAAACGTTCAATTCTCCTGAACAGACCTGTGTACGTGACCTGATCATTGCTTTATCGGATTTGGTGCTCTTCGCTCACGACAACGTCCGTTTTACCCACACCCTCGATACCATCTCCCTTGTTGTCGAACGCACCCGCCGACAGATGAATATGCGAGTAATCATTGACCGCTTTGACGACACCGACAATGACTGACCTTTGCCCAAACCTCTTTCCTCTACTCCCGCCAACAATCTCTCGCCTCGCTGTCGTCGGCGAAGCTCCCGGCGAAGACGAGATGGTTGTTCACGAGCCTTTCGTCGGTACCTCTGGCCGGTTTCTTCGTGCCATGCTTTCCAATGCCGGGCTTTCCACCAATCAAATCTTTTTTGGCAACGTCTGTCAACACCATCCCCCACAAAATGACATCGAAAAATTCTCTTTCGACGGCGAGGAAATTCAATCCGGCATCGCCACACTTACTAGCAACCTGGCGAAATTTCACCCACACTGCATACTCCTACTTGGCAAAACAGCCTTTCGCGCGGCCCGTCCTGATTTGTGTTATCCAACCAAAAACGGCTACGTTGTTCCTCTCTCGGACTGGCGAGGGAGCCTTTTTACGGTGGAAAAATTCGGAGGGGCTAAGTCTCTTTCCACCTTCCATCCGGCTTTTATCCTCAGGTCTTATGCGGACATTGCATACTTCAAACTCGATCTCGCACGGGCCGCGAAACATGCTCGCTTTCCTGAACTCAATCTCCTCCCCCGACGCGGGACGCTCCGCCCCTGCTTGTGCGAAGTTCTCGACTTCTTACGGCGTATTGAGTTGGAAGAAACGCCAATTTCCTTCGACATTGAAGGATTCGCAGACGATGTCGGAGTTACTATGCTTTCCATCTGCGACTCCCCAACAACAGGAATCGTTATCCCTTTTTGGATCGACGGCACAAACTACTGGTCAGAAGACGAAGAAGTCCAGGTCTGGCAAGCTCTCTCACAAATGCTCGCAAATCCGCTGGTACGAAAAACAGCCCACAGCGGATTTTATGAACTCTTTGTCCTTGCCTGGCGACACTGCTGCGTCGTCAATAACCTCCACGACGACACCATGTTCCTCCACTGGGAAAACTTCGTCGAAGCGGGTGGCGACCCGGACAAAACGGACACGGGCAAAAAACGTACGACTGGGCTAGGTCGTGACCTAGGCTCTGTGTGCTCTATCTGGACTGAGCAACCCTATTACAAAGACCAGCGTCTTTCTGAAAACACCGAAACCAAACTAAACTACAACTTCCTCGACTCCGCTGTTACCCATGAAATCTGCACCGAAGCAAATAAAGCCCTCACGAAATATCCCTTCTCCCTCGAACACTATCGCTTCAACATTAACCTTATCCCCGCGTACAACTACATCATGCTCCGAGGGTGCAAATTCGACATCAACCGCCTGGCGGAAATCCGCGAGACCGTCGAAGGCCAAGTCAACTCCTACAACAAGCAAATCCGCGAAGCCACCGGTCGCGACTTTAACTCCAAATCCGGCGACGACAAAGCGTGGCTACTCTTCGATCGTCTCGGCTACACCCCTCTCAAGCGCAAGTTTACCAAAACCGGCAAGCCGCAAACCGACGAGTCTGTCCTTCTTCACTTTTGGGCAAAAGACCACAATCCCATCATCCGCCTTGTCATCCAGTGTGTACGACAACGTACTCGACTTCAAGACATCAACAAACTTGTCCTTAACGAAGACGGACGTATTCGTACGTCTTTCGATCCAGTTGGCACCAACACGGGTCGGCTTTCTTCACGCGCTTCAACGGCTCTCCGCTTTATTGACGGCGAGTGGTCAAAGACCGGAACAAATCTACAAAATGTTACGAAAGACCTGCGTGTCTGCTTCATTCCCGACTCGGAACAGTTTGATTTCTGGCAGTGCGATTTGTCGGGAGCAGACGGCTGGACTGTCGGTGCTGACTTGGCAGCACTCGGCTATCCAGCAATGTTGGACGATTACTTGGCGGGTATCAAACCTGCCCTCGTACTTAACCTCATGTGGAATGAGTACGAAGCTGGTAGACCGGCTGCAGCGGTCAACCAGATGGACCGAAACGAAATAAAACGCCGTATTCGAGAAATCAAGGTTGATTACGATTCGCACGACGGACAAAAACTTCCCGATGGGCGTGATTATGACTGGCGCTATCTTTGTTGCAAGCGTGGTCAGCACGGGACCAACTATGGGGCACAACCGGACAAAATCGCCGAAGTGATCTTCACTGACTCTGATGGCACAATTGACATCTCGAAAAAAGACGCCGGTCTCTTGCAATACTTTTACAAACTGCGCTACAAAACCGACGTTCGCAACGATTGGATACGTAGTCAGCTTTCACGAACTGGTACCCTTGTTAGTTCTTGTGGCATTCGCCGCCAGTTCTTTAGCATCCGCAACCGCAGCTTTATCGACGACGCCATCGTACGAGAAGCCGCTTCGTTCGACCCGCAGGCAAATACAACTTGGTCAACCAATAAAGCACTGGAAAAAATGTGGTATGATCCGACCAACCGGACAAGTCGCGGTACCCTTTTTATCGAACCGCTTCTTCAAATCCACGACGCACTTGCCGGCCAAAGCCGACAAGCCGTACGCGATTTTGCCCGCGAAAAGTTTGCCGAGTATTTTAACAACCCACTCACAATTCACGGTATTCGCCTAACGATCCCGGCGGATTGCAAGTATGGGCCAAACTGGAAAGAAACTTATACCTCTCTAAATATATGACTTCCGATCTTGAAAAAGTCCGCAACTGGATGGAATCGTCCAACCGCCGAGTGTTTTTCTACCCGCCTAATCAGGTTCCTTTTACCCTAAAGGTCGCGCAAGTAGAACGAATTCTAGTTGAGCTTTGGCGAGTCGCCGATGACCTGGGAATCTCACTAGGTCAGCGTCCTATCATTCTTGAGTGCCACAAACCCGAGGTCTTCTACCCCATTGCTGTGGCAGACATCAACGAACTCTACCGCGAGGTTCTTGCACTAATCCAGGTTCTCGGAGTTGCTCCTTCCGCTGAACGCATCTTTCTCGAATCCTTCAACCCGTTTCCTAATTTCAAACGCATTATAAAAGACACCTACTACGATCTTGTCTCTGACGAAGAAACACCTGACGAAGACTGACTCAAATGTCCTTCATCAAAGACTACATGCTTTTTGCATCGAACAACGAGGTTGCGGAAAATTATCACTTTTGGTCTGCTCTCTCTGCCTTGTCGGCTATCGTAAACCGGCAGGTCTGGATCAGTCTAGGAATGTATAATCTTTTTCCCAACCTCTACGTGATCCTTTTGGGCCAGCCCGGTTCGGGGAAGGATTTTGCGATGAACATTTCGCAGGATCTTATCGATGACGTAGGAGATATAAATTTTTCTGGCGACGCACAGACAAAGGAATCTCTCGTTCGTTTCATGCGAGATACCTGTCCCCGGTCGCTGGACATTGATGGGATGTCCTACGTCATTACCCCAATCACGATCTACGCCACCGAACTGTCCCATCTTCTTGGGCCCAACTCTGGGCATATGATCGATTTCTTGACCACTATTTACACAAAGGATCGCCGGTACTCCACCCGCACAAAAAACAAAGGGGATGATCTTATCGAACGCCCGTTTGTTTCTCTCCTTGCCGGTACCACCCAGGAGTGGATAACTACCTACCTAAAAAGCGACATTATCGGTGGTGGTTTTACTCGTCGAGTGATCTTTGTCAACGAACCTCCCCGCGATTCTATCGAT
>JBBABY010000017.1:0-7288 GCA_041657425.1 archaeon
ACCAAGACCCTTACTGGAGAATACAAAGAGATGTTGCTGAAAAGATTGGTTACAAAAAAGTTGTTGCAGTTCATAACAAACTACTTGCACCACTTCAAGGACTTGAAGGAAAGATGTCAACAAGTGTTAATGGTTCTGCAATCTTTTTAAGTGATTCAGAAAAAGAAATTACAAGTAAGATTAACAAGTTTGCATTTACTGGTGGGCAACCAACACTTGAAGAACAAAGAATTAAAGGCGGGAACACAGACATCTGTGTTGTTTACAATTGGTTAGAGGTTCTCTTTGAAGAAGACGATAATCTTTTAGCAGAAAGGAAAAAAAATTGTAAAGCCGGAAAAATACTTTGTGGAGAATGTAAAAAATACTTGGCAGAGAAAGTTAATAAGTATATTAAACACCATCAAGAACAAAGAATCAAGAATGCGCCACTTGTTGAAAAATACAAATACACAGGTAAACTTGCAAAAGAAATGTGGAAATAATAATGAAGAAAATTAAAATTGCAATTGATCTTGACGACACTCTTGTTTCTACTGTGAATCTTTTAGTTAAGGAAATGCTTAAAGACAGAAGTTTTCCTGCATTTAGAGGATATCATTCTATTAAAGATTTTTCTTTTGATGAAGAAATGGCGTTATACAAATACATAAGAACAACAGTGAATAAACAAGATATAAAAAAATTCAAACCAATTCCTGGATGCGTTTCTGTTGTCAAAGAATTATCGAAAACCTACGATTTATATCTAGTTACTGCAAGAACAAAAAATGTTAAGAAACATACAAGGGATTGGATTTCCCATCATTTCCCTAATTGTTTTAAAAAAATCATATTTGGCCAATACTTAAAAGAAGGAGAATTTAAGAAAACCAAAGGCGAAATTTGTAAAGAACTTGGAATTTCTTTAATCATTGATGATCGTTATGATTATTGTTTAGATTGTCATAAACATGGAATTAGAGCAATTGTTTTTGATTACAAGGGAAATTATGTTTGGTCGAAAGGAAAACTACCTAAAGAAATAAAAATTATCAAGAATTGGAAAGAAGTTTCTGAAATTATCAAAAAGACAAAGTTTTAAACTTGTTTTATTCATCTATTTATATATATAGCCCGGTAGTGTAGTGGCCAAGCATACAAGACTCTGGATCTTGTGACAGGAGTTCAAATCTCCTCTGGGCTATCAGATTTGGGGGAAAATATTATGGCAATATTTGATGTGTTTAAGAAAAAAGAAAAAACAGAAGAAGAAAAAGCTAAAGAATTGGAATTGCAAAAACAAAAAGCAAAACCTGTAGCACAAATTGATCTTGCTAATTGTAAATATCCAAAAGAAAATTGTGCAGTTTGTAGTCAACCTGGCTGTGATAAAAAATGGGGTGGACAATACTGGCATAAGAAGTGTTTAAGGTCAGTTAAAGGAATGGCAAGAGATATGGTATAATTTATGCAAATATTTATTCTTGATAGAAACCCAAACAAAGCTGCAAGAATGCTTTGTGATAAACACGTTGTTAAAATGATTGTTGAATCTGCTCAAATACTTTCAACAGTCCATCATATCTACGATTCTAAAAATAAACATTTGGTTTATAAGAAAACACACGAGAAACATCCTTGTGTAATCTGGGCAAGTAAATCAAAGAACAATTATCTTTGGTTACTTAAACATCTTCAGGCACTTTTAGAAGAATATACCTATAGATATGGAAAAGATCACAAAACTACAGAAATAAAAAAAATACTAGAAGAAACACCAAAAGGATTATTTTCTGTTGGGTTAACATCTTTTGCGCAAGTGGTTCCAGAAGAATATATACAAAAAAACGCAATCAAAGCATATCGTGAATTTTATAAAAAAGAAAAAAGAAGTTTTGCTAAATGGACTAAAAGAAAGAAACCAAATTGGTTCTAGTGCCTTTTTCTTTTTCTATTACTTTTATCAAATATATCTCCTACTATCTCTTCTAAGATGTCTTCTATTGTTAAAAGACCTATTACTTCACCATTGTCATTAACAACAACTGCCATTAATACTGACTTATCTTCAAAGTCATAAAGAATTTCTCCTATTTCTTTATCTGGAGAAACAAATTCTATTGGACGAATAATCTTTTTTATCTGTTCTTTACTTTTCTTTTCCTTAACTGCTTTTAAAACATCATCAACATCTACTACTCCAATTATATTATCTTCATCTTCTAAATAAACTGGATATTTGGAGTGGCCTCTCTTTGTAATAAAATCAATGGCATCTTCTATTGTTTGATCTCCATCAATAATTTGAATCTTATCTTTTGAAGTCATTACTTTTGTAACCTTAGTATCCTCAAAATCAAGAACCTTATGCATAATCTTTGCTGCACTTCTACTTAAGATTCCTTCTTCTCTACTTAATGTGAGAATTATTTTTAGTTCTTCTTCTGAAATCTTTTTTTCCACTTTTGGTCTAACCCACTTACTTATTAATGTTGAAATAAACGAATAAAATTTAATTAAAGGATAAAATAGAATAGAGAGATAATGAATTGGTGTTGCAACCATCAATGATATTTGTTCTGCATTCTGTACTGCATAGGTCTTTGGAAGGATTTCTCCAAATGTTAAGATAACTATGGTCATAACTCCTGCGGAGATCGCAACGCCCTTAGAACCAAAAAGATTTAAAAATAAAATTGTGGCTAAACTTGCTGCAAAAATATTTACTATATTATTTCCTATTAAAATAGTAACTATAAGTTTATGAGGATCTTTCTTTAACAGAAGTAAAGTTTTTGCGCCAGGTTTATTTTTATTAGCTAATGACTTTGCTCTTACAAAGTGTATAGACATTAAGGCCGTTTCTGATGCAGAAAAAAATGCAGAGAGAGCAATCAAGATCACTAAAATTAAAATTTGAAAAACGGATTCCATTTTGATTACAACCTTCTAAATAGAATTATATAATAAAACAATTTTTAAACATTATTCTTTAATGTTTCTAAAAATAGAAAAAAAGTATTTAAAAATAATTTTAAATACCTATATATTGTCTTATTCTTTGCTTTACTTTTGTGATATTATCTAAATAGATATTTAGTTTCTTTTCTGTTGCTAACATTTGTTCTTCTGCATCTTTTACTTGTCCTGCAACAAAGAAACTTTCTGAACCTAATCCATTATATTTAATAAGTTCTTTTCTTGTGTCTATGTATTCTTTTAATGTATAGTAATATGCTGTGTAGTTCTCAAATAATCTACTAAATAAAACTCTTGTTGTATCGTCTTTAAAATACCTTCTGCCATCAATTTCAAAGTAGTTCTTTGTTTTTGCACCTAAACTATTATTATTTACTACATTATTTACGGACTCTAAATGCCCTTCTAACCAACTAACATCCTTTGATCTATATTCGCATCTTTTTATTACTGCGGTTTCTGAAAGCTTTCTTGTTTCCTTAATTATTGTTTCATCAATCTCGATTTCGTCTCCTCCAGAAATCTTTCTAAAAAATTTTTTTAAAACTGTTATCATGTTTCTTCACCAAATTCCCCTATAAATTATTATTAAAAAGTATATATATTGTGCCTATAGTATTTAAATTATTATCTATGGTTGTTCTTTTAAGAAAAAGCGACTTGGTCACAGATAAATACTGACGCTGAAGGAAAACTACGACCTATAAATCAAACTTTTTTATTAATTTTTCTTTAAGAATCAATTTTCTTAAATCAGTGGTTAATTTCTCTGGAGATACAGAAACAACATTAAAATCACACAATCTATTCCAACCAACATCTCCTTTATATCTTGGCAAAATGTGGAAGTGTAAATGCATTATACTTTCTCCTGCAATACGGCCTATACTACAACCTACATTATAACCTTCAGGTTTTTGATATTTCTCTAATGCGAAAACAGAAAGATCTATCAAATTAAAAATTTCTTTTCTTTCTTCACTTGTTAAATCAACTATTTGATTAACATGTCTTTTTGGGAAAGCTAAAACGTGCCCTGCAGCATACGGATATTTCGCAGCCTGTAAATAACACTTTTTTGTTTCCAAAATTATGAACTCTTTTTCTATGTTTTTTGAACAAAATGGACAAACATTTGGATCTTTTGTATTTTCTTTATCCTCACTCACTTTTGAAACATAATCTTTTCTCCAAGGAGCATAAAGCGATTTACATTTATCTTTTACAATCATTTTTTATCATTCCTTATAAAGTTTATAAATAAGTGCAGTAATTAATGCACCCATTGCAATTCCTACAGATAACCAAGTATTCAAAAATGCAGTAAATATTACTACTGTTGCTGCAAAGATTGCAAAAACGTTATCTTTAGTTAATTTTTTATTTATTTTTTTAGATTTCATATTTACTTCCATTTTAATTAAATTGTTCTTTTTCTAAATCTTCTAATTTTCTAAATAATATCTCTGGTTTATTTATTATTTTTGCTTTTGTATTAATTTCTAATTTTGTATTTGTAGTATTTAAGAACGAATTTATTTTCTTACTTGATTCTGGAAGAATTGGCGAAAAGTAAATTGAAAGCAATCTTATTATTTCTAAACAATATGATAGAGAAGTTGTATCTCCTGACTTCCAAGGTTCTTTCTCATTTAGGTATCTATTTCCTAAATCTGAAAGTTTTAATAATTCATAAAGAGCAAATCTAAATTCACAATCATCATAGTATTTATCTATCTTTGCTACTGCTTCTAGAATTTCTTTTTCTATCTTCTCATCTCTTACTTTAATTTCTTGGACTTTTCCGTCTTGTTTTGTATAAATGAAATTAAGAACTCTATTTACAAAGTTTCCATAATTACTTATTAATTCTTTATTTACTCTATCAAAGAAGTCATCAACCATAAACTCAGAATCCTTTGTTTCTGGCATTATGTATGTTAAATAAAATCTCCAATACTCAATTGGAATATTACTTTCTATTGCTTTATCTGCAAATATTCCTATGCCTTTACTTTTTGAAAACTTTTGTTTTCCAAAATTCATATATTGTAATCCTACAACATTATATGGAAGAACTAATTTTCCTTGACCTATTATTTGACCTGGCCAGAAGATTGTGTGGAATGGAATATTGTCTTTACCTATGAAGTAATAAGTTTCTGTGGTTTTATCTTGCCATAACTTCTTTGCTTCTGCTTCTCCTAACAATTCTGCGGTGCCTGAAACATAACCAATTACATTGTCAAACCAAACATAAAATACTTTATCTTCATAACCAGGAATAGGAATCTTTATTCCCCAGGTTAAATCTCTAGTTATGCATCTTTCTTGTATGCCTTGAGTTATCCAACCCTTGGCTAATGCTTTAACTTGTGATCTTAAATGAGGATTTTCATCAATCCATTTTTCTATATCTTTAGATAAATTTCTTAAATCTAGAAATAAATGCTTTGTATCCCTAAAAGAAATATCTTTAGTTTTACATACTGAACAATGTGGAGTAATTAAATCAATTGGATCAAGAACTGTTCCACAACTTTCACATTGATCCCCACTTGCTTTATCATAATTACATTTTGGACAAGTACCTGTAATGTATCTATCTGCTAATCCTCTTTTACAACTATTACAATATGGGATCTTAATTATTTTTTCAGTAATGCACTTATTATTGTAAAGATCTAAAAAAAACTCTTGAACTAACTTATGATGAATCTCTCTAGATGTTCTTGAGAAATTATCATAACTTATTAGAAATGAAGAATATAGATCTTTATGAATATCATAATAATAATCACAAATCTCTTTTGGAGTTACACCTTTTTGTTGAGCTGCAAATTCTGTTGCTGTACCGTGTTCGTCTGTTCCACCAACAAATATTACCTTGTGACCTTTCATTCTGGAATATCTTGCAAAAATATCTGCAGGTAAATGACTTCCTACAATATTTCCTAAATGAGGAACATTATTTACGAATGGTAAAGCCGCAGTTATTATTCTTGTTTTCATATTATTGACTCCAAATATTATATATTAGAAATAAAATATTTAAAAAAAGCTTGTATTTAAACAAACTTTAATTTAAAGAAAAATAAATAAGATAGAGACATCATTAGCATATAAAGCACTGCTTTAATCATATTCCAGGCAATTAAGTAAATTAAATACATACTTCTAATTGATTCTGTTGCAAACATCTGAGTCATGAATGGCGAGAGGAATGTTAAATATGCAATTACTGTTAATATTGATTCAACTATAAAAATTAAAAAAATTATTTTAAATATCCTTAACCAAGCAACCTTGAACTTCACATTGTGTTTTGCGGTACCTAATCCCATATAGATTACTGAGGCAATATTTACACAAAACAAAACTATTGAAAAAGTCATAAAGAACAAACTATTTTTTGCAAAAGTTACATAATAAGGATTTATATTACTATAGATTGCAAATTGTAAACAGAAATCAAGAATAATTGTAATTAATAAAATAACAAATGGAATCCATAAATAATTAAAATAACCAGTTTTAAAAAACATATCTTTGAAAAAATTAGATTTGTCAGGTGTTGTGATTTGATGCCTTTCATTAGCAGGAATTGTTTCTCTAACAAAACCGTTTCTGTTTAGTTTATTTGTAATTTCCTTTCTTGTGTGCGGAGTTATCTTTTTTGTTCTTTGCACATTATTTGCAAATCTGTTATTTGGAAATTTATTTTGTCTTTTATTAGTTACCATTAAATATCACATTTATTTTATAGAATATTATGTTTATTAAGCTTTTGGTTTTTGAGCTTTTAGAAATACCGATAATTCTTTATCAATTATCTCATTAATCTTATTTCCATCAACTAGCCCATTTGTTTTTGCCATTAATCTTCCCATTAACAACCCTTTTGATCTTTCTTGTAATTGATATATTTTTTCTTTATTTTCATCTAATACTTCTTTCATCATCTTATTAAGGTCCATTTTTTCTAAATCTTTAAACATACCTAAGATATCAATTATCTCTTCCATTGTGTTTTCAGAATTATTAAATTCTAAATAAACATCAGAAAGCTTTGATTTTGGAATCTTGTTAAAATCTTTATATGAAAAGAATTCAAAAAGTCCTTCACTAGTTACATTCTCTAAATCTACTTTGCCATCTCTTGAAAGAGTAATCAATTCTTCTAAAAGGAAAACTGCAACTTGTGTTGGATTTAAAGTTGAATTTGATTTAATTATTTTTTCAAAAATAACTGCATAGTTATCTAGAACCATTTTATCTGACAACTGTTTACTTATCTTAAATTTATTTTCATAAAGCACTTTTCTCT
>JBBABY010000018.1:0-3765 GCA_041657425.1 archaeon
AAAGAGGTTAAATATTTATAATGGAAGAACTAAAAACATTAAAAGTTTCAGAAGATATATGGATGAAGATTCAACAAATAAAATTAAATAATAAATTAAGTTCTGTTGATGAAGTAATTTCTATGTTAATTAAAAAATCAAAGGTAGAAAAATGAAAACCGAAATAACTCAAATAATCAAAGAACTAAAAGAAGTAATAACTGAAGAAAATATGAACATCTTGGATAAAGACATTTTAGATTCTGCATTAAGAATTTACTTAACTAATTCAATAAATAAGCAAAAACAATTTTCAAAACCTACTTATTCAAAACCATTTATTAAAAATGCTTTAGAGAATGAAAAACCAGCAAACGAACAATTAGCTACAAAGAATCAATTATGGAGATTAAAAAAAGAGAATATACCTATACCTTTAGGATTAACTAAACAAAAAGCAAGTGAATTAATCAAACAAAAAGAAAATGAACAATAAACAATTAGAAGAAATATGGAGAAAATTAGACACAAGAATAGAAACAATCAATCAAAGAACTAAGATTCAAACTATTCAAATAAAAGAGTTACAAAAGCAAATAAAGGAGTTAAAAAGATGAAAAAATCAACTATGTTTTTTGTTTTATCATTATTGAGTTTATTTGGTGTAATTTCTTCTGCTTTATTCACTTATCTTAATGCTATAAATATGAATACTTTATTTGTATTTTTAGGAATTATTTTAATGCTTTTATTTTGGATATTAACTATGTTTCTCATTGGTAGAATTGTAGAAGAAGAATTTAATGAGGAGTTTAATAAAAGAAAATGAAAACAATAATACAAAATAAATTCACAGAATCTCAAGAAAGAACAGCTTTAAGTGTCTTATTAGGATTAAGACAGAAATTTGCTTTACAATTAAATGAAGAAATAACTTATACTCCTAAAGAACTGCATAATATGATAGATTATCTAATTAGACAAGTAAAAAGATACAAAATAAATAGTGTAGATTTAGAATATGCTATTAATCCTCCTAAATTACCAAATGATGAAGTCTGGGGAGTAATCAATAAAGCGATTGAAAAATCAAGAAACAAAAGATACAATTGGAATCTAATCCTAAATGGAAACACTTTAACTAAAGAAATACAATTATTAATGAAAAGTGGAAAAAATGTAAATGAAGCATACAAACACTTAGCAACTGACCCAAGAATTAAAAGATTTATTGCTGATTTTCCTTATGAACAAGAAAATCTATTAAATGTTCTAGAAATATCTGTTCATGCAAGATATGGAGAACATAATTCAGCTAAAAGAACACTGGAGGAAGAATGAAAGTTAAAAGAAAAGTAGTTTGTGTATATGGAAGATTTGATAATACTTCAGACTTTGTTTTAGAACCTGCTTGTTGTGAAGAAGATGAAAAAGATGCTTTTTGGATTGAAGGAGAAATAAAAGATGCAAAAAGAAAACAGAACATATTAAATGTGGATTCGGAACTCCTGGAAGCATTTGTGGAAATGGAAGATATAGATGTTTAAAATGTGGAGAAGAAAGATGAGTGAAGAAAGTTCAGAACATGATAAAGAAGTAAGAGATTACATTAAAGACAAACAAGGAGAAAGACAAGATGAATAAAACACCTCAACAAATAAGAAATGAAGTGGAGAAAGAGATTGAGAAGTTGAAGAAAACTCAACCAGATGTAACAATTGGTTTAAATGGATTACATTGGATAGAGAAAGATAAGATAAAGATTATGAAATTAGAAGCACAACTTTCCATCCTCACAGAATACGACAAAAGTATTAAGGAGATGATTGAGAAACATATTAATAATATAAATCCACAAACAAAAGATAATTTGAATATACTTAAAAATAGGATACAACATAATTATACTAATAATAAGAATGCTGAAATAGATAGAGAAAGGAGTATAATAAATCCAGAAGTTAGAAAAAGAGATAATAATAAATGTTGTTTTTGTGGGAAAGATGTTTTTGAAGTAAGTAAAATAATTGGAGGAGGAAATACAATACATCATTTAGTTCCTAAAAGATATAGTGGGAAACAAGAATTAAATAATTTAATTACTATTTGTGGATATTGTCATCAAAGATTAGAAGTATATTTGAATATTATAGAGAAAAAGGCTATTGAATTTACTTTAAACTTTTGTATAAAAGATTTAAAAGGGATTTTTCAAAAAGAACTCCTCTCAAAAATTGGGGATGGTTCAGAGGTGGAGAAATGAGTAAAGGAAAGGGATTTATAGGATGCACAAGATGTTACAAAAAGAAAGTGGATTGTAAGTGTATAATTCCAGATTTTCATATAATTCAACCAAGAGCTTTTTATTATAATAAGTTTGTAGATAATTATCCAGAACTCCTCTCAAAAATTGGGGATGTTCAAACCTCGGAGGAAAAACAAGATGAATAACTACATAGCATTTATTTTAGGTATGTGGCTAATGGGTTTAATTTTTTATGTTTTAGTAAAATACCATACAAATAAAATATTAAAGAAAATGAAAGAGGTAGGAAAAACAAGATGAAAACTAAACCTACAAAAACATTAAGTTTAACTATTGAAAAATGGAAAGGAGAATATCTTATTATTATTAATAAGAACCTTCAAATTTATTGTAAAGATTTTGATACTATGAGAGATAATGTTATGATACAATTAATGAGGCGAATTAAATATTAATGGAAAACAATAAAATCCCCCAAGAAAAGAAAGAAAAATTAATGTTAGAATGTATAAAAGATTTTGAAGATTATATGATAATCTCTTTTAATTTTATTACAGAATTACCTCCCTCAATTCTATTATCTAACAATAAAGAATTAACAAAAATACAAAAAGCGAAAGATTTGATGTGTGATGATATAGTTATGATATTAAAAAAAATACAAAGAATGGAAGCTCTAAAATGACAAGTAAAACCCCCCGAGAAATTGAGGAGAAGATTGAAATGTGGAGTAAAGGTTGTAATGTTAATATTGATTTTCCAAAAGGGTTGAGATATTGTAATGAAAACGATTTATGTAAAGTATGTAAAAATAATTTAGATTTATATAAAGCAGAACTTAAAGGTTTCAAAGCAGGACAAAAACAAAGTGAAGATGCTTTTAAGGAGATGATTGAAGAAGCAAAGTCTAAAGTTCCTAAAGGAAGTCAAACAGAAGCAGTTTTAGATGTTTTAGAACAAGAACTCCTCTCAAAAATTGGGGATAATTCAGAGGTGGAGAAATGAATAAATGGGAAATAGAGGTTTGTAAGAGAAATCCAGAGATTAATCAAAGAAGATTGGATTTAATTGAACATTTAGATGGAACTTTGTGGAGAATAAGAACATATAGAAAGTTTATTGATAAGGAAGAATTAGATAATAAGGAGAAACTTTTTATTGAGAATAAACTAAAGAGTTGGGGATTAATAAAATGAAAACACCTCAACAAATAAGAAATGAAGTGGAGAGAGAGAAGAAAAAGATTGTATTATTTGGTGCAGGACAAGATAGCACAGGTATGATTATAGAAATGGTTAATAGAAAGATGAAGATAGATGAAGTTATTTTCGCAGACACAGGAGCAGAGCAACCAGAAACTTATGAGTTTATAGAAGAATTTAAACCATATTTAAAGAAACATAAGATTAAATTTACAATAGTTCAATCAAAATTAGGTAACCTTTATGATTATTATTTTAGTAAAAAAATAATTCCATTTAGATTATTTAGACATTGCACAGATAAATTTAAGATAGTTC
>JBBABY010000019.1:0-3091 GCA_041657425.1 archaeon
AATTGGTGCAACAATCAGATATACTCTTGATGGTACAGAACCAAGTGAAAGTTCTGCAATTTATTCTTCCCCTTTCACAATCACTGGTACAACTAACATTAAAGCAAAAGCTTACAAGACTGGTTATGAACCAAGTGCAACTGCAACATTTAATTACACAATTCAAACAGTTGCAACACCAACCTCAAGTCAACCAAGTGGTAATGTTGCTTACAACTCTCAAGTAATTTTAAGCACAACCACAATTGGTGCAACAATCAGATATACTCTTGATGGTACAGAACCAAGTGAAAGTTCTGCAATTTATTCTTCCCCTTTCACAATCACTGGTACAACTAACATTAAAGCAAAAGCTTACAAGACTGGTTATCAGCCAAGTGCTACTGCAACTTTTAATTATACAATTCAAACAGTTGCAACTCCAACGTCATCTCAACCAAGTGGTAATGTTGCTTATAATTCTCAAGTAATTTTAAGCACCACAACAATTGGTGCAACAATCAGATATACTCTTGATGGTACAGAACCAAGTGAAAGTTCTGCAATTTATTCTTCCCCTTTCACAATCACTGGTACAACTAACATTAAAGCAAAAGCATACAAGACTGGTTACGAACCAAGTGCAACTGCAACTTTTAATTATACAATCAATCAGTCTCCACAAAATATAATTTTATCTTTTAATTTACAAGATGTAGATTCTCAAACAACAATAGATAATGATTTTAATTCAATAATTATAAGAGTTCCTTATGCTACAGATGTTACTCAATTAATGCCATTAATTGAAGTAGAAGATTATTGTACAATAAATCCAGAAAGTGGAGTTATACAAGATTTTACTAATCCAATAACTTATTTAGTAACTTCTTTTTCTGGCCAAAGATCATATATTGTAAAGGTTGTTAAAAATCAACCAGTGATAGGAGTCCCTCAGGCAAACATTTCTGGAGGAAATTATAATACTACTCAAATAATAGAATTAACTACAGAAACAGAAGGAGCAGTAATTAGATATACAATAGATGGATCATATCCGCAGTTATCTAGTAATATTTATGAGGGGCCAATTACTGTTAGTTCTACTACTATATTAAAAGCTAAAGCATTTTTGTATGTCGGAACAGAATTATCTTATTCTCAATTGGAATCCGGAGAAAACTTACGTGCGGTTTCAGATTTAGTGACAACGCCATTGACTTGGATTTCTAGTGGACTTATGAGTGAAAGTTATACGATCACAAGAAAAAACAATAATGAAGCTAAAGCAGAAAAGAAAGTAATTTCCACTCAGGAAATGGATAAGTAATTATACTTTTTTTAAAACCCTTCCACACAATATTTACTTATTAAATATTTCCTAAGTTAATACAAAGGAAATTTATAAATAGAGAAGAAGAATTAAAGCAATTAAGTCAATATTATGAATATTCTAAGAAAAAACAATTTTTAGTATCTATTTCTGGGCTTAGACGGGTTGGTAAAACAACCTTAGTTAAAAGAGTTATAAAAAATAAAAAAAGTATATATTTCTTTATTTATGATTTTAAATTCTCTAAAGATTTATTATCAGAGTTTTCTCAAGAATTAAAATCAAGAAAGATAATGACTGAATTTGAAAACATAGATGCATGGAATGATTTTTTTTAAATAATTTATACTAGATGTGAAAATTATATAATAATTTTCGATGAATTCCAGAATTTATATAATATAGATAAATCAATATTTTAAACCTTTCAAAAACACATCGATGAAAATCAGAACACAAAGATAATGTTTGTAGTTTTAAGTTCATTAATTGGATTATTTAAAAAAATATTAGAAGATAAGAAAGAACCACTATATGGTAGAATAAACTATAAAATAAATCTAAAACCAGTTACTTTACAAAATTCAATTGTTGCTTTAAAACAATTAGAATATAAAAATATAGAGGATATGTTTTATGTGTATTCTATTTTTGGAGGTTTCCCAAAATATTACTCGTTATTAGAAGATACTCAAAGCTATAATCTAAATTATAAAGAAGTGATTAATAAATTATTTTTAGTTGACAATGCACCTTTAGAAAATGAAGTAAATGATATCCTAAAACAAGAATTTGGAAAAAGAAGTAGGTTATATTATTCAATACTTTTTGCAATTGCTAATGGCAGTACAAAATTAAATGAAATTGCAACTTTTACAAAAACAAAAGCGGGGGCAATTATTAGATATTTGAAGGATTTAGAACAAAGGTTTGATATTATAAAAACAGTTAAACCACTCAATAATAAAAAAAGTACAAAATATTATATTAAGCATCCAATTTTAAAATTTTGGTTTAAGTTTATTTATTCTAAATTTTCAGCATATAATCTTAAAATTCCAAATCAATTATTAGATGGAATAGTAAAAGATTATGATTCTTATTTTGGTAGATCTTTTGAAGAAATTAGTAAGGATGTTTTAATAAATTTAAATACAAAAAAAGCACTACCTTTTATTGCCGAATACATAAGCAATTGGTGGGGTTTTAAAAGAGAAGATAATCAAAGGAAAGAATTAGAGATTGATTTAATATTATCTGAATTAAAAGAAAAAACGGAGTTTGTAAACTGGAAGAAAGGCAAAAGAAAAGAATATTATTGTATAATTGCTAAATCGTTTAAAAATAAGACGAAACAAGATAATTTACTATTAATTGATTTAGAAGATATTAAAAAAATATATTTATGAACTCATAGGCGTTATTGCCAGTAACCATTAAAATCAAAGGCACAATAACTATCTCCAGTTACTTCTTTAGAAAGCAATATAAATTTAACTAAGTTATATATATTTATGGGATCACTTTTATCTCAAAAGATAATATTAAGTACACTAGTAATTCTTTCATTAATTTTTTTCTTAAATATTATTTCTGCAAAAGATTTATCTTTTTCTTCAAATGATTTATTTACGCAGTTAGGCATAACAAAGAGTTCAGAAGATAATGCAATGACTGTTCTAGAGAAATATAATGATGTTTTATATCCTCCAGAAAGCGAATTAAGAAAGCAAGGTTTAAATTTAAGAACTTATAAACAATTATTAAAAAGGAAAGCTC
>JBBABY010000020.1:0-2776 GCA_041657425.1 archaeon
ATATCTCCAAGCATCCATACTTGTTTATAATCATCATAACCAGTTACATATAAATATCTATTTTCTTTTAAAAATTTCCCAAGGTCATCTGTATTTTTATATTCTTCAATATCTTTTTCAAAACCTATTACAGTTTTTTGAAACGGTGTTACTTTTATTCCAATTTTAATATCTTCTTTTTTCAATCTGATTCTCCTTTTTTAAAACAACTTTAATCTATTCCCATTACGAACCCTGGTTCTATTATTTAGAATATCTGACTAAATTATTTATAATTATATTTTAATTCTAAATATCCACTTACTTTATTTCTAAATTCTATAATTAATTCTTTAACATCTTCTATCATTTGTTTTTCTGCTTTTAAGATATCTTCTTCTAAAGTTTCTTCTGTAACACCATAAACTTTTTTCAAAGCTTTTTGTAATAATTCTGTATCTTCACCAGTTGAACCATAACTATATTCATCAGCGTACATATCACTTTCCAATAATGCCCCATAAAGAAGAATATCATTTTTAGTCATTATATTTATCATCCTTTCTTATTTACTAATTAATTGTGCATATTGATCAAATTCTTTTCTAATTGCAGAATCATATTGTGTAGCAAAATAAACATCTAACAATGTCTTTTTAATTGATTCATTATTCTTTGCTCCTTGAATTTCTTCAACAATCTTATCAATGTAACTCATATTGTTTTTTTTACATCCTTTCACGTAAAATTAAAGATTTATTGGATTTTATACATTGAAAAACGAAGTAAAACAGAGTATGAGAGAGTTTAATTTTTATACATGTACGAATTGCAACCAAGGATTTATCCAAAGCAGAGCGTATTACCAAACTTGCATCTTATATACATGTACGAATTGCAACTAAAATGGAAGAGTTAGGAAGATGGATGACTAGACTTGCATCTTATATACATGTACGAATTGCAACTATGAAAAGGATCTTGATGATAAGGGATATGTACTTGCATCTTATATACATGTACGAATTGCAACCTGCTTATATCTCTACAGTCTTTGATTTGTGTGACTTGCATCTTATATACATGTACGAATTGCAACTGTCATTGCTTATAAATCAGTAATACCAAGTGTTTTATGTATAAGAAATGCGAACCTAAAGATTTATTACAATTAAACACATTATATAAGATGTCTATCGACATCAGAGATAGAGTCTTCAACACTTTTTAGTGTTGGCGAACCTACTAGGAATTTTATGTTCACTATAGTTTCGCTGTCTTTCCGTAAGTGTTACTAAATATTATTATTTAGCACTTCTCAGACGAATAACTGCCAAGTCAGCATTAACGTAAAATTATATACGTTATTCAATATTATTTTTATTAACTATGTATTTCTGAAACCATTCGCTTTCTTCTTTACTTTCAATATACTTTGTGCTTTTTGCAATATTTCTTGCTGCATTATAATCTGCATTTAATTTAATACCACATGATTTACAAATAAATTCTGCTTGTTTTTCTCTTTGTCCTTTTTCATAATGACCACATACATTACATATTTGGGAAGTATGATATGGATCAACAAATTTAACAATTATTCCTACTGCTTTAGCTTTTCTCTTTATCATTTGTCCAAGTTGATAATAAGGCCAATCTTTAAGCATTGAACGTCCTTTTTCTTTTTGAAGAGTAAGAAATTCTAAATTTATTTGTTCAACTTTATGTTTAATTGCGAATTTAATTATTTCTGCACTTATCCATTCATTATATGTTTTATTATAATTACTTTGCTTTTCTTTAAATCTTTCCAATGCTTGAAGTTTCTTTTTTCTTCCATGTCCTCCTTTAGTATGTGTCAATGATGACTGTAAACTACTTCTACGTTTTTTAATTTGTTGAGAAACTCTCATAAAATCATCAAAATTACCTATCCATTTTTTTATATCTGGATTATTATTTAATGCACAATATGCTGGTATTTTTACTCCTAAATCTATCCCCATGATTCTTCCTAGCATTTTTTCTGATTCCTGTTTTTCTGGTATGTCTAAAGTTAAATTTAATATAAGTTTATTATAATCAAATTGAATACTACTTTGTTTTGGAATATAAGTACCATTTTTTATATTATTCAAAATACTTTGTAACTCTATGAAATTATTATATCTCTTTTTACTTGGATTAACAATCTTAAATTTTATTCCAAAAACATAATTGATAAAAACGTTACCTTTACTATCACTAAAATCAAATTTTAAATCTTTTGCCTGGATCATAAGAGGATATGTTAGTTTATAATTTATAGCTTTACATTTACCACTTAAAAATCCTTTTTTACATAAAATTTTAAAATCTTCTTTAACTCTATTATGTATTAAACTTTTGGTATAAGAATATTGAAATGGTAATTGAGATAATAATTGATAATCATTTTTTAAAAATACTTCATGAAATTTGTCGGCATAATTAGTTCTGTTTTGCTTTTCAATATAATAATCGTTTAATAATTTTTCTAGATTTTGTTTTAGTTCATCTAATTCAATATTAGATTTATTTTTTGATTCTTTAATTTTATTTTCTAATTTTTTAACTTCTGTTTTTAATTTATATTCATTTGAACCTTCAAATTGTTCTAATAATGTTTTAGAAGTAAAAAATGACATTAAAGCATTTAAACCTCTAAATTGATTATACATCTCTTCTCTGATCCACTTATAATTTACCTTCCTTTCTTCTTCATTACCAACTATTGTAATTTTAAATTTTTTAACTGTAATTATAATTTTCACTTCCC